>JADHUI010000026.1 GCA_016784605.1 Fidelibacterota bacterium | reverse complement strand
CACAATGTGGTGCGCTGTAGAGACAGTAGAATTTGAGTCTTCTCAATAATTCTATTGGTTTTACAGCGCTGTTCTTCGCCGTCCGCTTTGCGGACAAGATGAACAGTGCACAGCGCGCCACATTCATTCGCAAGTAGCGAAGCGGATTGCGAATGAACGGTTTGTATATGAATAGTAGCCGATTGCGGAACTCGAATCTTTCAAGTTACTACTAATTTTGTTGCGGGCTACAATGTTCATATTTACTACTATTTCGGCTATTATTTTTATACTTTGTTGTGCGTTCGGCTTTATTCTGCAAATACTTCGTAATGTAATACGCTTCCTGGGAAATCAGCCAAATATTTCTCATCTTCTTTGTAAGAGACTGCTTCCTCAAAATCTGGTCCGGTAAAGTTTTTTATAATTTCTAAATCTTGCCAAAAAGTTATCAATTCGAAGTAAGTGTATTTTTTGTCAGCTCGTTTTAAAAATGTGAGTTTTACAAATCCTTTTGCTTTTCTATAATCAGGTATATCCCGCTCTTCAATAATTTTTTTATAAATTTCTGAATGTTCAATTTTAGTTTTTCCCTTCCAAACTCTTGCTATCATTTTTATGTTTTTTTAATGTTCATTTCCTTTGTAAATCCACATTGGCTGTGTATTTCCTGCTTTTGTAAAACCTATTTTTTGATAGAATTCAATTGCCTTTCCGTCAGCGGTTAACATTTGCATATGAAAAGCCTTATATTTTTCTTGCATTTTATCCATTATCATTTTTCCTATTCCTTTCCCTTGATAATTAGGATGCACAAGTAAATGAGGATAGTAAACCACCAAAAATCCATCTGAAATAGCGTTCCCAATTCCAATTAGTTCTTCTTTATTCCACGCTGTAATTAGAGAATGTGAGTTTATTAATGCATTATATAATTCCGTTGGTTTTTCAGCAGAACTCCATTTATTTGCTTTGTATAATTGGATAATTTTTTCCGCTTTTATTTCTCTTGTTTCTGAAATTATAATTTTCATTTGGTTCTTTCTTGGCTGACGCACAACGTCTTGCTAAACCTAATATTACGTTTAGCGGGTTCACTCTTTAATTTATTATTGTGTTTTAACCGCATTATTATGCAAAAAGCTGACTTATTACAAACCGGAAAATAATTCCATACGAAATGTTAGTAATCGAACGACTGATTCGTATTAATTGGCAATGAATTATTTTTCAGATTGTTTAATCTGAATTCTCAAATCGTCCAATTGGTCTAGACTCACATTACTTGGACTCTCGTCCATTAATGATGTGGCAGAAGTTGTTTTTGGGAAAGCAATGACGTCTCGTATATTTTCAGTTCCAGCTAAAAGCATCACTAAACGATCAAAACCAAAAGCAATCCCACCGTGAGGAGGCGCACCATATGTCAAGGCTTCTACAAGAAAACCGAATTTTTCTATGGCTTCTTCTCGACTCAGGCCCAGTAATGAAAATACTTTTTCTTGAATCTTCTGTGAATGAATCCGAATTGAACCACCTGCAATTTCGTAGCCATTCATCGTTAAATCATATCCACGGCTTAAGGTATTTGAAGGATCTGAATCTAATTTTCCAATATCATCTTCTCGTGGTGCAGTAAATGGATGATGCATTGCAATAAATCTATCCGCTTCTTCATCATATTCGAACATGGGAAATTCTGTTATCCAAACAGGTTTGAAGTCATCTTTTTTTGTTAAAGATTCACGTTTAGCGATTTCCACCCGAAGATGCCCTAATGCATTTAGAGTTATGGATGAAATATCTCCAATCATAAAAAGAATGTCGCCATCATTAACACCTAACTCTTTTCGCATAGATTGATGTAAATCATCAGAGAAAAATTTGGATATTCCACCTGTGAACCCACCATTTTCTCCCTTCATCCAAGCTAATCCTTTCGCTTTATATTTTTTTACATAATCTGTGAGTTCATCAATAATTTTCCGTGAATATTTTGCACCACCTTCAACAACAATTGCCATTACTCTTTCGGCTGATTTGAAAGCATTAAAGTCAGAAGCATTTGTGAATTCTTTCACATCTTTCAATTCCATTCCGTACCGTAAGTCAGGTTTATCTGATCCATACGTATCCATGGCTTCAGCCCACGTTAATCTTGGAAATGATCCAGACAATTCTACATTTCGAACTTGTTTAAATACATGTTTTGTAAGTCCTTCCATTGTTGAATAAATGTCTTCTTCATCGATAAAAGATAATTCCATATCAATTTGGGTAAATTCAGGTTGACGATCTGCCCGTAAATCTTCATCTCTAAAACATTTTACAATTTGGAAATATCGGTCATATCCAGATATCATTAAAATTTGTTTATAGATCTGGGGGGACTGGGGCAATGCATAAAATTTGCCATGATGTATGCGACTAGGAACTAAATAATCTCGAGCACCTTCTGGTGTAGATTTCATTAACATAGGCGTTTCAATTTCTACAAATTTTTCTGCAGAAAGATAAGAACGTGTAGCTTGGTACGTTTCATGTCTAATGAGCATATTCCGCTGAAGTTCTTCCATGCGAAGTTCAAGATACCGGTATTTTAAACGAAGATTTTCTTCCGCATTATCACGATCCGATATTACAAATGGTAAAGGTGCTGCTTCATTTAGCATAATATAATTTTCAACGACTACTTCGATTTCACCCGTAGCCATATTTGGGTTGATCGCAGACTCTGCGCGTGGTTTTACCTGCCCCTTAATAGAAAGTACATCTTCCATTGAAAGTTTCTTTACTGCTTCAAAATCTCCACTAAATGAGTCAGCATTAAAAACTATTTGTGTTTTACCGTATCGATCTCGTAAATCCACAAATACTACTTGCCCATGGAGACGAACTGTATTCACCCACCCATTTAAAGAGACTGTATCACCAATATTAACTTTTTGTAATTCACCGCATGTGTGTGTTCGTTTAAACATATTTATATCTCGTTTACCATAAAAAAAACCGCTCGGAAATTACGAGCGGTTTTTAATTAATTCAGTTTGAATAATATTTTATCTTTTTGCAACCTTCAATCGGTTGATTGCACGCATTAATGACGCATCCATCCGAGCATCATCCATATTTACATCTATTTTAGATTTTCTTTTCTTTGCTCTTTTTAATGCATCTTCTGCTCTATTCGTATCAATTTCTTCGGATTTTTCAATAGACTCTAAAAGCATTTGAACTTTTTCATGAGTTATTTCAACAAAACCACCGCTCGTTGCCATCCATTCTTCTTTGCCGTTTCGATCAACCTTGATTTCACCAACGCCTAAAGCAATTATACCCTCTCTATGGTTTTTCATAACACCAAAGGATCCATCTAAACCCGGGCAACGCACATAGCTAACTTCCCCTTCGTCGATTATCCGAGTAGGTGTAACTATTTCAAGGTTAAAATAATTCATTATATGGTTAGTTTTTTATTCTTCTCAACAGCTTCGTCTAATGAACCAACGTAGGAAAAAGCATTTTCTTGTAATTCATCCGCTTCGCCATTTAGAATAGCTTCAAATCCAGAAACGGTATCTTCTAAACTCACATAACGGCCTGGAGTACCTGTAAACTGTTCCGCGACATAGAAGGGTTGTGACATAAATTTCTGCATTTTTCGTGCTCTTGCTACAGTAATTTTATCATCATCTGATAATTCATCCATTCCTAAAATGGCAATAATATCTTGTAGATCTTTATATTGTTGCAATACAACTTGCACATTTCGGGCAACATTATAATGTCGCTCTCCAATAATACGTGGATCTAAAATTCGAGATGTAGAGGCCAATGGATCCACAGCTGGATAAATACCTAATTCAGCAATTTTACGTTCTAAAACAGATGTAGCATCCAAATGAGCAAATGCGGTTGCTGGCGCCGGATCCGTTAAATCATCCGCCGGTACATACACCGCTTGTACAGATGTAATGGATCCTTTTTTTGTGGAGGTAATTCTTTCCTGCAAATCACCCATTTCTGTTGAAAGAGTTGGCTGGTATCCTACAGCAGAAGGCATTCTTCCTAAAAGAGCCGATACTTCTGAACCTGCTTGAGTAAAACGGAAAATATTATCAATAAAGAGTAAAACATCTCGCCCTTCATCATCACGGAAATATTCTGCCATAGCTAATCCACTCAATGCAACGCGTAAACGAGCTCCGGGCGGTTCATTCATTTGACCAAAAACCATGGTTGTTTTATCAATCACACCCGATTCGGTCATTTCATTATAAAGATCATTCCCTTCACGCGTTCTTTCACCCACACCCGCGAAAACGGAATAGCCACCATGCTCTGTTGCAATATTTCGTATTAATTCTTGAATGAGAACTGTTTTTCCTACACCAGCTCCACCGAATAATCCGGTTTTTCCACCCCGTGTATAAGGTTCCATTAAATCAACAACTTTAATACCCGTAACAAGCATTTCTGTGGACGTAGATAATTCTTCATATTTTGGCGCAGAACGGTGAATCGGGAATTTCTTTTCAGTCGTAACATCCCCTTTTTGATCAATCGTATTTCCTAATACATCAAATAAACGCCCCAGCGTTTCTGGACCAACAGGAACCCTAATAGGCTCACCCGTATCAACTGTTTCATGTCCACGAACAAGTCCATCTGTTGAATCCATTGCAACCGTTCTTACATTCCCATCTCCTAAATGCTGAGCCACTTCTAAAACTAATGCGCCTTCTTCTCCACGATCAACGGTTAATGCGTTATAAATATTGGGAAGGTGTCCGTCCGTAAATGAGACATCAACTACCGCACCCATAACCTGCGAAATTTTTCCTGTCATTGACATAGAATATGTTTCCTTTTTCTTTTTATTCCGATAAAGCTTCTGCGCCACTTACAATTTCGAGCATTTCGGTTGTAATAGCTGCTTGACGAGCTTTGTTGAATTGTAATGTTAAATCTTTTATCATATCTTCTGCATTGGTAGTAGCATTTTCCATTGCCATCATTCGTGCAGCTTGTTCACTCGCATAAGATTCCAATAAATATTTCCACATTTGCACATTTAAGTGTCGAGGGATTAAAGATTGAACCAATGCATCCTTTGATGGCTCATATAAACGATCTGTTATTGCAGAATCATTTTCATCATAAACAAGAGGCAATAACACTTCTGACTTTACTTCCTGTTGACCAACATTAATGAAATAATTATAAACAACATGGATTTCATCTACTTTTCCACTTACAAAATGATCAATGATACTACGACCAATCATCATGGCGCTATCGAATTCCATTTCTGCCCAAAAATCCACATGGCTTTCGATGATTTTATATTCTCGTCGCTTAAAATGATCTCTGGCTTTTTTCCCAATACAAAATAAATCCACATTTTCTTTACCAAAAGAATCAATTTCATTTTGAGCCATCTTTAAAATATTGGCATTAAATGATCCAGCCAGCCCTCGATCTCCCGTAACGACAATATACGCTTTACGTTTAATTTTTCTTACATCAAGGAGTGGAAGCATATCTCTATCAACATCCGGTAAAATATGGTGAATAACTTCCTGTAAACTTTGACTATATGGCCGCGATTGTTCCATTCGGTCTTGTGCGCGACGCATCTTGGCAGCAGAAACCATTTTCATGGCTTTTGTCACCTTTTGGATGCTTTTTACGGATTTTATTCGATCCCGAATGTCTTTCAGGTTTGCCATAAATTATGCAGTAAATCCTTGTTTGAACTCGGTTATAGCTTTTTTCAAAGATTCGCTAATTTCATCTGTAATTTTTCCTTCACTCACGATTGCGCCTAATGTATCCGACGCATTTGCATCTAGATAATCAAATAAGCCTTTTTCAAAATCAGCAATTTGGTCAATGGCTAAATCATCTAAAAGTCCGTTAGATGCTGCAAATATAATTGCAATTTGTTTTTCAACATCCATGGGTACATACTGGTTTTGTTTTAATATTTCAACCATCCGCTCACCACGAATTAATTGAGCCATAGTCGATTTATCTAAATCAGAACCAAATTTAGCAAATGCCTCTAATTCACGATATTGCGCCAAGTCTAATCGTAAAGTCCCAGCCACAGATTTCATCGCTTTTATTTGGGCATTTCCACCCACTCGGGAAACAGACAATCCTACATCAATAGCCGGTCGAATTCCTGAATTAAATAAATTTGTTTCTAAATATATTTGTCCATCTGTAATCGAAATCACATTGGTTGGGATATAAGCTGAAACGTCCCCTTCTTGTGTTTCAATAATAGGCAAGGCCGTCAATGAACCCCCTCCTAAATCATCGGACAATTTAGATGCACGTTCAAGCAATCTGCTATGAAGATAAAAAACATCACCTGGGAATGCTTCACGTCCTGGTGGGCGGCGAAGAACGAGTGACATTTGTCTATAAGCTACAGCCTGTTTTGATAAATCATCGTAAATAATTAAGGCATGCTTTCCACCATCTCGGAAATATTCACCCATTGCAGCACCTGCATAAGGAGCAATATATTGCATTGGGGCAGGGTCGGATGCATTTGCAGTAACAACGGTTGTGTATTCCATAGCACCATTTGCTTCTAATTCACCAACAAGCGAAGCGACTGTTGATGCTTTTTGCCCTATAGCAACATAGATACAATAAACAGGGTTATCTGATTTATGTGTATACTTTTGGTTAATAATCGTGTCGATTGCCACGGCTGTTTTACCTGTTTGACGATCGCCGATAATCAATTCTCTTTGACCACGGCCAATCGGAATCATACTATCCACAGCCTTCACACCCGTTTGCAAAGGTTCTGTAACAGGTTGCCTTGCCATAACACCTAATGCTTTTCGTTCTATGGGTAATTTATGCGGGGTCTCGATTGGACCTTTACCATCAATCGGTTGTCCGAGGGGATTTACAACACGCCCAAGCATTGCATCGCCAACGGGTACCTCAACAACGCGGCCTGTCCGTTTGGCTAAATCACCTTCTTTTACGAGACGTGTTTCACCGAATAGTACCAAACCTACATTGTCATCTTCTAAATTTAAGGCCATTCCAAAAACGCCGTTTGGGAGTTCCACTAATTCAGAACTCATAACATTTTCAAGGCCACTTACACGAGCAACACCATCACCGATTTCGATAACTTCGCCAACTTCTGCAACATCAATTGCACCATCAAATTTTTGAATTTGCTCTTTAATTAATTGTGTTATTTTTTCAGTCTGTATTTCCATTTTCTTCCTTAAGAATTAGGATTGCATTAAATCTGAACGTAGCACATTCAATTTATTTTGAATGGACGCGTCCAAAAATAGATTTTCTATTCTCAACTTTATCCCACCTAATAATTTTGGGTCAACCGCAACTTGTAAGTCTGTGGTTTTATCCAAAATAGATTCTAGAGATGATTTAAGAATATCTGTTTCACTTTCTGATAAAGCTTCTGCTACATGCGCAGTAACAGATATCTTATTTTGAGAATTTTTTACTTTTTCATGAACCAATTTCCCTGTTTCGCGAAAAAGTTTAACCATTTGAGTCCCTGAAAGTAATCCAAGGAATTCAATCACAATTTGGTGACAGGATCTTCCTAAAATGGCTTTCAGCGATAGCATCTTTTGATCAGATGGGATTCGTTTTGACAAGAGAAAGGATCTGAATTGCGCATTGGTGCGAATCAATTTTTCCACAACGTGAAAAGAAGCGCTGATTTCATTCGTGGCGCCTACTTGTTCCGCCACAGTCATTAATACTGTAGCATATTGCTTCGCATTTAATTTATGCTTCATATCCTTTTATTTTTTGCAATGACTCGTCTATAAGAGACTGATTATCATCTCTGGTAAGATTTTTTTGAATCAATTTTTCAGCAACCTGAATTGCAAGATTTGCCACTTCTCCTTTTATTTCAGAAATGGCCTTTTCTTTTTCTACCAGAATTTGCTTTTCGGCAGATTCTATGATTGCAGCTGCTTTCTCTTTTGCTTGATTCACTGTATCTTCTTTTACTTTCTCTGCTGCTGCTTTTCCATCCGCAAGGATAGACTGCGATTCAGCACGAGCTTTTGCCATGACCTCATCCGATTGCTGGTTTAATGTTTCCAGTTCCTGTTGAGCTTTTTCAGCATCCGCAATTGAAGATCGAATCATATTCTCCCTGCTTTCCAACGCTTTTAAAAGAGGTTTCCAGGCAAATTTTGCCAACGCCCCAAATAAAATGAGAAAAGTGAGAATGGTCCAAATAAATAGACCGGGATCTAGCTGGACTAAAGGATTATCCATTTGTTTCTCCGTTTCTTAAAATAAAGGGTTACCTTTATTTCATTAAAACGATTAACAGAACAAATACTTCAGCAAGAATTGCTACCCCTTCGAGAAGGAATAAAGGCAGATTCACTGCACCTGTGATTTTGTCTGCTGCTTCTGGTTGACGAGCAATGCTTTCCGCTGCGGCTGCAGTGAATTTACTAATGCCTAACCCAGCTCCAATTACGATCATACCTAGACCGATTGCAGCACCAAAATAATGAAGATTTTCCATGTTAAGGACCTCCGTTTTTATTGTTTAATGATGAACATTGATAGCCATGCCGATAAACACAGCTGATAAAAGCGTAAATACATACGCTTGTACTAAAATAACGATAATTTCTAGACCAGAAATAGCAGCAGCCATGGGAACGGATATTATCGCAACACCCACCCCAGCAGCAACGCTGTGAAACATTTCGCCAAAAATGGCCATGAAAGATAAAATAGCTAATAAAGCTATATGGCCACCGGTCATATTAGCTGCCAATCGCATTGTTAATGCAAATGGCTTTACAAATAGACCAATAATTTCTATTGGAATTAATATAATATAAACAGGCCATGCTAAACCATGTGGAACCAAATTAATCCAATGTTTAATAAAACCATGTGCTAATGTTCCTGCAATCATGATAGAAAAAAAGGTAATGAAAGCAAGTCCTGCCGTCACATTATAATTCCCTGTAGCGGTTGTTCCACCATGAAGTAATTGATTTAAAAACGAATGAGAATCAGTATGGAAAACAAATCGATCCGCTAAACCTAACACATCAAAAATTGGAATCATACCAATTGCATTTGCAAAAAAGATAAAAAAGAATAATGTAAATATAAGGGGAGACCATGTATTCACCCACCGAGGACCCACATTAGGTCTAACAATCGTGTCTCGAATAAATACAATGACCGTTTCAATTAAATTTGCCATGCCACTCGGAACAACTTTACTTCCACGCAAATATCGACGAATGGGTATAATAACCGTCACCGATACAATAACGGCTACAATCCATAACATTAAAACATGTTTAGTAATAGACATGTCAATCCCAAATATTTTTGGAAGATGGATTAAAGGGTGGTCAATGGACGAGTTAGAGACATGGTGAATAATATTGTCTCCTACTTGCGCCATTACGCTACCGGCGTTTGCGCCGGACTCTACTGCACTACTCATGCTATAAATATATTTATGTTTATTTCGATTTGGACTTTAAGACTACGGCTTCCACAATGTGAAGACCTATAAAATAGCCGGCAAAGCTAAAAACAAACGGATAAGGAGCAAAGGAATAAAATTTAAAAAGTATAATAAAATATAGAGGATATATAATCATCTTTATCCCAAAACTTATCATGAGCCACTGCGCCATTTGTTGTACGGTCATTGTTTTAAATCTTGAAAACATTAAAACCGTTAATAATCCGACGACAGCAGGCGCCAATAATCCTAATAATATTTCCTGACTCCATTCAGGCTTTACTCCCGCGATAAACCCATAAAGTCCAAGACAAATCATCATTGCATAAAAATATATTTTCATTTATTTAACCAAATAATTTTCGCTAATTGATAAAACCCAGAAATGATGCCTAATAAAATCCCCCCTAACAAGAACCAAGGTTCCGATTGAAATAGAGAATCTAAGTAATAACCCAATAAACCAAATAAAAGGACCGCACCAATTAATGCATAAGATGCACCTGCGGCAGGACCCGACTTTTGAACCATTTTTTGAAAATAGGATAAAGAATTAATAGAGAAATATTCAGGCGTTTCTTTATCAGTTTCTGACATAAAAAAACATCTTAAGTTTTATTAGATATGAATTAATTTGATGAAGCAAGGTTACATTTACCTTCAAATTGAGCTCCATCTTCTATTAATAGTTTTTTATAAATGATATCACCTTTCATGATACTCTTTTCCCCTAATACGACCAAACCTTCCGCAGTAACATTGCCCGTAACTTGCCCTCCGACTTGAATATCACTCCCAGAAATATTGCCAACTACGCTTGCGCCTTTAGCTATTCGAACTGGACCTTGGGTGGTAACATCGCCCAAAACTTTACCATATATTATAATGCCTTCTTGCAATTCAACTGGACCATGCATGGTAGCATCAGCACCAATCATCGTGTGAACATTTTGAAAATTTATTTTAGCCATTTTTTGGTGTTAAATCTTTTGATTTGAATGCTGGAAAATAATCCAATGGATCAACAGCTACACCATCTTTCCATATTTCATAGTGCAAATGGGGTCCAGAAGAATTACCGGTATTCCCAGATAGAGCTATCACTTCCCCTCTTGCAACGATATCTCGTTGACTTTTTAGATTTTTTTGATTGTGACCATAATGAGTAAAGTAACCATCACCGTGGTATAATATAATTACATTTCCTTGGTCATAAGTCCAATCAGAGAATACAACTAACCCCGCAGCGGATGCTTGAATTGGCTCTCCTTCTTTGACAACAATATCAACGCCATAATGACCTCGTTTTATGAAAGAAAGGTCGCTTTCTGTCCTCTGAGAAATGTACCCCAAGACGGGAGGAACAGAAGGGATATTATCAATATAGGAAATAGTTTGATTTTGGTTGGTTATAAACCCATCAGTTGTTGTATCAATGACAACATTTTTGGGCGTCCCTAGAGAACTACGGATTAGCTTATCCATTTGTTGCAATCGCTGTAGATCTCTGCTTAATTCTAAAACTTGTGTTCTCTCAGCAGCAAATAGTTCATACTGTTTTTTCATAGTATCATATTTCATTGCTTGAGGGACATAAAATAAAAACAACCCTACGACAAGTGTCAAAAAAATGACAACACTAGCAATAGCACTTTTTAACCGAAAACCTGATATGCGAAATCGTTTTGTCTCTCCTTCATCATCTGGAATGAGAATAGCTGTATATTTTTGACCCAAATGGATACCTAATCAAGAGTATTGAGCAAGTCTAATAGTCGCTCTAAATCATCTTTTGAAAAATAAACGATTTCGATACTTCCGCCCTTTTTGCTAGGCTTTAACTTAACCTTCGTTCCAAGTACAGATATTAATTGATTCTCAATGGCGCGAATATGAGCTGACCCTTTTTTCTTTTTGGGTTTAGCTTTTGCAGTAGGCCCTGAACCTTTAACCAATGATTCTGCTGTTCTAACACTTAAATTTTCATTAAGGATTTTTTTCCAGATACGCATCATTGATTGAGTGGTTTTTGCTTGAAGTATCGCTCTACCGTGCCCACCTGAAATGTCTCCATTCCGAAGGCTTTTTCTTATGTCAGGCGGTAATTTTAAAAGTCGAAGGGCATTCGATATGGTAACTCGTTTTTTGCCGACAGCTTTCGCGATGGATTCATGGGATAGGTTATGTTGACTATTTAAAACCGCATACCCCTCTGCTTCTTCTAACGGATTTAGGTCTTCTCTTTGAATATTTTCAATGAGTGCCAACTCCATGACTTCAGCTGCATCCGTTACAGTAATAATATAAGCCGGAATTGATTTCAATCTTAACTTTTTTGCAGCCCGCCAACGTCGTTCCCCTGCTACAAGTTCAAACCCATTATCCACTTTTCGAACGGTAACAGGTGTAATGATGCCTTTCTCCTTTATGGACGCAATTAATTCATCGAGCGCTTTTTCATTAAAATCTCGCCTAGGTTGATTCGGATTTGAAAAAATCTCTTTTACAGGTATAAGTGAAACACCGGGTTTACTCTTTTTCTTTGATGATTGTTTTTTCTTTTGTTCAGGTTCAGGCCGAATCAAAGCTTCTAAACCTCTTCCTAATCGATTAACCGACACGTTGCAATATTTCCTCTGTTAAATTCATGTAATCCATGGCTCCCGTTGAACTGGCATCATATAATAAGGCTGGTTTACCAAAACTCGGAGCCTCACTTAAGCGGACGTTACGATGGATCAACGTATTAAACAATTTGTCTTTAAAGTAGCTCTGAACTTCATCGGCTACTTGTTTCGATAAATTTAATCGTCCATCATACATGGTCATCAATACACCCGCGATTTCCAATTTTTTATTCAAATGGCGTTGAACAAGGCGAACTGTGTTCAATAATTGCCCTAACCCTTCTAATGCATAATATTCACTTTGAATTGGAATAATGATTGAATCGGATGCCGTTAATGCATTTATGGTTAAAAGTCCTAACGATGGTGGACAATCAATAATAATAAATTTATATTTCTTTTTGATGGACTTAAGACATTTTTGCAATTGATATTCGCGAGCCAAGACACTCACCAATTCAATTTCCGCTCCAACTAAATCATTTGTAGAAGCAATTAAATCCAAGTCAGGGAATTTCGTTGGTGTGATAGCATCTTTGATGGGCAAATCTTTAATAAGAACATCATATATGGATGAAGTGGGTGCTTCTGTAATATCCATAACACCTGTCGTCGCATTTGCTTGCGGGTCTAAATCAATGAGTAATGTTTTTTCTTCCGTCACGCCTAAACTCAGGGCAACGTTTACAGCTGATGTGGTTTTTCCCACACCGCCTTTTTGGTTTGTGAATGATATGATATGTCCCATAATGTAATATTCCGAATTTTTTTCGGGCACAGAATTTATATCCAGCCAAGCCTTAAGGATAAGGAATAAGATTAAACATTTTAATTATTGACATGTTTCATCAAATCTCAAAATGTTGAGGCATCAGTTAGTATTCTAAAAGTTCAATCTGTAAATTTCTCTACCAAATGAAGTGAATTATTTAATGAAAGCACTTGTAAAAAAATCTCCTGAACGTGGAATCTGGATGGAAAATGTTCCCATTCCAACCTGTAGCACAAATGAAGTAAAGATTAAAATTACCCATACAGCCATTTGTGGAACAGATCTGCATATATATAAATGGGATGAATGGTCTCAACGAAATATAATCCCCCCTTTAATTACTGGACATGAATTTGTCGGAATCGTAGATGAAATTGGTCCAGGAGTTACACACTTTCAAATTGGAGATCGTGTTTCGGGCGAAGGACATATTACATGCGGATATTGCAGAAATTGTCGAGCGGGTAAACGCCATTTATGTCATAAAACAGTTGGCGTTGGGATCCATCGCAATGGCGCATTTGCTGAATATTTGATCCTGCCAGAGTTTAATGTCTGGCCTGTGCATGATGATATTCCTTCTGAAATTGCTGCCTTTTTTGATCCATTTGGAAATGCGGCTCATACAGCTCTTTCTTTTGAAATGGTCGGCGAAGATGTTCTCATTACGGGCGCTGGTCCTATTGGGCTTATGGCAATAGTCATTTGTCAATATGTGGGTGCACGCCATATTGTGATTACAGATGTGAATGAGTACCGGTTAAATCTTGCTAAAAAAATGGGCGCATCAAAAGCAATCAATGTAACCCAGGATAAAATAGAAGATGTCATTGCCGATTTAGGCATGTCTAATGGTTTTGATGTTGGGCTCGAAATGTCTGGGAATTCTACAGCATTCAAATCTATGTTAGATAATATGTATCATGGTGGCCGTGTTGCTCTCTTAGGATTACTTCCTGAATCCACCCAAATCAACTGGGATGATATTATTTTTAAAGGATTACATGTTAAAGGTATTTATGGACGGGAGATGTTTGAAACGTGGTATAAAATGACCCAGATGCTTCGAAGTGGTTTAGATATTTCTAAAGTGTTAACTCACACTTTTCCTATCGACGATTTTCAAAAAGGATTTGATATAATGGAATCGGGTAATTGCGGAAAAGTAGTACTGGAATGGTAAATAAAATCCAACATTTTTTGCCAGCAAAAAATCAATGATCAATAATCCCTACTATAATTCATTGGATGGGTTAATCATCGATGACCCGGTAAAATCTTTTTTTGATTGGTGTAAAGAACGAGAAAATATTCGCATTAAAAGAAAAAATGGAGAAAAGTCGCCGTGGACATCTGATCCAATTTTTCAACAAGGGCGCTTTCTCAATACTTTTAGAGAAAATGACAAAGGGTCTAAAGCAGTATTGCAATTTTGCGAACCTGTAAAAAATTCTTTAGAAGATTTAATTCATGCTCTATTTTTCGCTCGATGGTGCAACCAACATTCAACATTAAAACGCCTAAGCCCTTCAGAATTAACCACTCCATCTCGTTTAAAGGATATACTGTTAAACCAAATGGAGCAACCCTGGTCATCTGAAGCTTATCCTGTTGTACCAATTCAATGGGATGGAATCCAATACAATAGACTGGAAGCCTGCACGGAGCTTTTTCCAAATATTATTGATTTTCTCTTAGAGACTATTTTGGCATCCAATCAAAATGTTGTTACTGCGACACACCTAATAAATCAAACGTTTAAAATGACAAATGATTTCCCAATATTCATGGCAGTCATCGATATTTCTTGGTTTAGGCCAGACATAATTAGTCCAAAAAGTCCTGTGCCAACGGGCATTGGAGCAAAGCCATATTTAGATCGACTACAACATTATCTCGGTTTGGAGAACCATCATGAAACCATTGATAAAATGATTGAATTACAAAATGAATACTGGCCATCGTGTCGAAGACCATTGACCCCTGTTGATATTGAATATATTTCGTGTGAAAATAGAAAATATTTTAGTTATGTCAATGGGACAAAAACATTTGAAGGGAAAAACCTATTTAAACCATATGAATAAATCTAATCAATATTTCGCCACCATACTGTCTCAAATTGAGTCAGAAGGACTTTATAAAAAAGAACGAACCATTACAACACCACAAGGGGTTGATATTAAAACCAAAGAAGGGGGTGAAGTTTTAAATTTTTGCGCCAATAATTATTTAGGTTTGGCAAATCATCCCGATTTAATTCAAGTGGCAAAACAAGCATTAGATGAGTATGGGTTTGGGGTGGCATCAGTCCGATTTATCTGCGGTACACAAGATTTACACACATCACTGGAAGAATCTATTTCAACTTTTCTTGAGACGGATGATACCATTTTATATACAAGTTGTTTCGATGCAAATGGTGGCCTTTTTGAAACACTGCTTGGCCCCGAAGATGCCGTTATTTCAGATGCCCTAAACCATGCTTCCATCATTGATGGGATTCGATTGTGTAAAGCAAAACGGTTTCGCTACAAAAATAATGATATGGCTGATTTAGAATCGAAACTCAAGGAAGCGCACGATGCGCGGATTCGACTGATTGCTACGGATGGTGTTTTTTCCATGGATGGATATATAGCCAATTTAAAAGGAATCACTGATTTAGCTGAAAAATATGATGCACTTGTCATGGTGGATGATTCACATGCGACTGGGTTTGTCGGGGAAACGGGTCGCGGGTCTGCCGAGCATAATGGTGTTTTAAATAAGATTGATATTTTTACATCCACACTTGGAAAAGCTTTAGGTGGCGCATCAGGTGGATTCACATCTGGTAACCAGGAAATAATTGATTTATTACGGCAACGTTCTCGACCATACCTTTTTTCCAATAGTGTGGCTCCATCCATTGTTGCTGCAGGACTAAAAGCATTTGATCTACTTTCATCATCAACAGAATTAAGAGACAAACTTGAAGAAAATACATCCTATTTTCGGGATAAAATGGCCAATGCTGGATTCGATTTAAAGCCCGGCGTTCATCCTATTGTGCCCATCATGTTATATGATGCCGTTTTAGCTCAAAAAATGGCAGCTTCTCTATTAAAGGAAGGCATTTATGTGACTGGATTTTTCTTTCCAGTTGTACCCAAAGGGGAAGCACGGATTCGTGTCCAAATTTCTGCTGCAATGAATCAACGGCATTTAGATACAGCCATAAATGCTTTTATCAAAGTCGGAAAAGAATTGAAAATAATTTAATGATGGAGACTTTATGTTAAAAAATATACCGCCCATTCTATCCCCCGATCTTTTACATATTTTAATGAGCATGGGACATGGAGATGAAATTGTTATCGCTGATGGTAATTTTCCAGCTGACACACATGCTGAACGACTTATTCGCGCAGATGGGCATGGTGTTTGTGATATTGTAAAAGCATTCATTCCCTTTTTCCCCATGGATGAATCTGTAAATGATTATGCCATTGTAATGGCAACTGGCAATGAATCTATTCCGCCCATTTGGACTGAGTTTGAATCTATTTTGCACAATCAATCTCCCAATCGATCTACACTGACATCCATTTCTCGTGAGGCATTTTATGAAAGATCAAGAAATGCATTTGCGATTGTCGCCACAAGTGAGTCTGCTCTATTTGCAAATATCATTCTGAAAAAAGGAGTTGTGTTAAATTAGAATTTTGGAAAACAAATGAATAATTTCCTATTAACAAGTATTGGATTTTTGTTTATTATATCAGGATGTGTACCAAATCCCTATTTACTAAATAATAACCCGGAATGTTTATCGACAATTGAAGGATTTTATCATTCTCCTTTTGTCGTGAAAGTTGAAAAGCCTACTTTGGTATTAACAAACGAACCGCGCGCTATTCTCCATGGTGAAATTCTAGAGTTTAATGATCAAGGTGTCCTTTTTGACCAATCTAAACAAGGACCTTTTTATGACCCTGAACCAACTTTTTATAATATAGATGACATACTCACACTTGTCGATGGGAATAAAAATATTCTTTATGGTGAACAGATTCCATCTTTGGTGACAACTACTGAATTAATATTGAACATAAGAAGAGTTAATGATCTAAATGCAAAAGGGATTAGATTGGAATTTAAGCCAAATAGTCAATTTGGTTTTTGCTTGAAACCTGGACTTTACGAAGTTAAGAACCTAGTTTTTAAATATTATCCCACTAATAATTTGGATCGAGGCGTCGACTATCCTTCTTTATTTATTCAGGTGGATGGTAATACTTCAAATTACATTGGAGATATTTATTTAAATCCACCTGATTCTTTGGGAGCCACGATTAAGATCCCATATAAAATACTAGATAGACCTGAAGTTTCTGGTGTTGTTGGCGCTACTGGGGGAGCCGTTGGTGGATTATTATTAGCTGTTGCGAATGAATTAGCCGGTGTTATCGGAACGCACACATTATCTTTTCGAGATAATACTATAATAACTAAAGGGATTAGTTCAAATAAAACAAATTTGATTCAAATTCAAAAATAATCATGAAAACAATATATATAAGACTTATGGTTAAGTTTATTTTTCTATTTTCATTTTCCACTTCCCTATTTGCTCAAGGGACCTATTTGCTCGACGGAAAATCAAGTTTTGGTTTTGCCCGAGCATTTGGCTTTATCTCTGGAGCCTCAAGCTCATTTAATGTTGTTGGTGTAAATATTAAGGGCGAATTGGATATTAATTTCGGAAAAGGCAATGCCAAATTTAAAACAAGCTCTGATGAATATGAATTAGAACCAGGAGCTAAATCTACAATGGTAAGTTTTTCATTTTATCCGACAAAACCAGATACATCGAAGGGTTCATTTTTCACGTCTATAAGTTTACATGCATCAAAAACCATCATTGAACGAAAATACTCTAGCCGATCTTTCGAGAGCCATGATTTTGGAATTGAAATATTTCCCACATTTAGCCAAACTACATTTCATCCATATCGTCGAATTTTGACAAGCCCTTCTATTGGCGCCACGATAAATACAACAGATGCGAGTATTAATTTTCATTTTTCCTTAAACCTAGGTTTTTGTGTTGAGATTCAGGAGAATATGCTACTCATATTTGAAGGTGGTTTGGGAAGCCTTCTTGGAGCAGGAAATAAAGATTTTGGCCCTATACTAGGTATTTCAGTAGGCACTCTATTTCTGATCCATTAAAATATAAATTAAAACCGTATTCTATTTTCTGTAATTTTATCGATCCCTTTATCAAGGCTATAAATTTTTCTGTTTCGTCCCGATTCAGAAAGCGCAACAAGATAGGCATCAACAATATCACCTTGTTGGTTTTTCCAAATATCTAACATATTCAAGAGAACTCTTTTCTCTCTAATAAAAAATCCAGGGATAGATATGAGTGACTCCATGAGCTGAGATATTTCCCTAACTTCGATTTTATAAAAAGATTTTAATACAAAAATAACCTGAAAAAACACAAGCAGGGTGCATTCTATCGTTTCTTCATTTTTTTCTATTCTGTCAAATAAATCAAATACTTCCAAAGGAGTCTCTTGGTCATCCGTTAGAAATCGAAGAATAATGTTAGTATCAATCAGATGCATGATTGCCTAACCCTTTTTCAAGTGATTCATTTACTGACTTTTCACTTGGCCGGCCATATTTTTGATAGGCATCTCGAATACTTCCACGCAACGAATTCGCTTTACTAACATTTGGATAAATATGAATTCCACTTTCATCAGAAATAAAATCAACTTCATCCCCAATTTCCAAATTATATTTTTTCCTTAAATCAGAAGGAATAACAACTTGCCCTTTGTTATGTATTTTCATTTTCACGACATAATCCTTTTGGTTATACACTAATGTATAACTATCCTATATTCTTATCAACCTATTTCTCTTTATCCAACTATTAAAAAAGGAGTTGTAATTTTTTAACCTTTATAAGATATTCGGGTCTGTTAGCCTACATATTAATCTAACTTGGAGCGGTTTATGACCTTTATATCTAATAAACGATTGTTTTTAATTATCATTGTTACCTCTATAGGTTTTACGCAATCGGTTGAAATTATTCGGGATACCGATGGTATTCCCCATATTTTAGGCGAAACAGTTAAAGATTGTGGCTTTGGCTTAACCATAGCCATGTTTCAGGATCATCCTAAATATTTGATTGATAATATTTTAACGACTCGCGGGGAAATGGCCCAACATTATGGCCAAAATTATATTAATCAAGATTTATTTATTCGATCCCTTCGTTTTCAGGAAAAAACAACTATAGCAATGGAAACTGTTTCCGATGATATATTAAGTTATTTAGACGGACTGGCTACAGGAGTCAATTATGGGTTTGCTACATATCCAGAAAAAATACCATCATCGATTGACGCAAATTCATTTCTTCCCGTTACAGTTTCAGATATTTTTACTGCAAGTTATATTAAAGCTTTAACACACGAATGGAATCAATTTCAGAAGGACGCCAGCCATTATTTAACGCAAACAGACATTTTGCCCGATACAAAACAAGATATGTCAAATCAATGGGTTGTATCGCCTGAGCGCACAGCAGATGATGCCCTCTATTTGTTATGTGACCCCCATTTACCCTTTAATGGTCTCACGGGATCTTGGAGCGCTCATTTAAAATCTGCGGACGGAACCTTAAATTATAATGGATTTTTCTTTTTAGGTGGAACGCATCCAGTGATGGGACATAACGAAACTTTCGCTTGGTCTCATACAGCTAATCAAGTCGATTTCGCGGATGCCTTTCTTGTTTCACTCGATCCCAATGTACAAAACCATTATCTGTTAGATGGTATTTCAAAACCATTTAACACTTGGACTGAAACAATCGCTGTGGCAGGTGGTTCTTCCGTAAACAGAACCGCAAAACAATCAGATGACCATGGCGTATTTGTACAATCTATTAATGGATCTACGGCTTTATTTGCCAAATTAGAAGTGGAGAATCTCGTTTCAGGGTTTGAGCAAGGTTACCGAGTTATGACATCAGAATCTGTTGCAGAATGGGAAGAAGCTTTATCGCTACATCAATATGATAAATGGAATTGTATGGGTGGCGATATTCAAGGAAATTTATTATTTATTTTTAATGGGCATACTCATTATAGAAATGATCCCATAGCCGCAAGAGAAGGTGCACTAGATGGATCTATTTCATCAACCTTATGGTTAGATGTGATTCCATTTTCATCTTTACCGCGTGTGGAAAACCCTGCTCCAGGATATATGCAAAATTGTAATGACGCTCCCTGGTATGTAACCCCAGATCCTGGATTTGGTCCTGATGATGTTCCCATCGAATTATATGAAGGGGATAGCTTTGGTGTTCGAGGAAGACGTGTTGTAGAATTATTGGATTTAGGTGGAGATAGTCTTACAACGGATTATCTTAAAAATGTCGCTATAGATTATAAAATCTTGGGATGGGACTCTCTTAAACAGATTCTGCCTTTAGCTTTAGAAGAATCTGCCGCAGATTCATTCCCTCGACAATTTGAAGCAGATTCATTAGCAAACGTATTATTTACTTGGAATGGGAAAGCAGAAATAACTTCTACAGAAATGTCATTACTCTTTTATTTGCGTGAAATCCTTCCTGAAAATTTGACATTTGTGAATCCATATTCTTTTAATGAATCTGACAGAAGAACATTAGTGGAATCACTTGTAAGCGCTAAAGATGAAATAACCAGCCGTTATGGAACCACCAACATCCAATGGGGAGATATTCATGGCTATTTCCGAGGCAATAATTATTTCCCCCTTTCTGGTGGAACAGGACACGATCTAGCTGCAGCAAAAATGGGAAAAGGAAATTTACATGATGATAATATATTTCACTCCACCGCTGGAAATGATCATATTATGTTAATTCGCATAAAGGAAGGAGAAACACCTAAAGCTTGGGCTATGAAACCTAACGGTCAATCAGAAGATCCAACATCTATTCATTATGATGATTTAACCGAATTCTATTCGCTGGATAGTCTAAAAGAACGATGGTACGATGAAAGTGATATTATGGCACATGCGGAATCCATTGAAAATCATACCTATTTAAGTTCTGATTCAGAATCTAATGTACCTTTAAAGTTTGCTCTTTATCCCGCATATCCCAATCCATTCAATCCAACAACCACGATCCGGTTTTCCATAGTAGAGACACGGCATGCCGTGTCTCTACAAATATACGATACAACCGGACGTTTGATGCAAACATTGATCGATGGACAATTGGAACCCGGGAATCATAAAATTCAATGGGATGCGTCCAACTATTCTAGCGGTATTTATTTCATTCGAGTGCAATCTGGCGCCTATTATGATACACAAAAGATCATTTTGATAAAATAAATAGAAATTGCCTGTGGAAAGGTCGGCAAGTAAATTCCCGGGCTTTAATAGTCAAATCAAAAATATTTACAACAAAAAAGGCACATGAATAAAGAACTTACACCAAGATATATTGTCATTGGCATCATTTTGGCTTGGGCATTATATGCTCTACTTCCTTCATGGAAGTACCAAAATCTCAGCGAAGATGAAAAAGAGTCTCTTAGAGAATCTGGTCAATTAGCGCAATTAGAATCCAAAATTATCCGTCAAGGTTTAGATTTAAAAGGTGGGATGTATATTGTCCTAGAGGCAGATATTCCCCTCCTTATGTCAAACTTGGCAAAAAATAAAGATGAACGCTTCGAGAATGTCATTAAAAACGTTCAGGAAAAACTAACGGCTCCCGATGCAGAATTCTTTCCATTATTCAAACAGGAAATTGCTTCAACAGGTTTAAAGCTTCCGCGATACTATCATGAATTTGGTGGCACAATTGAAGATATATTTGTTCAATTAGAACAAGAAGCGGACGATGCAATTAATCGTGTTTTAGAAATTCTTCAAAATCGTGTTGATCAATTTGGCGTTTCTGAACCTACCATTCAAAAGCAAGGTAAACATCGTATTGTTGTTGAATTAGCCGGTATCCAAGATCCTGAAAGAGCTCGAGCTTTGTTACAAAGTACAGCTTTGTTAGAATTCTATCTCGTAAAAGGACCTGAAATATCAAACGATATTATTCAACGCATTGATGATAAACTCAAAGGGACAACAGAGATTGACGATTTAGTCGCATCAAAAGAAACTTTAGTTGAAAACGAACTAAAAGAATCAGATGACACTAAAACGGTTAGCGAACTATTTGGTGAAGAAGATGTCAATCCGGCAGAATCAAATGATAGTCTTTTAGTGGATGATGCTCTTTTTGCGGAGCGACCTTTATTATCTCTCTTAATTCCTATGGGGACAGATTATGGCGTGAATGAAAAAAATGTTTATGCCGTTAAAAAAATGTTACAAAACCCCGAAGTAATGTCCATTGTTAAAACAGCAGGTGGACAATTTATGTTTGGGAATGATATTGAAAAACCTGCAGGTGCTGAAGATCAGCCTGGGTTTTACCGTCTTTATTATTTAAAAAGCACTTCCGAACTCACGGGTGGCGTTGTTGAAGAAGCTAAAGCTAACTTAGGTTCTCTAGGTGGCGGATCTGCCGGTCAACCGGTTGTATCATTAACAATGAATTCCGAAGGAGCGAGAACATGGGCTAGAGTTACAGGGGCGAATGTTGGCCAAAGAATTGCCATTGTTCTTGATAAAAAAGTTCACATGGCTCCTAATATTCGGGAAAAAATCCCAAGTGGAAGAACACAAATTGAAGGATTTGCAAATATAAATGAAGCGAAAGATATTGGTATTATACTTAGAGCTGGTGCATTGCCCGCTCCAGTCAATATCATCGAAGAACGAATCGTAGGTCCATCTTTAGGGGCCGATTCTATTGCTCAAGGAACGCGCTCAGTTGTAATTGGTCTCGCCTTGGTTCTCGTTTTTATGGTGATTTACTATAAAGGATCAGGCGGAATTGCAGACTTTGCTTTAATATGGAATATCTTATTAGTCCTTGCTGTCCTAGCATCATTAAAAGCCACATTAACATTACCTGGAATTGCCGGTTTAATATTAACAGTGGGTATGTCCATTGATGCTAACGTGATTATTTTTGAACGGATTCGTGAAGAACTTCGAAAAGGGAAAACGCCCAAAACAGCTATTGATGCCGGTTTTAGTAGAGCATTAACAACCATTGTAGATGCAAATGTTACAACGGTAATTGCTGCCTTGGTTCTGTATCAATTTGGTACTGGACCCATTAAAGGATTTGCAACCGTTTTATTCTGGGGCATTTTGATAAGTATGTTTACAGCTGTCTTTGTCACTAGAACAATTTTTAATTCATTATCTGCTCGCGGGCGGATGAATAGCTTGAGTATTTAATTATGAGATTTATCAAAGACACACATATTGATTTTATGAGCCAATCTCGGTTATCCGGGCTTATCTCTCTCTTTCTAATTGCAGCCGGAATCATTTCTCTCGGCCTTAATGGAGGCCCAAAACTTGGGATTGACTTTAATGGCGGAACGATGATAGCGGTGAATTATACTGAAACGGTTAATATTGAAGAAGTGCGTTCTGCACTCGCAAATGTTTCCCTTGATGGACAACACTTCGACTTTAGTAAAGCAGAAATAAAACACTTTGGGGACGATTCCAATGTTGCTGTTCGTATTGCAACATTAGATAATGAACCTGAAAATTTTTCTCAAAAAGTTGTGGGATTTATGAGAAGCATTTTTCCGGACAAAATACCAGAAAATAAGATGGATTTTATTCTATCAATCGAAAAGGTAGGTCCAAAAGTCGGGGCAGAATTAAGTGGCGATGCTATGATGGCTGTTTTCTCAGCTCTTGTATTGATTTTAATCTACATTTCAATTCGGTTTGAGTTTACCTTTGCAGTCGGTGCAATTGCGGCTTTAGCTCACGATATTATGATTACTCTTGGCTTTTTCTCTATTCTAGGATATGAAATAACATTAGCAGTTATTGCAGCCTTTTTAACCATTGTAGGTTATTCCTTGAATGATACTATTGTGATTTTTGATCGTATTCGTGAAAATTTAAAGCTCAATAAACGTGCAAATTATACAGATGTTATTAACCAAAGTATTAATGAATCATTAAGTCGAACAATTATTACTTCTGTGACTACTTTTTTTGTTGTGGTGATTTTATTTTTATTTGGCGGCGAAGTAATACACAATTTAGCTTTCGCATTAATCATTGGTGTTATTGTTGGAACATACTCTAGCATTTTTGTTGCAAGTCCTATTGTGATTCGCATGCATGAGAATAAACAAGATTAATACTTTTCAATAAGCTTAAATAAAAAAACCCGCAGAAATGCGGGTTTTTTTATTTCACACATTTTTTTTTAATTCCTGAAAATTGTTTCTTCTCGATTAAACCATTTAACACAAAACCAAATTGATAATCCAGCTAAGAAGAAAAGAGAGCCATATACTTCAGCCATTAATATAGGGTCAATAATTCCAGCCACAAGATCTTTGGCTGCTAATGATACATTTAAAACAGGGATTAATGCAGTTGTATGATTTAATTCAATTCCCGGAAGTGTGCCAATAATTGCAGGAAAAATAATTATAATATTTAATGGAGCCACAATACTCTGAGCTTCTTTAAATGATTTTGCGTATATCGATAAACTTAATATAATTGCACTGAAAAATGCCGACACGGGAATAACCAATCCCATAATCATTAGAAAAACTTTTAAACTTAAGACGTCTTGAATAACCTGAAGTATTTCTACGGGTATATCGGGGAATTGTTGAACAGCTAAATATAATCCTCCAATAGCGATAAATGATGTTGCAATGGCTGCGGATAGGACAACGAGAAATTTGCCCATAACAATATCGAAACGGGATGCTGGAGATGATAAAATTGTTTCTAATGTCCCTCTCTCCTTTTCTCCTGCTCCTAAATCTAATCCAGGATACATGGCGCCCATAAACCCAAAAATAATGAATATATATGGCAAGAATCCGCCGGCAGCTTTTCCGATTTTTTCTTGAGAAGATGATATATCCACACGATCAATTTCAAAGGCATCCATAATATCTATGTCTAAATGTAACCGAGCCATACGCTCATTGATAATGAATCGTTCTCTCTCTTTTATAATCTGCTCCACACGCTTTTTGGTGATACCCATGGAATCTGATCCTTTAAAATATACTTTTATACTCGCTTTCTTGTTTTGTCCTAAAGCTAGGTTATAATGAGACGATACTTCAATAACAGCATCAATAAATTCGTCTTGTATATAGTGCTGAATACTATCTTTCTGAAGATATGGTATCATAATAATACGTTCCGAAGAAACAAAATCCTGATAAAGATTCGGGGCATATTCTTTGCCAATAAAATGTAGTTTCAGTTTTTTCTCTTGCGCCTTTTTCATTTGCATCATCTGAACTTTTGATACAACTGTTATAAGCGCAGGTGCTAAAAGGAGTGGAAATACAATCATCATCATGATAGTTCGTCTATCGCGTAGAATATCTTTTAATTCTTTTTTAAAAATGATCCAGATTTTCATTTTATTTCCCCTCCACTCGAAAAATAAATTCATCTTCAAATGTTGGCTGAGTCATTTCTTCTTTGAACACATTTAAGCTACCATTAAAGTATAATTCCCCATTATAAATAATAGCAAGATGATCACAGACTTGATTGATTTCTCCCATGCGATGAGTAGAAAATAACACTGTTTTTCCATCATCTTTACAAGATCGGATCAAATTCATAATGGCACGTGAAGTCATTACATCTAGTCCTGAGGTAGGTTCATCAAAAATCATGACTTCTGGGTCATGGATTATGGTCCTAGCAATAGATGTTTTCTGTTTCATGCCTGTACTTAACCGAGCTATACGCCTATCTGCAAAATCATGCATATCTAATAAATCGAAAAGAGACTGCCTGCGTTGAAAAAATAAATCTTTTTTCATTCCATGTAATTCTGCCATGTATTGAACCATTTCATTTGGGGTTAGTCGATCGTACAATGCTGTTTGCCCCGTCATGAAGCCAATTTTTTTTCGTACTTGTTGATTGGCATGAACCGTATCATGTCCACAGACAGAAATCGATCCGTGGGTTGGTTTTAACATGGTAGCAACCATTCGTAAAGTAGTTGTTTTCCCCGCTCCATTTGGACCGATTAATCCAAATATTTGTCCTGGTTTACATGAAAACGATATATCATTCACCGCACGAATAGATTTCTTATCCGTAAATGATTCACCTAATTCTCTTCGGTGCTGTTTTGTTAATTTAAATTCTTTAGATAAAGATTTTATTTCAATCAAAGAATAATGTCCTTCTCGTCTATAAAGTGAACCTAAATTTACCGCCTTCTAAACGTATGAAACTTAAGATAATATCATTATACACCTTTCTTTGTGTCATTTGGGGTACAACTTGGATTGTATTAAAAATTAGCCTCAATGAAGGAACACCACCCATATTTGGTGTGGCAGTTCGGTTTATTATTGCTGCAATCATTTTATGGCTGATTCTTTTTTATCGAAAAGAAAAATTACCCATGTCAAAAATAGCATGGTCTTTATACCTTCAATTTGCCATTTTCAATTTTGTTATATCTTATAGTTTAACATACATATCAACTCAATTTGTTTTTTCAAGTGTTTCTTCTGTTATGTGGGCAGGGTTTCCACTCGTTGTAGCATTCATATCACATTTCATGTTAGCGGATGAAAAATTATCCTTTCAAAAAATGGGTACTATTTCAATCGGAACTACAGGTGCCCTTATTTTATTGAGGGAAAGCTCTGGACTGGGTGGGGATAATGTACCGTTAGGTATTGCAGGTCTTGCGTTAGCAGTCTTGGTAGCGGCTTGGCCAAATGTCTATTTAAAAAAACATCATAAAATATTATCAACCGTTCAATTAAATGTAGTAAGCCAAACAATTGCTGGAATTTTATTAATGATAATATCATTTATTTTTGAAGCAGATATGACCATGAATTGGAGCCCTTATAATATTTTTGCGATTGGATATTTAACCGTATTTGGAACGGTCATTACTTGGCTAATTTATGTTTGGTTATTCTCTCATTTAACCATGCCCCAAATTTCTTATGTGGCTTTTTTCCCTCCGGTCATTGCCACAACTTTGGGGTGGATATTTTTAAATGAAGTTTTAACGCTATCAGCCATCATTGGTGCTTCCATGATTGTGTCTGGAGCTGTACTTATCCATTGGATTAAACCATCTAAATCATAATGATTGAATTAAATTCTCTAGTGCTAACATTCCTTCAATTTGATTCTCCGATCGGAAAACTGGGCCTTTTATATTCAAAAAAAGGTATTCGAAGACTTTTCTTTGAGAATGAAGCTCCTTTTATTCCCAAACTCAAATCATTATATCCAAAAGATGAAATTCACTCTTCAACTAAAGATCCTCATCCATTTAAGAAACAAATTTTGGAATACTTAAATGGAGAAAGAAAAATATTCAGTTTACCGCTTGATTTTCAATCATCTCCTTTTTACACAAAGGCATTAAAAGAAGTAGCCAAAATCCCTTATGGAGAAACAGCATCCTATAAAGACATTGCAATAAGATGCGATAACCCAAAGGCGGTTCGAGCAGTCGGAAGTGCAAATGCACATAATCCTATCCCTTTAATTATACCGTGTCATCGTGTATTGACCCATACGGGTACTTTAGGAGGCTTTGGCGGTGGATTAATGATAAAGAAATTTTTATTAGACCTAGAATCGCAATAACTTTAGACTATGCCAAATCCACTATTACAAAATTTCAAATCTAAAATATTTGCGGGAATTGCAGCCCTTTTCCCCATTTATCTAACGTATTTTGTTTTAAAATTCTTATTAGATATTTTAAGCCAAATGTCTTTACCCATGTTAAGAAAAATTGGTTTAGATGAAATACCTGGTTTAGGTATTCTACTCACTCTTGTCCTCATATATTTATTAGGCGTTACCGTTTCTAATTTTTTAGGTAGGAAACTTTTTGGTTTAGGAGAAAGAATTCTTAAACGTGTTCCAATTGTTAATACGATTTATAGTACTCTAAAACAAATCACTGAAACATTCACAGGAAAAACAGCCGACGCTTTTCAAGGAGCTGTTTATATTCAATATCCAAGAGTAGGATTATGGACAATGGCTTTTATCAGCGGGGAATCTGAAACGGCAAATGGACAATTGCATTACCATTTATTTGTCCCAACCACACCCAACCCCACATCTGGTTTTTTTCTAATGATTCCAGCAAAAGATACCATTTCAACAGGTATGACAGTGGAAGAAGGATTAAAAACGATTATTTCTGGTGGTATGTTAGCCCCTGATAAAAATCCGCTTCCTGATACAGAATAAAATTTCATCTTCATGGCAATTTTAATCATACTCCTTATTGCAAGTTATATTGCAGGTTCATTCCCAACGAGTATTCTAGCGGGGAAATTCCTTAAAAATATCGATATACGTGATCATGGAAGTGGTAATGCTGGTGCTACGAATGCTTTTCGACTTCTTGGCTGGAAACCGGCACTTTTTGTTTTATTCATCGATGGATTTAAAGGTTGGCTATCCGTTAAAGTTATTGCAGGAATGGGATTTGAGTATCAAAATATTCCCGATTTAGGCGCATTACAAATTTTATGTGGAATTGCCTCCGTTTTAGGCCACACCTATTCTCTTTTTGCGCAATTCCGAGGAGGAAAAGGAATTGGCACTTTAGCCGGCGTACTTATCGGTTTATTTCCCCTTGCATTTCCTATGGCCTTGGCAGTCTTTACTGCCACATTACTCATGACAGGTTACGTATCATTGAGTTCTCTCTTAGCGGCACTATCTCTTCCGATTATCCTTTTGGGAATAATGCCTATATTTGTCTCTATTCATCCACCTTTGTCATTATTAGTCTTTAGCCTACTCATACCATGGTTCGTTATTTTTACCCATCGAAAAAATATTTCACGTCTGAAAAGCGGGACTGAAGACCGGTTTGAAAAGGCGATGATTTTTAAAAAGACAAAAGATTAGAATCGATGGCCCATGGCCAAATGGAAGGAAGATTCTACATACTTTCCTTTATAAAAAGCCCATCCATAATCTAATCGAAGCGCTCCCATCATGGGCATTGGAATACGAAGTCCAAACCCTGTTCCGAATAGAGGTGTCTGATTTATTAGATTATTTAATTTAATGGCATTAATGCCCACATCCAAAAACAGACCAAAATCTAATCCAATTTCATTTCCATATTTTGTTGCATGTTTTGGAATAATCACTTGTCTTAATTCAATTGAACTTTGCACCCAATGATGCCCAAACCTAAATGGTTGTTTTCCCGATTGATATAAATCCCTTGAAGGCATTTTCCATCCTCTTACAGAATAACTCCCGCCAATATAATCCATCCATACAGCATTTGTGTCACCCAAACTAAACTGGTTTGAAATATTAAATCCTAAAACAAGTTTTTTGTCTCCCGGAATTAAAGAATGGAATACACTGAATGAATGGTTCCAAACAAATCGATTTTTTACGCCAGTATCCTGATCAATTTGATAATAAAACACATGATTCTCTTTTAATCCTTTTCCTGGGTTAGAATACAAATCTCTGGAGTCATAACCCACAGATCCAATTAGACCGATATAATTATATTTAGTTTTATAATAGTTCTTTTCATCTTCAAAAACTTTGTTTTCAATTTCGATTTCTAATTTTGAACGAATATATTTTCCAAAATAACGCCCCATTGACACACTTAAGGATGTCACTTTTTTTACAACGTCCAGAAACAAATGGTCATTAATACTTTTTCCAACGCCAAGTTCAGCTGAAACATGATCACCAAATATCCACGGATCATTAAATCGAAATCCGTACGTATTTTGACCGCCAAGGCTGCCCCCTAATTCTAATGTTTGATTACGACCTCTAAAGTTTTTTACAATATAACCGCCTGAAACAGACCACCCATATTCCTCTGTGTACATTGGCATGGCCCCTTTTATATTATTCCATGACTCTGTTACGTTAAATTGCAAAACAATTGACCCATTCTCCAAAGGAACTGCTTTCCATTCGACTTCACTAAATATCCCTAAATTATCTATACGGTCTCTATCCGCCTTAGCAAGAGTACTATCTAACGATACATCAACAGGATGAAGTACTTCTCTTTTTATAACATATTCTTTTGTTTTTTTCAGGCCAAAAAAGTGAATATCGGAAACGGTTTGGCTCCAAATAAAAGAATAAAATAAAATAAATAAAAAAAGGCCTAATGGCCTTTTTTTAATAATAATAGCTGTCATACAAAAAACCTTAAAGATCGATACCTTCCATCATTAAGCGTTTCTTATGCTCAATACCTTGTTTACTATAGACTTCATCAATGGCTTCTTCTAGCTGTGCTTTAATTTTAAGCCCAGTCATTTCTACCTTCAAATTTCTATCATCTAATTTTCTAACTCTAAAACCAGAAGTTGAATTATTATAAATATGCCAAACACCGTCAAACTCTCTAGGCGTCCCATATTCCATTAATACTTTAAACTTAATCACATCATCCGAAGTTAATTTTGGGAAACCGCCATCTCTCAATTTGAGTCTCTTTGTAATTTTTTCTAAAATAAAGTGAGAATCACTGCTATTTGTCGTACTATAGATAAAATCAACATTCACAAATGATAGTGTAATTTGCTCCTGTGTCAGACGGGCAGTATAGTCGAATGTGACAGATGCTCGTTTGATGGGAAGCATAATACCATCTTTGGTCGTTTTCTTTTCATCTTGGTAAACGACTTCAATAGATGAATCTGGAATAATGGAAATGACGGCTGGAAGATTTGTGCCCCAATTAGCGAGTAATTCATCTCTAAAGACCCAGCCACCAGGTAGCGCCTTCACAGGAATAACCTGAGTTGATTTCCGCGTTATTACGGATTCTTCTTTGGGGACACTCTTTACGGTTGCGCTTGATTCAGTCGCTTCATCTTTCTTTTTAAGCCACTGAGCCTCAAACTCGCCTAAGTCCGCTCCTCTTAAATTAGGAGCAAACAAGCATGTCAAAATAATGATGGATACAATTTTCTTTGTCATGAAAATTCCTACCTCGGTTGATTCATGAAATATACAAGCGTGAATTTAATTATATAAAACAAATATTAAACAAAAAAAAAGGCTCTCCGGAGAGAGCCTTTTTTCCGGTAAATGGTTTTATTTTTTACGTCCACGAGCCATAGGGGATCGTGCAACATCGCCATTTTTATCAATAAAATAAAGGTAACCACCTTCACGGGTTACACCAGCATCTGCAACTTTTTCTGCATTGCCTCCGCCTTTTCCAGCGCGAGCCATTTGAGAACGCCAAACATTGCCGTCTTTTCCGAGATAATATAAGTATCCGCTTTCTTTAGATACACCTGTAGCTTTTACAGTTTCAGCCATTTAAGACCTCCATTTTTTTATTGGTTTGTGGTTAATAGAGAGAAAATTCTTTACCTCTCGACGAGAAGTGTACGATATTCTACCTTATAGAGTCAAGTTTTTTCTCGACGAGTCTCCGACGAGAGATATTACCTGTTTTTTTGTCTGTCCAGATACTGGATTTTTGGTAAATTTATTAAGCTGATTTATGGCATTTATATTCTTTTTTTCATATTTATGTTGACCAAATTTTTTATGCCCCGGTAGCTCAGTTGGATAGAGCATCTGCCTTCTAAGCAGAGGGTCACAGGTTCGAATCCTGTCCGGGGTACATACTTTATCAAAGAATAATCATTGAATTATTGTGCCTTTATTATGTAATTTCAGATTATAGGATAATGTTATCCATTATATATTTGTTATGGCAAAAATAAAGGGACACGTAACCATAAGAACTGAAAATTGCAAAGGGTGCGATCTTTGCGTGCATGAGTGTCCTCAAGATTCTCTACAATTATCTACTGCACTCAATACTTCCGGATATCCCTATGCCGTTCTAGTTAATGATACATGTACCGGATGTACCAATTGTGCTCTCGTATGCCCAGAAGCGGTTATTACCGTTTTCCGTGAAGGAAAGAAAAAACCAATTGCTATTTTATCTCATGTAACAGAAAATATAACTGTGGATATTACTTCATGAGCGAAAAACTTTTAATGAAGGGAAATGAAGCATTAGCCGAAGCGGCCATTCGAGCTGGATTAAAAGGCTATTTTGGTTATCCCATTACACCTCAATCAGAACTATTAGAATATTTATCCCATCATTTAAATAATCGTGGAGGATCTTTTTTACAAGCTGAAAGTGAATTAGCGGCTATAAATATGGTTTATGGTGCAGCTGGAGCTGGTGTACGAACTATGACAAGTACCAGTAGCCCCGGTTACAGTTTAATGCAAGAAGGTGTTTCCTATATTGCTTGTGCAGAAATTCCATGTTTATTAGTGAATGTTGTTCGTGGTGGACCAGGTTTAGGAACTATTCAACCTTCCCAAGGAGATTATTTTCAAGCTGTAAAAGGGGGCGGACATGGAGATTATAAACTGATTGTGCTAGCGCCGGATAGTGTTCAGGAAATGGCTGACTTTGTTTATTTAGGTTTTGATCTTGCTGATAAATATCTCATGCCTGTACTCATTTTAACAGATGGCGCTTTGGGACAAATGATGGAGCCGGTCACATTTCCTGATTATGATGTTGAAAAAAATAAAGTAGATCATTCCAGTTGGGCTACAACAGGCAAACTCACATCTCGCTCTCAAAATGTCATTACATCGCTTCATATTGAAGCGGAAAAAATGGAAGATATCAATATACATCTTCAAAAAAAATATAAAACAATTCAAGAAAATGAAGTACGGTACGAAGCCATTAACACGGAAGAGGCGGATATTATTATTGTCGCTTTTGGGCTGGTGGCTCGTGTTGCTCATAAAGCCATGGAGAATGCTAATAAAAAAGGATTGAAAGTGGGCATGATTCGTCCAATTACACTCTTCCCATTCCCCACCGAAATTTTATTAACCCTATCAGAAAAAGTGGACCAATTCCTCGTGGTCGAAATGAATGCAGGGCAAATGGTGGAAGATGTACGTTTAGCGGTGAATGGTAAAATTCCCGTGGACTTTTATGGGCGAATGGGCGGTGTTATACCCCAACCATCCGAAATAGTGGATAAATTAATTCAAATGGATTCATCCAAAACTCATTCCAAATAATATGACTGAACCACTCATAGAGCCACAACATATTCAGTGCGAAAATTTAGACCAAATGGATCAAGTATGGACCCGTCCTGAAACACTCATTGATCGAAAACTTCATTATTGCCCAGGGTGTGGTCATTCCGTCGCCCACCGTCTCATTATGGAAACCATTGATGAATTGAATATTCAAGAAACAACCATTGGTGTTGCACCAGTGGGCTGTTCTGTATTCGCCTATCATTACATGGATATTGATATGCAGGAAGCGGCTCATGGTCGAGCTACCGCTGTTGCTACTGGAATAAAACGTGTTTTGCCTGATCGAATTGTTTTTACTTATCAAGGTGATGGAGATTTGGCCGCCATCGGAACTGCCGAAACAATTCATACCATTAATCGTGGTGAAAATATTGTTATTATTTTTGTCAATAATGGTATTTATGGCATGACAGGAGGACAAATGGCGCCTACAACTTTGCCTGGATTTGTGACTTCTACATCGCCCAATGGTCGTGATACACATACAATGGGTTATCCATTAAAAATGGCTGAAATGATATCTGTACTTCCAGGTGCTTATTATGTAACACGACAAGCAGTCCATTCTGCCAAATCAGTTCGAAAAGCAAAAAAAGCCACCTTAAAAGCATTCCAATATCAGATGGACGGAAAAGGGGGAACCAGTTTTGTTGAAATTGTATCCAATTGCCCATCCGGTTGGAAAATGACGCCTGTGGAATCCAACCAATATTTAGATGATGAAATATTTGATTTTTATACGTTAGGTGACATCAAACTTCCTCCGAAGGAATGAACCCATGAATAAAGAAATAGTCATAGCGGGGTTTGGCGGGCAAGGCGTTTTAAGCATGGGAATGACCTTTGCCTATGCAGGAATGGTTGAAAATTTAGAAGTAGCTTGGATGCCGAGTTATGGACCCGAAATGCGTGGCGGTACCGCCAATTGCGTTGTTATTTTATCTGACCAAAAAATTAGTTCTCCCATTATAAATGAATTTGATACAGCTATCATATTAAATCAGCCCTCTATGGAAAAATTTGAATCAATGGTAAAGCCAAATGGTGAAATACTTTTTGAAGCATCTACCATTCTTTCTCCCCCCACCCGTAACGATATTCGCCAATATAAATTGCCTGCAAATGCCGCAGCCCAATCCTTAAACAATAAACGAATCATGAATATGATTATTTTAGGCGCCTTCACACAACTCAATCCCATCTTACATGATACATCCATCATGACAGCCTTAAAAAAAGTACTCCCAGAAAGACATCATCATTTACTCCCCATTAACGAAAAAGCATTACATCGTGGAAAGGAATTAATTTATAGGTAAAAATAAATCAATTTAAAAATAAAATGAAAAAAGCCCTTCCCATCTTACTCTTATTTTCAGCTTGTTTTCTTTTTGAAGATGAAAATCAAAATACCAACCTAACGCTCTCTGAAGGTGCAATAGGTGTTGCCACAGTAAGGTTACATGTAGAACCGGAAGATTCCCTTGCTCAGTTTACCTTTGAGCTCACAAGAGATGATTCCACCGTCCAAACGCTTTCACTTCAATCGGATACCC
>JADHUI010000025.1 GCA_016784605.1 Fidelibacterota bacterium | reverse complement strand
ATTGGTTCTTGGCTTTTTTGGCAGTCGTCTCTGGATAAAAGTAACAACCATTCCTAAAACGATTTTATTCCCCGTGATTTTTGCCGTATCAATTATTGGCAGTTTTGCGGTCAGAAACTCTTTCTTTGATGTAGCCGCTTGCCTTGCTTTTGGCGTTTTTGGTTGGATATTAAGACGATATAATTATCCGGTCGCTCCTATTGTTCTTGGAATGGTTTTGGGCAATATCGCTGAAACGAACTTTATTCGAGCCGTTATGATGGGCGGTTGGTCTATTTTCTTTACTCGACCTACCAGTTTAATCATGCTTCTAGTTGCGGCGAGTAGCTTTGCAATTCCATTAATTCAGAACCGAAAAAAATATAATGGTTCGCTTAAAAAACCACAAATGTAGAGACATTCTAAATGAAACAATATCGAATCCCTTTAATAACAATATTTATTTCCAGTATTTTATTGTTAAATATGCTTTTTGCAGGATCAACCACAAGCTCTTCTGATGTGTTTTCTTGGGGAAAGCTTGTTATGACGCTTGCGGGAGGATTAGCGTTTTTCCTTTATGGAATGGAAAAAATGAGCGAGGGAATGAAAAAATCTGCTGGCGATCGCATGCGGAATATTTTATCAGCATTAACCAACAATCGAATCATTGCTATGTCTGTTGGCGCATTCGTTACAATGGTTATTCAAAGCTCTAGCGCAACAACCGTTATGTTGGTGAGTTTTGTTCAGGCCCAGCTTATGACCTTTGTTCAGTCGTTGGGAGTAATACTTGGGGCAGATATTGGAACAACCATTACAGCTCAATTGGTCGCGTTTAAATTGACAGACTATGCGTTGGTCATGATTGCGGTGGGTTTTGCATTAACCATGTTTTCCAAAAAAGATTCTACTAAATATATGGGTGAAGCAATCCTTGGTTTCGGAATTCTATTTTTTGGAATGAAACTTATGTCCGATGCTATGAGACCTCTGAGGACTTTTCAGCCATTTATAGATTTGCTAAAAGGGTTGGAAAATCCGGTGTTCGGTTTGTTGGTGGGAACTATATTTACTGCCTTAGTGCAAAGCAGCAGTGCATTTACAGGTATTGTAATTGTGTTAGCGCAACAAGGGTTGCTTACTTTGGAGGCAGGAATTCCTTTAGTAATGGGCGCAAATATTGGTACGTGCGTTACGGCTGGATTAGCCAGCATTGGGACGTCGAGAGAGGCGAAGCGTGTAGCCATTGCTCATGTTATGTTTAAAGTTGGCGGTGTTCTTTTATTCATATTTTGGATACCAACCTTTGCTGAAATAATCCGATCTATTTCTCCTACTTCATCTGGCGTTGGGATTGATAAGCTGGCGGCAGAAACACCGCGTCAAATTGCAAATGCACACACTATTTTTAATGTAAGCCTTGCTTTCTTTTTTCTCCCGTTTACTACATTTTTTGCCAATACTATTATGAGATTTTATCCAGAAAAAGAACAGGAAAAAGGAATCCAACCTGTTACGTGGCATTTAGATGATAAGGTTGTCTCTACTCCTGTGTTAGCCATTGATCTTGCTAGGAACGAAATATCAAGAATGTCTGACATCTTTGGACGAATGTTAACATCTGTCATTGAACCTTTTAAGTCTAATGAACCGCTTTTTGATATAAAATACCCACAACTCACTTTGGTTGAAGGGATTGCAATGCGAGAGGAAAAATTAGATTTTCTTGAAGAGCGGATCGTAAATTATTTGCGTAAAATTGGACGCCAAGAATTATCGGACAGCCAAATTCAAGAAGTTTATGGTATGATGTCGATTGTAAATGACATTGAAAGTATTGGAGATATACTAGAGAAAAACATGATTCCGCTCATTGCAAAAAAATCTGTATTAAAAACAGATTTTTCAAAAGAAGGAAAAGAAGAAATAGATATTTTCCACACCAAAGTTTGCAAACAAATTAGTCGATTAAAAGAAGCGTTTTCTGAATTAGATCCAGAACTGGCAAAACGCATTATGGCTAAAGAAGAAAAGTATACCGATTTGGAAGCAGAATATCGTACTCGACATTTAGAGCGACTACACGAAGAAAGAGAAGAATCAATCCAGACACATGAAATTCACATGGAGCTCATGGATTTATTAAAACAAATCAATGTATATGCTGGTAATCTTGCAAAAACAATTCATTCAATGGGCGCTAAAGATTAGTTGAAAAAATGAAAATGCTTTTTCAACCAAAAACATTTATCACATTATTTGTGATGCAATCCAGTATGTTATTTGCGGGAAATGGGGCGACCATTCATTGGGGCTTTCTAGTAATGGGTCTTTTTGGTGGCTTATCGCTATTCCTTTATGGGATGGATAAAATGAGCGATGGCTTAAAAAAGGTTGCTGGAAGTCAAATGCGGAATATTTTAGCAACGCTCACTCAAAATCGAATTGTAGCATTGGTTGTTGGTGCGTTTGTAACGATGGTTATCCAAAGCTCAAGCGCTACAACGGTTATGTTGGTGAGTTTTGTTCAGGCAGAGTTGATGACGTATGCCCAATCGATTGGCATTATTTTGGGCGCAAATATTGGCACAACCGTTACAGCTCAATTGGTCGCGTTTAAATTAACGGATTACGCACTGCTAATGATTACAGCTGGTTTTGCGATGACTCTTTTTGGTAAGAAGGATTCTATAAGACATATTGGCGAGGCTCTTCTTGGTTTTGGGATTTTGTTTTTTGGTATGAAACTCATGTCAGACTCTATGAAGCCACTACGAACTTTTGAACCTTTTATTGACCTTATGAAGGGATTAGAAAATCCGTTTTTTGGAATTTTAATCGGAGCTGCCTTTACGGCATTAATTCAAAGCTCTAGCGCATTTACAGGAATTGTTATCGTGCTAGCCCAACAAGGGTTGCTTACTTTAGATGCTGGGATTCCACTTATTTTGGGCGCAAATATAGGAACATGCATAACCGCCGGTTTAGCGAGTATTGGCACTGTTCGGGAAGCAAAACGAGTAGCGCTTGCCCATGTATTATTTAATATAAGTGGTGTTTTATTATTTATATGGTTTATTCCTGATTTAGCTGCTCTTGTAAGATCGCTTTCATCTTCTAGCGGATTAACCGGTATGGATAAGCTTGCTGCTGAAACGCCTCGACAAATTGCAAATGCGCATACCATTTTCAATGTTGGTGTTGGATTCATTTTTCTTCCATTTACAAAAGTTTTAGAAAAACAAGTTTACCGAATGTTGCCCAAAACAGAAAAAACAAAAGGCCTTGAGCCGGCAACCTGGCATTTGGATGAATCTCAAATTGGACACCCAACAGTTGCTGTCGAATTAGCAAGGACTGAAATGTCGAGAATGATAAAAATTCTTTCACGAATGGTATATGCATCCATTATTCCGTTTACCGCAAAAGAAGAAAGTAAAGATTCTGTGTATCCTGAACTATCTATTATAGATGGAATTCGTATGCGGGAAAATAAAATTGACTTTTTAGAGCGAAAGGTCTCTGATTATTGCTTTAAAATTAGCCGACAAGAATTAACCAACACCCAGGCGGTTGAAGTTTTTGCCATGATGTCTATAGCAAAAGACATGGAAAGTGTTGGGGACATTATAGATAAAAATATAATTCCACTTGCGGGGAAATTTCAAAATATTCAGGAAAATTTCTCAATGGATGGAGAAAATGAAATAAATGATTTTCACATAAGGGTTATGAAGCAATTAAGCCGCCTAAATGAAGCTTTTGGTGAAATGCATTTAAAAACAGCAGAAAAAATTATTACAAAAGATTTAAAGTATCGTAACCTTGAATCTGAATATAGAACGACACATTTAAGGCGCGTTCAAAAAGCATTAACCGAATCTGTGGCAACGCATGAAGTTCATATGGAACTTATGGACTTGTTAAAACAAATCAATGTTTATCTAGCAAATATTGCAAAAACAATAACGAGTATGGATTTGCCAGAGTAGGGTTATTAACAAAAAGGACACAAAATGAAAATACTAAAAAAACTATTCTTTTCATTCTTATTTATTGGATTAGTCATGGGGCAGGCATCCTTGTCTGATTCTTCTGGTTGGACTGATAATGGAAAGTTTATTCTGAAATCATCTGATGGGCAATTCAAATTACGTTTCGATATTAGAATGTATATTGATGGCGCATATTTTATGAATGACACTGCAGAAAAATTGAGCAACGGCACTCATTTGCGTAAAGCTCGTTTTGCCGCAAAAACACAACTTTGGGGCGACTGGAATGCTGAATGGGATATGGATATTGCTGAGTACTCAGTCGAAATTAAAGATATGTGGTTAAGCTTTAATGGATGGGATAATGCCATCTTTAAAATGGGACATTATAAAGTTCCATTTGGATTAGAAATATTAACAAGTTCTCGCATCATTTCTTTTCCAGAAAGGGCTTATAATGCATTAGCCTTTAAGTTGGGCAGAAGAACATCTGTCGGATATACGCAGTGGGGAAATAAGTGGCATTTTAGTGGTGCGCTATTCGCACAAGGGATGGATGATGATAAAAATCAAAATACAGAAGAAACGGGCAATGGGTTTGCTGCGCGTTTTGTTGTTGCTCCTATTATGAAAGACAATTTATTGATTCATCTCGGTGGCGCTTTTGCTCAACATACCCCCAATGATGATCAAGGTGTTATTGATTTTAACGCTGAACCTGAAACAAAAATTGGGGACATTGAAATAGTAGATACAGATAATATATTCAAAGTAAACACTGTAACTCAAACCGGTTTAGAGGGTGCATTAAGATTAAAAAGTCTATCGCTTCAGGGCGAGTTTATGCAAACATCTTTAACGCGAGAAGAAGGCTATTCTGATGCTTCTTTTGTAGGTGGATATGGTTTTATTAGTTGGTTTGTTACGGGTGAAACTCGGCCGTGGGTTGTAAGCGAAGGTGAATTTGGACAAGTATTACCTAATAATAAAAAATGGGGCGCTTTCGAGCTTTTGGCTCGATTTAGCCATCTTAACTTATCCGATGAAAAAGCCATGATTTATGGAGGTAAAGCAAACAATATTACGTTAGGTGTTAATTGGTATGTTAATCCTAATATTCGCTTTTATTTAAATTATGCTATGGTTGACAATTCAACAAATGCAACAGGCGGTGGCGTACCATCAGATTATGATTTCTCTTATGTCCAGTTTAGAACGCTGGTCTTTTTCTAATCAACAACAAAAAGGAAACAAACATGAAACTAACTAAATTATTAATTGGCCTATTATCGGTCTTGCTCCTTGTTTTTACTGGGTGTGATCTTGGTGAGGATGAAATAATAGAAGTTCCTCCAACTGAGGAGGGCGTTCTTGTTATTAATGAATTCCTCGCAAGCAATGATGCTAATATTTCTGATGAAGAGGGCGGCTTTGATGATTGGGTAGAATTATATAATGGAACATCTGAGGCAATTGATGTCGGCGGCATGTATTTTACGGATGATCCTGAAGATACTGAGCCAAATCAAATCCCAACCACAAGCGCTGATTTAACAACTATTCCGGCGGGAGGTTATTTAATTCTCTGGTGTGACAAAGAACCAGAACAGGGTGTTTTACATATTAACACTAAACTCTCAAGTGGCGGTGAATCCGTTGTATTGATTGATACCGATGGTTTAACTGTTATTGACACTTATACATTTGATGCTCAAGAAGCGGATGTGTCTATGGGTCGCACAACAGATGGCGCTGATACTTGGACCACATTTACAACACCAACGCCGGGCGCATCAAATAATTAGAAAATGAAGCTGGTTTGGATTATTCTTGTTGGGTTTATGTATTCATCTTGCAGTTTAGATGAATCACCCCCATTAGATGATTTTGAATCAAAACTCATTTTTATTGAAAGCGTAAGTCTCGATGTTCCTGAACCATCTGGGCTTACGCTTAATGGCGATGGATCTGCTTTATATGTTGTAAGCGATCCGCCAGACAATTCAGTTTACAAGATTGACCTTTTGGGGAACATTAAAAGAACCCTTTATTATTCGGGGTATGATTTAGAGGGCGTTACATATGACCTTCGAGATCATACGCTTTGGATTGCAGAAGAGTCTTTATTGGAGATTGTTCATATAGATACGCTTGGGAATTTATTGTCCAGACATTCTATTTTGTTTGACAACAGTGAAAGTAACAAAGGGTTTGAGGGTATTGTGTTAAATCCAACTACAGGCACCATCAACTTATTAAACGAAAAAAATCCCGGTGTTTTCCTTGTGCTTGATTCAGCGCTCATTAAAACTCAAGAGCTTGAACTGGGTTTTGCTCAGGATTATTCAGGTATTTGTTTAAATGATATTAATGGTAATTATTTTATCGTAAGCGATGAGTCTAAACAAATGTTTGAGTGGAACGAACAAGATGGTGTTATTAATACATATTCCCTCAATTTTGAAAAAGCAGAGGGAGTTGGTTTTAATTCAAATACTAACCGTATTTATATTGTAAGCGACTCCGAACAAAAATTATATATTTATGAATTTCAGTAACCAAAAAAAGGAGGTTCGTAATGAAACGAACGATAATAATGTTGATGTCTTTGCCTATTTTGATATTGGCGCAGGCACCAACACTTTACATAAATGAGTTCATGGCAAGTAATGATTATTACATGGCAGATGAAAATGGTGATTTTGATGATTGGATTGAAATTTATAATCCGGGTCCCGATTCTGTAGATATTGGCGGACTTTGGATTACAGATGATTTAACCGACCCCGCATCTCACCAAATTCCCGAAACAGCATCCGACACAACAACCATTCCACCTGGTGGTTTTTTAATTTTGTGGGCAGACAAAGAGTCTGAGCAAGGTGTGCTTCATGTGGAAGAAAAGTTAGGTGGAAGTGGAGAACAAATTGGCTTGGTTTACATTTCTGGATCCGACACTATTTTTGTCGATTCATTAACCTTTGGTGAACAAATCGCTGATACAAGCTCTGGGCGAGTGACAGATGGCGGCAGTGATTGGGCGTCTTTCCCTGATCCAACTGCGGGTGTGTCAAATACATGGACAGATGAAAATCTATCTGGAATTATGGTTAATGAGTTCCTCGCCAGTAATGATGCATCAGTAACAGATGAAAATGGTGAATATGACGATTTTATTGAGCTGTATAATGCGGGTCAAAATAACGTAAATATTGGCGGAATGTTTATTACAGACGATTTAACTGATCCTACGTCTTGGCAAATTCCAACAAGCGAACCTGAGGTAACCACTATTGAGCCTGGCGGTTTTCTACTGCTTTGGGCTGACAATGAATCAGAACAGGGTGTGCTGCATGTAGAAGAAAAACTAAGCGGCGGCGGAGAACAAATCGGACTCGTGACTATTTTTTCAGGTGATACCAGTTTTGTCGATTCTTTGACGTTTGGGGAACAAACAACCGATATTTCTTACGGGATGTACCCCGATGGATCTGGGTTGTGGGATTCTTTAATGCCGTCACCCGGTTATGCAAATGAGCTACTTTCTGTAGATGGTACGTCAATCATTCCAAGTTCAATTGCTCTTCATCAAAACTTTCCTAACCCTTTCAATCCAGAAACAACTATTCGTGTGGACATAAACAAGCAGTCCAATGTCGTTGTGACCGTTTCAAACATGTTGGGCCAATCTGTGAGAGTTTTGCATTCTGGAAGTTTAAGTGTTGGTGTTCATACTTTTACCTTTAATGGGAAAGATGATATTGGCGCATCTTTAACATCTGGTGTTTATTTTATCTCTTTAAATACAGATAATTATTCCCAGACGAAGAAAATGATATTGCTTAAGTAGTTTAATATTTCATTTATAAAAAAGGGCTGTTTTTACAGCCCTTTTTTATTTAATACATAGGGACTGTTGGATCGATATTTATTGACCAAGCATGAATTCCACCTCGAACATTTGAAGCGTCAAATCCAGATTGTTCTAAAAAATGTGTAACATACTGCGATCGAACTCCCGTATGACAAATAACATAAATGGGTATTTTTTTATCTAGTTCGTCTATTTTGGCGGGAATCATATTCATAGAGATGTGGGTGTTTGGCTGAATAGATGCTTTCTTTAATTCAAATAATTCTCTAACATCCAACAATACAAAGTTCTCGCCATTGTCTTTTTTCTCTTTTAGATCTTGAACAGATATTTCTTTTAATTTCATTTGCGTATGAGATAAAACCCTTTTTTATGAGGGCCTATATTTTCAATTTCAAAAATATCGCCTATAATTTCAAATCCAAATTTTTCATAAAATCCAAATGCAGATTCGCGAGCATTGCACCATAAATATTTTGTATCTGTTTTATCTCTTAAATACATGATGCATTGTTTTAATATTTGTGCTCCAAATCCCTTGCCCTGATATTCTGGATCGGTCGCCATTCCGCGCAATCGATAAGCAAGTGAAAAATTATATTCAACCAAAGGTTCAGGATATATAGTAGCAATACTTGTTAAAAAATTGTCCAAATAGAGTGCATAATGTACCGTATCCTTATTTTCATCTTTTTCAATTTTTGTTGTATGAAATGGTTGCCCCGGTCTTAAAACTTTTTGCCTTAACGGGCGAACAATATCAGCATCAACTCTTTTGATTTCCATTTATTTTTCAGGGACCAGCTTTAAATGCTTAAAGTGGTCTGCGTTTCGAATATAGTTTTCATCAAACCACGTTGTTCGATATTCGCCTTTTTGAAACATGTCAGCTTGATCGTCATAATGTGGGCTATTATATAACCCCGATTGTCCTGTAGGAAGAATAAACTGTGTTTGATTTAAATTGCTAAAATCAACAATGCGTCTCATGGATGCTCCAGCCGTTTCAATATAAGGTATAGACGTTGAATAGCCCGCAGCTCGAGGAGATTTATCCGAACCGCCCTGTTCAAATGGACCTACATTAAAACCAAAGATCCAATCTAATATTTTTATTTTTCCCAACACATGCGGATGTGTTAATGTATGAACTCTTCCCCATTTCCAATTGGATATATTGTGTCCTACTAGCGATTCAATTTCGATCACCGCCATTTCCATGGATCTTCTTAAAATATCATCTTTTGTTTCAATATAGTCTTGTGTTCTTACGTCGTCAAACCAACTTGATGTTCCTTTTGAAAGAAGGTCGCGCAAATTACGTGAATGAATATATTTTAAGCCAATGAAGCTCTCTAAGTATCCTTCACCTAATAAATCTAATTCATCCCCATACACATTTTTAACTAAATGAATAAAAGCGGAATTAAAGATAAGCGCCGCTGAGGACTCCGGCCCCTCGTGCCCATCCCATTTTTTCAAAAACGCATATGCGGCCTTAAGGCTCCCTGTTTCGTTTCCTGTTTCAGTCTCGATAAAATAATGTACTGTTTCTTTTGCAAAGTTGGACGTCATATCAAGCTGAACAGACTTCATGTCGTCAACAGTCATATTTTCCATCGATGACAACCTTTCTTCAATGCGGCTTGCGCGACTTGGATCTGCCCAAAGCCCTGAAATATAATATGGGAATTCATCCCCAATTGTCTTGTTGTTGGCGGTAGAAATAAAGCCTTTTTTGGGGTTATACAAAAAGGGCATTTCTTCAAAAGGAACCTTTCCTTTCCAGTCATAATTTGGGTCATGCCCCGGTCTTGGAAGTAAGCTGGATCCTTCTTGCCGAATGGGAATAAACACGGCTGGGCGCCATCCAATATTTCCTTCTTTATCTGCATAAATCATATTCTGCCCCGGTACACCATACGATTTTACCGTTTCAGTAAAGTCATCCCAGTTTTTCATTTTATTAAGACCTAAAAATGTATTCATTTCGTTGGTTTCCCAATGCCCTGTCCACGCCATAGAGACGGTTGTGTTTCCTGATTTTAATAGCGGATGAATATCGCTAATAACAGGTCCATGCTTTGTAATTCGAATAACAATTGTTGTGTCACTTCCGTCTTTAAGGGGAATCGTTTCTTGAATTAATTCCATATCAAGCCATTGATCGCCCGATAAATACTTATTGGGGTTGTTTGGGTCTGTTTTTTCCACAAAAAAGTCCACATCATCAATCATTACATTTGTGAACCCCCAGGCGCAATTTTCATTTTGTCCAATAATGGGAACTGGAATACCGGCAATACAAATTCCGCTTACATTAAATCTTCCTCCTTTAAGGTGCATCTCATACCAACGCGGTGGTTGCAAAAATTCTAAGTGGGGATCATTCGCGAGAAGCGGCTCTCCGGATTCTGTTTTATTTCCGGATATTACCCAATTGTTTGATCCATAATAGGGCGAACTAAAGCCTAATAAATTCCGAACTTTATTTTCATTCTTCATAACAGATGTGTAGAGCGGAGTCAGGTCTTTTCTTTTTAGTAGATTTGCTATTATCGGTTGATCATCGGAATAATTTGGGTAAATATCTTTAAATTTTTCGAGTCCATAATTTTCTACTATTGCCCCATAAACCACTTCTGTTTTCCATGATGACTGTAATTCGTGGGCCATCAAGCGCGCATAGCCGATTACATCTGACGGTTTCCAATATAATGGCTTAATGCCCATAACCTTAAATTCTATAGGTAGATTTTTTCCCAGTTCATTAATGCGTGTATTTATTCCATCACAAAAAGTGGATAGTATGTTGTAGGTTTCTGAATCTAAGCTTTTTTCAACGCGCTTAGAAACAGCATTAATGCGCCAAGTTCGGAGATAAATATCGCTATCAATAAAATCATCCCCCAGCGCTGATGATAATTCCCCTCTTACAGCAAAGGCAACCATGGACATTTGAAATAATCTATCTCTTGCGGCTATATATCCTGCTGTAAAAAAAAGGTCGCTTTCGTTTTCGGCAAAAATGTGTGGCACACCAAATTCATCTGTAAAAACATCTACTGGTTTTGTAATTGATGGCACACTTTTTTTGCCTGTATATTGCGGTAGCGGATGATGAATATAAATTCGTACCCCAATAAAAGTTAATAAGAAAATAAGAAGTAATGCTTGAATGGCTTTTTTCATTTAATTTTAATATCCTGATTGCATTTTTGATCGGATTGAATTTCTGAATTAATTTTCATGATGATAAGGATAAAATGATACTTTAGTTAAATAATATCCATTGTGTGGGGTCTACCCTTTTTACATTTTTTATTTTTCGTTTACCCGGTTGTATCTTTACAATTTCCCCATTAAATGTTTCAATTTCAATAGGCATTAGGAAATTTGGGTTTTCCCAATTGATTGTTTTGGTTTTCCATCTGTTTTTAATGACTAATTTTGGCGGATCCTTTTTCTTCAAGTAAACGTCAAAAAACCATCCAAAATCTTCACTTGTAATCTCGTTAGTAATATCGATAAAGTCTTGTGTTGAAACATGATTATGAGAAAGGCTTTTTTCTGAATGAAGTGTCGTGTTTAATATAGAAATAAGTTTTTCTTTGCCTATCAAATATCTTAGCATATGCAAAACCATAGCTCCTTTATAATATACATCTAATCCTTTAACGTCTTGAGATATTGCGTTTTGTTTAGGAACAATTGGTATATTATTTGAAATTTTGCTACGTACCGTTTTTTTGAAAAATTCATGATAAGCATCAATACCAAAATTCTCTTCTATAAATAATGCTTCAGCATAAATAGTTATTCCTTCGTGAATCCAAAAATCGGCCCAGTCGTGTACGGTTAAATAATTCCCCCACCATTCGTGCCCCATTTCATGTAATAATAAAAAATCGTATCCGGGTTTTCTGATTTTATAATTGTTTCCATAGGCGATAATTGTTTGATGCTCCATTCCCCAATAAGGCGTTTGTACCATTCCAAACTTTTCGTTGCTCCAAGGATATGCGCCAAAAAGTGATTCATAAAATTTTAGATATTTTTCAGCTTCATTTATAATATAGCCGCTTCCTTCTAAGTATTCTTGTAAAACAAAATATTGAAGATGTGTCGGGTTTTTTAAATTTAAATCTTTTTCAATTAACTGAAACTTTCCAATCGTAAAATTAATATTATAAGCGCTAATAGGATAAGTTGTTTTCCAATGCCAGGTGGTTTGATTGTTATCTGCTGTTGTGTCTATTAATAAGCCGTTTCCTGCAACAACCAGGTGTTTGCTTGTTGTTATAAATAGGTCAACGCTATCCGCCTCATCGCTGGGGTGCTCTATACATGGAATCCAAATATGGGCTCCATTTGTTTGGCACGAAACACCTATCCAGGGATATCCCAAACTATCAGATTCCCAGGAAAAACCTCCACCCCAAGGAGGGTTGTTCGCTTCGGGTGGTTTGCCACTATAATAAATACGAATTGTATTAGAGTGTACGAGACTTGTTGGGCTAATAGTAATTTTATTATTATTATGACTGAAGGATGACATTAACGCGTTTACTTTGATTTTAGATATATCAAATTGATCAATCAGATCTAACTCAAGTCCCTTTATGGTTGTATCTTTTACATTTATCCCCAATTCGACATAACCATGTATTATTTTTTTTTCTGAATCTACTGTTAAGTGTATATCATAATAATGCACGTCCATATTGTTTTGGATTAGTGAAAGCTTCCCTCCTGAATATATATCCATCGAAAATACGATGGTTACTGTTAAGAGTATGCTTAGGTATTTTAACGACATACTTTATATTGATCTTGAAATATCCGATTTGTATTGGGGATAGGAATCGAATCAATTTTTTCTAATATTATTTCGCTATCAAGATTATGGAAAAGTGGAATTCCATCACCAAAAATGAGCGGATGAACGGTTAAGTATAGATGGGTTAAATAGTCAGAAAACCGTGTAAATGTTTTTTCGCCACCAATTATAAAGCATTTTTCGTTGTGTATTTTATCTAGCACACTCTTGATGGAGTCATGCCTGAAAACAATTATATTTTCTCGTCCTGGGAGATTTTTTCCTATAATATTATGTGTTTTAGGTCCCATAATAATGGGAAACCCAAACGTTTGTTCTTTAAATAAAGCCTTATCTCTTGACCAAGAAATGTCATCCTTGCTGTTTCTTGCTATATACCCATCAGCAGAAATGGCTGCAATAAGAATAATTTCTGATGGCATTTATTTATAGGTGCGTGATTTTTTCCATTGATCTAAGTCGTCGTAAGAAGAGTGAAGTTCGTCCTTGTTTTCATGTTGTTTTGCAAAAAGTAAGTTTGTAATCATTTTCCTAGACTTGGGTTGGATCGCATTATTAAACACACGAACTACCGTTTCTTTTTTTAGAACTTTCAATGCTTCTATGGTATCTTTATCTCGATTAAAATCTGCTCCATATTCAAAAATTAACGTTTTTAAATCTCCTGCTTTCTGAGATATACTTTTTTCTTTTTCTTCCAGTTTTTCAATTGCAGCTAGTTTTATTTGCTCAAAAGTTTCATCCTGTAATTCATTAATAACTTCAGGTAATGTAATAATTAAACTATCCGCTCGCCTTTCAACCTCTGCAGCATCATATGCGCCTGACTGAATCGTGTAAACAATAACGTGGTTTTCTTCATAGTTTCTATCATAGGACCAAACAATATACCCTAATTGCTGATTTGTACGCATTTCATTATAAAAAGGTTGTTGTGTTGAAAGTGTTATGACATCTCCAATAGCTCTGATTTCGGGTGAATCATATCCTAGAAAATATTGGCGATTAAAACATGAATTGTTCACTTCGAGCGTTTCAACCTGTTGTATACTTTCTGGTTCTTGGTGAGAGAGAAGCGAAACTTCGAAGGCATCTTCCCTTGAGATCGGTTTTGTATTTGTTTTAGATAATAAATAATCCGCTGATTCTTTCGCCATACCCTGGGTCATGTCGCCATACACAAACCCTTCAATATATGTGTTTTCAAATAAGGTTGATGTGAAATGTGTTATGTCTGAAAGAGTGATATTTTTAGATTTTTTTAATACATCATCTTTGCCGTATTTAACTTTTTGCATTATTTCCGCATTTCTTTCTCTGCCGATTCTCCAAGCATCTGAAAGGGGGAAATTTTGATAATCTCGAACAATGTTATCTTTTATAGCTTGAAATTGTGCATCCGTAATCTGAAAGGATACCATGTGGTTAATCATTTCTTTATATAGCGCTAAAGCGGATTCGCTATATCCGCGGACAGAAACATATAAACCTTCATATCCATCCTGTAGGCTATAATGTAGTCCTGCGCCTCGCGCCGGGTAAGCCAACTCATTCAACGACTCTCTAACGCAGGCGGCGTAGAAGGCAAGTTTTACCCTGTTATCCAAACTCATTCTTGTTTTTGGAAAGCGTATTTTATAATTAATAACACCTTTTGGGCGTAAAAACTCAAAGTCTTGTCCAAAATAAAGTTGTATTCCTTTTTCTTCAAAAATAAGTTCCGGGAGAGCGTCTTCCTTTAATTCCCTATCGGGGATGGATGCGTTTTTAGGAATAAAGTTGTTTGGTTCTGGAAAAACAAATGCATCGTTGATTGGCGTATTTATCAGTTGTTTATAAAATGTTTCGTCCTCGGTGTAAGCATAGTTTGCTTGATAATAATGTTCTGTTTTATCGGTCTCAACGCCTTTAGCCATTAGGACGCAAGCCATATTATCGGGGGTTAGTAGGGACAAAAGTTGATTATAGGCATCTGCTGATTCATTGCGATAAATATAATGTGTTCTTCCGGCATCTTTGAACGGGTAGTTGCTTAATTCATTTGCCAAACCAACCGCGCGCCACGCGCCTTCGCCTTTATCTGAATATATTTCATCTAAGGCTGCCATTGTTTTTAATTCATTATATACAAAAGACTGATATCCTTTTTCTTTCATGAGCTTTATGAACGAAGTGGCCGCCTCTATTACTTTTTTGTAATCGGATACGCCTTGAGCTGTCAGTTCAATATGAACTGTGGCCCAGCCGTAATCGTTAGAGCTCGAACCGGCGCCGGCACTAAGTGAGATAGCCCACCCTTTTGATTTAAGGTAAGAGAGTAAACTTCCTTTTCCTTCATGACCTAAAATAAAGCCAAGAACTCTTCCGGGTTTACTTTCATAATAAGGGCGAGTTGTTGGTATAGCAAAATTTAAATATAAATCTTGCATATCTTTCACTGGATCTATAGATATTAATCGAAAAGTTTCTTTTTTGTCATATAGGTCAGGTGAATATGATAGTTGTTCAGCATTTTGATTTGGAATGCTTGAGAAATATTGATTTACCCATTCTTCCATTTGATCGAGACTATGTGTGCTACACAAGGCAAGCGTCATTCTGTTGGAACTATAATATTTATTATAAAAAGCGATTAACTCGTCTCGAGTAATCGTACCTAAAGTTTCTAAATTTCCTGTGGAAAATTTTTGTTCGGGATGTCCTTCTTTTAAAAATAAGCTTGTAACTCTAAACATGCGCCACATATCGTTCATAATGTTTTTTTGGTGCTCAGAGTTCACGGCGTTTACTTCTCTTCCGGTATATTCCTCTGTGAAAAGCGGGGCGATAAAAAATTGGGAAAAGCGATCAATTGCTCCTTCAAATTTGTTTGGCATAATTTCAAATTGGTAATTTGTGTGATCGCCTGCGGTATAGGCGTTTGCATACCCGCCATTTGATTTAAGATAAGTTCCATACTCATCTGAGTCGGGATATTTTTCCGTACCTAGAAATAACATATGTTCTAAAAAGTGTGCTAATCCGTCACGCCCTTCCGGGTTTTGAAGAGAACCAACTTCTACATTCATGGATGCGGATGCTTTATTAAAATTGGGATCGGATAATAAATATATTTTTAATCCATTCTCTAGTATTATTTTTCGATGCTCAGATTTGTCGAGCGGGTGTTTTTCTGTATTCTGTGTCATTGTGGCCATTTCTATTGTTTTGGGATTGCAGCTTATTGCGATGATTAATAAACCAAGCAACGAAAGATGTAATTTCATTTTGATCCTATTTAGTTATCGAGTGTTTTCTTTATTTTGTAAGCCAAATATTCGCGATGGGCTTTTGTGATATTATTTGTGCCTTGTTTTTTCGAAATATATTTTTTTATTTGTAATAACCCCGCGTGGGAAGATTCAACCGATATATTATCGTATTTAATTTTTCCTTTATTTTCCAGTATAACAATAAGTCTATTGGTAATATTTACTTGAAGATTTGCCCGAGAAGTTGAAATGTTTTTATTGGCATCTACCTTAAAGCTTGCGTCAATAATATCTCCAATAACTTCATTGAGCGAATAGGTATTTCCATACAGGCTTGTATCCGTAATGCGTTTCATAACAGCTCTATGGAATACGTGATTTAGGATTCCTTTTTGTACATTGAATTTCAAATCGTGTATTCTCGGGTCTGGTGTCCCACTAAAACCTCGCCTTTGTGGTTTTAAATATTGAATCATATTTTCTGGAACTTTCATTGCTTCTTTTGAAAAGAAGTAATCTGAGAGTAATTGCATTGCTCTCTTTTGTTTCTTGTATGAAACGGGTGTAAGGGGTGCTCTTGGTTGATTTTGCCCAACGACTGAACGGTCCACATAAACACCTCCGATATAACGAGATATTGTATTTGCTGAAAGAGTGTAATCCCTGAAAAGAATTCCAAAGGCATTATTCAGCTCGTGATAAGTTTGTCCATCTTTTGAATATCTATTTTTTAAATCTTTCATTAACATATTTGTGATGCCAATTCGCTCTTCTGCATAGGCGAGAGGATCTGAACTCATATCGTTAATCATAACCCGAGGGTCTATGCCTCGACCTGGCGACCTCATATCGTCGGCATCATTTCCAAAACCCAGTATTGGATTAGTCGATTGGTCTAATAGTGGCTGGAGATTATTTATGTCTGTTTCATATCCATATTGAATAGCCCATATATCATAAGGTCCCGGCGTGGTTGAATAAAATTGCCCATGATTTCCCGGGGAAACATTAACATAAGCATAATCCATGACTGAAGATGTTAGTCCTACAGGCTCTGTAATATCTCTATTGTGAATATCTTTAAATGGATGAAGCATGGATGCATAAAAATTATGATTCAGCCCAAGCGTGTGGCCCACTTCATGAAGAACAAGTTCAATAATGCTTTCTTCAATAAGTCTGTGTTCATCAAGTGTGCCGTCAAGTGATGTGCTCTTTAAAAAAGTTTTACCATATAAATTGCCTTGCTGGATAGACTCACCGTTTGAACAAAAATAGGGTTTATTGGCCTCCCTATTGTGTCCAGCTTGAAATAGTTGTTCATACTTGACGCGATTTGTGAAATACACATATTCTAACATAATATCTGCGCCCAATATTTCACCTGTCAATGGATTTACAAAGCTGGGGCCAAGCCCTCCAAATGGCGGGTTAGGAGATGATGTCCATCTTAATACATTATATTGAATATCGCCCGCATCCCACTGAGCGTCATCAGGTTGTACTTTCACCTGAACGGCATTTTTAAATCCCGCCTTTTCAAAGGCGCGATTCCACCTTAAAACACCTTCTTTTATCGCATCTCGAAATTCGTAGGGTGTGGTGTTTTCTATCCACCAAAGAATGGGTTTTATGGGCTCTGAAATCTCTTTTTCGGGATACTTTTTTTCTAGGTTCCAACGATGAATATAATCTCTAAATGGCGCAACATCAATGGATGTCATATCTGTTACTTGTGTTGTAAAATATCCAATACGTGGATCTTCAAGGCGAAATACATAGTCATTTTTTGGTAATTGAATAAAACTGTGTTGGAGTGAAATGGATGTATATCGCGGGTCAGTAACTCCGCCTGTTCCAAAATTTGTGGGTGAGGGGTTGTTATAAACATATTGAACCACAATGTCAGAATTTTTGGGATAATTTTTTATAGATACGATTTTTGTTTTTACTTTATCGAGTTTCCCAAGTTTATATTTATTTTTTGTTTTATCGGCCGGGTTTATTCCTTGGGTGATTTGATGGAGCGCTTCAGATCGAAATAAAGGATCTACGTCTATTAAATATTGGCCTGTTTCTTTGTCGTGGAATTGAATTTTTTGAGAGGCAGTAACGCCCTCACTAATATTGGCGTTTGATGCTCTAGCGAGAGGATTGTTCGGGTCAAAGTAATAAGATGTATTTTTAAATATAAATTCAATCTGATTGAAGTGTTTTTGCAAAGTGAAAATGCGACTTCCTTGGTAGGCGCCGCGCACAAACCAACCCGCATCCACCACCCCATCTCTTGCGTGGTTAAAATATATATAATCTTTATTGAGCTGAGTTTCTTTTAGTAATAAAAATACTTGGCCCGTTATAGAATCCTGATAAAAACTTAAAAAACCGGGTATTTCTATTTTTCCACCTAAATGATCGCTTAACGTTTTTGGTTCTTCTTCAGAAACATTAAAGCTAACTGCCTGTTTTTGTGTTTCGGTATTATCCTCTGTTTGACCAAATAATAACGGTATTAAACATGCCGTCGCAAGGATGGCAATGTATTTTTTCATGTTGAACCCTCTAATAATAATGCGAGGTTACATTTCGCCTGCGCCAACAGAACTGTGATCGTTGTCTAACCATTCTCCAATAAATTGATGTGCAAATTTTAGATCGTCTAAAGATGCGAACATAACAACCATGTCTTGTTCTTTTCCTTTTAAATCTTGCACATAATCAGGCAAAATACCCTCTATTTTAAATCCTAGATTATTATAAATTTCCATCAAGTCTTTTTGAGGGCGCATAAATTTAGTCGTGATTTTATTTATCTTTTTCTTTTGTGCGAAATCATATAAATCTTTCGCCAGTGTAAACTGAATTCCTTTACCCGTATATTGCTTAGGAACAACGAGTCTAATATATGCAGTACCGCTTTTCCATAGGTCTGAGCTAATTTCAATGGAAGCGTCCCCGACTATTTCCCCATCCATTAATGCAATTCGTCGGACAATTTTGCCTTGTTCGGATTGAAGAGCCCTCTCTTTTAAGTGATCAAGATTTGAAACATCGCTCCTAAAAAACCGTCTTTTAGATTCTGGAATTGCATTAAAAAACGCCTGAGACTTTTTGACGTCTTTTATTGAAAGGTTTCGAATAATTATTTTTGACTTATCTTTTAATAGAAACGTTTTTTCTATCATTTAAATAACTCCCGCTAGTTCTTGAAGGAGGTGCCAATTAACTAGGCGCTCTTTGTTTGCGTCTTTCATTATTTGGTCTGGGTTTCCGTCTTTATCAAAGTGTTTCGCAAATCGGCCTTCTGTTTTTGCAAATGAAATAAAATCGGTCGCTTCTCCTGTTTTTGGATTAACGAACCAATCTTTATTTTTAGCTGGATTTCCTTGTAGGGATAGGCGCTCAGAAAACCTTTCGCCATTCCTTGGGTCGTAAATAAAGACCGGGAATGCTCGTGAATCTGCGGCTAATTTAGCTTGGTGCATTGCCATATCATCGGCAACGCCGTGTTCTGGTTGGCAGGTTGTAAATACATTAATAACCGACGGTCCTTCATATTCGTTCGCAGCCATGATTGCCTTATAAAAATGATTTGTGTGTGCAGATGTAGTTTGCGCTACAAAAATATTAGGATGCATCATACAAAGGTTCGCTATTTCTTTTCTTGCCTCTGTTTTTCCGCCAATAGCTTTACCAACAGCAGACATTTTTGCTTCCTGTCCGGTAAAAGTTGCTGTGGATGCTTGACCGCCAGTGTTAGAATATACCTGCGTATCTAAAATGAGTACATTAATATTCATTCCTGACGCCAACATACGAGACAGAGCTTGAAAGCCAATATCAACCATTGCTCCGTCGCCGCCAATGGCCCATAATTTTTTATCTTGCCATCCCATTTGATCCCAACGCGCACGAATACCCATCGCATCCGCAGACACATTTTCGAAAAGGGAGTTTGTCCATGGCACCATAAACGGATTGTAAGGATAAGTCGAACCATACACTGTGTTACATCCGGTTGCCGCCACAAGACCAATACTTTCTTTACCGTAAGTAAATCCAGTTGCCGCCAACATCATTCGCAGGGCTGTTCCTTCTCCACAGCCCATACACGAACCCGCTCCGCCAACATAAAGCAAAGAATCATTTGCGAGCATCATATCCACAAGAACTCGCTCATTGATATAATCTGATGGTGTTTCTCCTAAAGAGTTAAAAAAGTCGAAAGCGCCTTGATAGGTTGGAATAGTTTCATCAACCTTAACAATCATGGATAGCGCTTCATGATCTCCACATGCATCCACACACTCAGCGCACCCTTTACATTTTGTGGGGTCCACAAAAATTCCAAACTTCGCGGGCTCTTTCCCTTGTTTTGCCGGTACTTTTGAAAATTTATTTGTGTCTGCCCATTGATCTGATATCCATCCTTTTAATTCTCCAGACTCAAGTTTTGAAAGCGTTTCTTCTAGCGCAGATTCTGGAATAGCTTTTCCAAGAATAGCTGTATCTGGGCATTGAGTAACACATTCCATGCAGGCGACACAATTCTCAGATGTAAACTTTGGTATATCGGGAGCAATATAACTGAAATCTCTAAGTCCAGCTGTTCCTGCGGGGATTAAACTTCTTGCTGTGGTTGCATCCGCGGGCAATCCATCGTCTGCTGTTCCGTTATTATACGCTCCGACAATTCTTTCATTAAAGTCTTGAACGTCTAAAATGTCATGGGCTGTTTTTTTATTTAATTCTGAAACTAAGATACTCATACTAACACTTCATCTTTATTTTCCTGTTTGACCTCAAAAACTTCATTGAAACCGCGCTTAACAGCATTTAAGTTATCTTGAACGACTTGTTCTCCGCGTTTTCCAAAATATTTACGTAATGATTTTTCAACACCCAACATCAACTCATCTTCGCTCACGCCAGACCTCTCTAAAAAGGGTGTTGCTTTTAAGAAAATTCCTAATAATACAATTCCTTGCATTCTTTGAATAAGATCAGGACGAGAAGACACTTCTTTGGCGATTTTTACAGTATCTAATGCTAATACAGTTATGTTTTCTTTATGAATTGTTTGTTGCGCCCATTTTGGGAAATCGTTCCAAATATCATTAGAATCTGTTTTTGCGCTCTGAACAAATAACATACCGCCGGGTTGTAATCCTTTTAACGGATTAGCAAGGTTGAAAGCATTTATATCATTTAGGGGCACAAATTCAACAAACTCCAACTCATTGTGTGTTTTTACTTGTTCTGGGCTTACTGTTAAATAGTATGTTGTTGGTAACCCCTTTTTTTCAGAACCATATTTTGGATAAGCCTGAACATACATATCAAAAAGATCCGCGACAATTGTGGCAATAATTTTATTGGTTGTTACAGATCCATATCCGCCGACAGAGTGACCGCGCATAGAAAAGGTTCCATCACACCGGATATCTGTTGAATCGCCTGTTTCAAGCGCCAATTCATGATCGATTCCAACGGCAAAGAACTTTTTATCTTCTTTAAACATATTTTCAACGACTGCCATAATATCGTCCGGTCTAACATCTCTTGAGCCTAAACCAGCTGAGCCAGAATATATTTTCGGAATTTTAATATTTCCATTTTCGTCGGGTTTGAGATTGTCTGTAAATGCGGCTTTTATTTCAAGTGTCAGCGGGTTGCTTTCTGCTAGCGGGTTATCCATTCTTTCAAGAACAGAAAAAGCTTTTACATTTTTTAACGCTTCCACAATTTCTTTTCCTGGGAATGGTCTATATGATGTAATATGAACAACGCCGACTTTTATTCCCTTTTCGCTTCTCATATAATCTGCTGTTGTTTCTGCTGTTTCAATCATGGACCCTAAACCAACAATGGCATATTCCGCATCATCCATTTTATATTCAGAAATTAATCCGTATTGCCTGCCGGTCAGTTCATAGAATTCATCCATAGCTTTAACCAGCGAACCTTCGATTTTATCTGTATAAAGTCGTTGAGCAATTTTCCCCTTCATATAAGAATCTTGATTTTGAACAACTCCAGACATGATAGGATGGTATGGGTCCATCATGTTTACTAAATGGTCCTGTGGTTTACCTACAAACTCATCCATCATTTCTGGCTCGTGTAATAGAACATTCTCGATAGTGTGTGTGGTTAAAAATCCATCCATTATATTAAAAAAAGGTGTATCTGTTTCTTCTGCCACCCTTCTCGATATTAATGCAAGATCGCCCGTTTCTTGAGCGTTTCTTGCGAATAGCATTCCCCAACCCACGTCAGAAACAGCCATAACATCATCGTGCCCAGCATGAACGTTTAATGAGTGCGACGTAAGCGCTCTTGCGCCTATATGAAAAACAACGGGAAGTCTTTTTCCTGATATTGTATAAAGAACTTCTTTCATAAGAACAAGTCCTTGTCCGGATGTGAAATTGGTTACACGGCCACCCGCGAGGGCATACCCTTCACAAGCCGATGCTGCGCTATGTTCGGATTCTGACTCAATAAAGGCCATGTCTTCGCCCCAAATATTTGTACCGCCATTGGCGATGACAGCTTGATAGCCGGATCCCATAGTTGTGGAAGATGTAATTGGATATGCGCAAGCACCTTGTGTGATGTGGGTTTCTACCCAAACAACGATCGCTGCGCCATCAGCCGTGGATTTAATTCCTGAAAATTTTGGCATGTTTCTCTCTTTTTTCTAATTGAATTGTAAAATAATTCTGCTCGATCGAGCCTTGAATTTATAAAAATATTTTACACGTTTATACTTCTATCTTCTTCCAATCGCCTTTTTTTATTTTTATGGCCATTAAGACAGCAAAAGATACGATCATAAAAAATATTGAAGCCCAAGGCGCATAAAACCCAACACCCATAACAACCCCAAAGTAATAACTAGCAGGCAACATAAAGACCCATATTAATATGGATTCTACGACGGCTGGATAAATCGTATTTCCCGCGCCAGATAGGGCAAACCATAATGTCATACCTACTGCATCAAAAAATTGTAAAATACCAATTATTCGAATCCCAACAATGCTTAATGATTGCACCTGTGTGTCATTTGTAAATAATGGCACAATCCAATGAGGGAATAAAATAAAAAACAGTCCAACAGAACCCATAATTATTTCTGAAAACCGCACGCTCTCAACGATACTCGCTTCTGCTTTCCCTAATTCTTTTTTCCCCATATATTTTCCAACCAAGGTGGAGCAGGCTTGACCAACTCCAATGGCGGGCATAAAAGATGCGTGCATCACTTGAAAGGCTAATTCTGTTGCGGCTAATTCAACAATCCCAATTAATGCGACTATTTTGTAAAAAACCGACCAACCAAAACTATTAAACATTTCCTGAACGCCCATAGGGAGTGCAAGCCAAAATTGTTTTTTCATCATACTCTTGTCATGCGAAAAAGACAGGACATTAAATTTGGATTTTATTTCTTTCGAAAACAGAAATGTAGAATAGTGCAAAAACGACCACCCTGAAGCTATAACCGTTGCAAGCGCCGCGCCTTTTACGCCGAGGGCCGGGAAGGGAAACCAAGACCATAAGGGTATTAACCATCCAAGATTAACTGATTCAAAAAATGTGGTTAATCCGCCCAAACCATAGATTAATCCAGCGTTTAAATACACATTTATAATATTACTTGTAATTGAAACTTGCATGTGAATCTTTGTTTTTTCAACGCCAGCATAAAACCCCTGGAAAATAAAGGCTAAAGATGTTACTGATACGCTTAAAAAGGCCATTTCTGTATAATCAATGCATAAGTCTGCTGTGGGGCCTGAAAGAAAAAATGGGACAAATTTTCCAGCTAAGCGATATCCTATAAATGATGCTGGAATGCCGTAAATAAAAGCCATAAAAAGGCCATTGTGAAGCGCTGTGCCACATTTTTCGTACTTTTTCTGTCCTAATCGCCTAGCGGTCAGTGTTTGTGTTCCTGTACGCAATCCAATGGCAAAGGCTATAATCGCCCATGTTAACATGGCGCCCATCCCGGTTGCTGCAAGAGCAGATGAGCCCAACCTTCCCACCATAGCCATATCAACTAATCCCATGAGGACTCGGCTAAAATTGCTGAAGATGATTGGCCATGCCAATCGAATAACTTCTTTAGAAATGTCCGGATGTGTGGGTTTAAGTCGAAAAATATCTTTAAACATATTTATACATCACTTAGAAATACCGTGAAAATCTTTTTTAATTCTAATGCTTTTTTTGTTTTAGAACATATGGGGGCTGATGTGGCTAAAACAACTTTATCATATTTTTGTCTTTTGTAGATTTTTTCCGCAATGTGTAAAATCTTTTCATAATCTTTCATAATAATTCTGCTCTTTCTCTCGATCATTATGGCAATTGTCTTTTGATCGACTTTTGAAAGTTTTATGCGTGGCGGTAAGCCATAATCTGTTGGGTCAATCTGTTTCACTTTGTTCAAATCTCTCTTCTTGTGTGTTTTCAATTTACAGATATAAAAAACGAGTTCGGAAGGTTCTTCATAATGAATAAATTGATACCATGAATATTCATTTTTCCCCTGAGGTAGGCGCAGCATTATCCAACCAAAAGCCGATTTTAGCTTTAGAGTCTACCATTATTTCTCACGGGATGCCTTATCCGCAAAACCTATCCTTTGCCCAAAAAGCAGAATCTCTTTGTTTTTCTTTAGGTGTAACGCCCGCCACGATTGCTATTATTAATGGTGAAATTCATGTGGGTTTGTCTCATGATTTATTAGAAATAATTGCTTCGAGCGATGATGTAAAAAAAGTAGCTCAACACGAAATTGGGTTTGCTACTTCAAACTTATGGACTGGAGCAACAACCGTTTCATCCACAATGCATATAGCACATTCTGCCGGAATTCAAGTGTTTGCCACTGGCGGTATTGGGGGTGTTCACAGAGGCGCAGAGTTTACTTTTGATATTTCTCAGGATTTAAATGCTCTTTCAAAAATTCCAATGGTGGTTGTTTCTGCAGGAGCAAAGGCTATATTAGATATTCCAAAAACGGTTGAGGTGTTGGAAACTTATGGGGTGCCTATTTTAGGTTTCCAGACAAATGAATTTCCTGCTTTTTATTCAAGAGAGTCTGGTGTAGAACTACATTTGCGCGCAGACTCTTCTCGCGACATTGCTTCTATTTTTACATCGCATTTACAAAACGATTTAAAGTCGGCTGTTTTGGTGGCAAACCCGGTTCCAGATGATAATGAAATACCATCCAATGAAATGGAAAAATATATTTCTGATGCAATCTTGCTTGCTGAAAAATCAAATATAAACGGAAAAGCTCTTACTCCGTTTTTACTCCATCAAATTAAAAAAGATACCTTGGGAAAAAGTTTAGAAACCAATGTGGCTCTTGCTTTAAACAATGTTCAATTGGGGGCAAAAATAGCATCATCCTTAAGATCTTAATTTTTTAAACTGTTACAAACTGCCAATGATTGATTGACAAATTCTAACATTTTTTCATCGTCGATGATTTTTGCATCTAAAGGAATATTTTTTATATAAAGCGTATTTGTGGGGTTTTTAAGTTGGTCTTTCGCGTGCTTCATATTGTTTCGACTTTCGTCAATCATATTTAGAATATTTGTCTGCCCTTTATAAATATCATCAAGCGCTTTTGTTATATCTACATCTTGCAGTCGATCTAATTTTCTCTGGTTGTATTTTTGATTCGCTTCTAAATATGAAACATTTATAATGGGATCATGATCGTTTTTTAGTTCAAGTTCTGTTACATTTATATATCGCGCTTCTCTCCCTGTGGAAAATAAATAAGGACCGCCATCTAATTGTTTCATCATTGGGCGCGTTAACAATGTACTACCGCTTGTATAAATAATACCTGCTTCTGAAAATGCCTTTGTTAATAATTTTTGGTCTTTTTGGCTCGCGTTAACTAACATAACAATAATATCTACTTGGTTTTTGATTTTATCAATCATGATTTTACCTGTTTCAATATAATCGTCTGCTTTTATGTCGCGCTCAGTTGCCGGCAATAAGCTTGTTAAACCAATCACGCCTACAGATAGCTCATTTCGATTAATAATTACATAAGGATCAAAAAGAAGTTTGTTTGTTTTTGAACTTTTTAAGTTGGCTGAAATAAATGGTATTTTGGTTGATGCGCTTGTTTCTAACAGAAATGTTAACCCGGCGGCTAACTCATAATATCCAACATTTATTACATCACATCCGATTTTTTCATAACCCATTAGCATGGCTGATGCGCGATATTTTTCTGAATCTCTCGTTGAATCATGTAAAACAGGTTTAGTAAAAAATACATCTCCCGCATCGAGAATAATTGGGTTCACTCCTTGTTCGCGTATTTCCTTGATGATTGTGGATTTTCTAGACAGACCGCCTAGTGGTTTCTTTTTTCACCCGCAAGGGTCAAGTTGCCCGTGAACGCTACCTGTTGTAACGATTGTTATATTATGTTGGCTAAACCCTATACTTAACAACAAACATAAAATGGTTAAAATATGTTTGTTCATTTTCATTATTCTTCTTTTAATAGGTCGTCGATGATTTTTGATAAATCTCCTTCAAAATCTTCATCTTCATTAAAACCTTTATTCACTTTTCGAATTGTTCTATACTTATCCACAACAAATAGCCTTGGAAGTGTTTTTGCGCCATATCGCTCCTTTGCCACGCCGCGCGAATCATATAATATAGGCATTGTGATTCCTTTTTTTTCTAAGAATGGCCCCGCCTTTGGCATACCTTCAAGCCCTTTTACCGTTCGGGTGGCTTCGGTAATGTCGATTAAAAAGAATTTTATTTTTTTATCTTTATATTTTTCATACAAATTTTGAAGATGAGGTAATTCTTTCATGCATGGTTTACACCAAGTAGCAAAAAAACTTAACACCAACACATGGCGATCAGGTTGCGTCATGGGTTTCCGAAGTTTTTTTCCTTTTTCTTCAGTCCAGTTTTTTAGGAATTCAAATTTACCTGGGCCCGACATTAGCGCCCAAGATGGTGCAATATCGCCCACCTGAAGACCTGGGTCTTTTGTTGTGTCATTTGGAACGACAGCCACTTCGCCGTTTTGAGCAAAGAGTTGTACGCTAAAATAAAAAATGGAAAAAATTATTATTTTCATTATGGGTGTTTTTTGAGTACTGTTTTTCAATGTTTTTCTCTTCCTTCCTGTTTAATGGTTTATTAAATATGACTTATCCATTTTACTTAGATAAGCTCAAGACGGCTCGGTTTCATTATCTGCTTTTTTAAATTATTTTTTCTGATTCTGCTTACTTATTATCCAACAATAAAAATAACGCGACAATCTTTTAGAAGTCCCGCCGCACCTTCTGCTCGCATCATTTTTGCCGCATCTTCATTGCTAATAATTAAGTCTGCCTGAGAAGATCCTGAAGCAGAAGCGCCACGTATAATTAACGGATTTCCCTGCACCCGTGAATCAGCTTTAGCCTGATCGATGGTTTTTGTATATCCAACGACGCCATTTAGCGTCGCATACTCCCGACTATAATTCCCTGGACCATAAATCACATTTCCACTTTGATCTAAAACTCTTGGCGACATGGCTGGACGAAGCCCTAATCCTGATCCGTCAATAATAATACCTGTAACGCTTCCAGATGTGAGTGCTTCCGTTGGTGTGTTTGTGGTGGGTTGCGCCGGTTGGGGGGTTGTTCCAGAAATGGTGGTTTCTCCGTATGTTAATGTTGGTGCGGTTTCTGCCATTGGTAATAACACCCTAGAAATGTCGTTCATACTCACTTCGTAGGTTACTTCAACGGATGTATCACTTAAATAGCGCGTTTCGCCAATCTTTCGAGCGCCACGAATCGCACCCTGTACTTGCGATTTAATGACATCATCAAACATGGCGCCTGAAACAGTGGTTTCTGATGTAACATTTACGCCATTGACAATTTCAATAAGTTGCCTAAGGGCGTCTTGTTTTGCAATGCGCATGGCAGCACGACGAGCTTGCCCTGCATTAATCACATTTTCGGGGATAAATCCGATACCGGTTGCTTGAATGGTTCGATTTCCATAGTCAATTTTTCCTCGATCAAACACATCCCCAATAAAACTGTCTTGGGCAAATATCGTTGTTACAAAGAGACAAAGAATTGTTAATTTTTTCATAATATACTCCTTTATTGGCCCACTTCTGCAGTAATGCGATTCCCTACAATGCCGGTTACTTTAATGTTCATTCCGTCAGGTTGTGTTTTGCTCAAACCCATAGCTAAATCCATTGCTTTTCCTTCAAATTCAACTTCATATTCAGCAACACCGTCATTTAAACTTTTTGAATATGCATTCCGGATTCCATTCACTGTTTGAGCTTTTAAGAATGTTTCGAAGGTCATATATGACATAAAATCTGCATTTTTTAGCACAATATACACCTTAATAAAGTTGGACTGCTGTGTGCTCCATTTTTGGATAAGTTGACGTAAAATTTCTTTTCCTAATTTCCCCGATGCATCATTCATGGCGTTCACACCTGCGGTGGATGGTGAAATATGCGGTTTCTTTCCGTGAGCGTTTGGAACCACCGCGAGGATTGCACCCGTATCTACCCGAACTATTTTTCCGTTAATGTCCGCTTGTCCAGATGTCATATTATACACCTTTCCGCCCGAAGATATTTTAGCGGTACCAATAACAATAATGTCAGCCCCTAATTGACCCGCTACCTTAGCCGCGGCACTCACATTACCAGACAAAGCTTCTTCGTAGTCTGGCTTACCTTTTAAGGCTTGAACCAGTTGGCGATCAACCACATCAAACCCCTTATCATAAAAAAGGCTTAAAAGTTTTGTTTCTGCAAAATCGGTAGGCACATTATCAATTAAATTTTCTTCTCGAATTAAAAATATAATACGTGGTCTATTCATGGAGTTGAGCAATGTTTGAAGCGCCGCTTCATCTTGCATCACCTGATCCAACATAGCTGTTACTTCTGCAGAAATGGTTATTTCCCAGTTTCCATCTGGGCCTTTTGATTCATTGACAATTTTAAATGTTTTTACAAACCCCTGCGCTTTGGAATAAATATTATCCGTAAGCGTGGTGGCGGTGACGACTGTCTCTGAAGAAATATAGGCACCAAGCCCAACTTCAACCGCGTCTCGTTTGGCTTGCTCTATGGCTGCATCTTTTGTGAGTCCGTATCCTACGCCCTCTACTGTTTCCGCCATTAACGGAAAAGTTAGTAATAAAATTATCAGTATTTTTTTCATGTGTTTTTCTGTTTCTACTTTAATCGTTATTGGGGTCTATTTGCATCATTTCTCTCTTTCTTTGGACCGCCCCTTTAATTCCCATCCTTATATAAGGAGATGAACCAAATAGGGTGGTTAATGAATATATTTTTATTTTCGATATTAATAAACCACCTAAAATGTTATCCTTAACGCGTTTTGGAATGAGCGAATACTGAGTAAAGCATCTGCCCCAGATACGGGTTTTCCGGGCTCGAACTTTCCTGTCATCATATTCGCTTGCATGATTCCACGCTCAGCACATAAAGCCATTGCATTATAGGCGGGATGACTGCTGGGCACATCTTGAAATCGAGATGGGTTTTCACCAAAATACCGCATTTCTAATCCAGCATCACCTGTAACGATTGTTAAAATGCGTTGAATCGCCATACAATATTCAGCTCGATTTATGGCTTCATCCGGATAGAAAGGTTGCCCGGGGGCGCCTTCCAAAATTCCATATCCTGATAATTCATTAATCCATACTTCTGCCCAATGTCCTTTGGAATCTGATGGAGCTCCGCTTCCCGCGGTATTGGTTGCCATTTGGGATGGTGTTTGGAATCCTTGCGCGGGTGTCGTTTGGCGTTCAACCAAAGTGCTGATTTTTAATTCTTCGGCTAATAGAACCGCTAAGTCAGCTCGAGTAATTTTTTCATGAAGGGCAATTTTTTTACCAACAGATGTGCCCGGCATTGCACGTACTATTTTTTGACTTGTTTGCCACATTTTATCTGCTTTTCCGCTGTATTCGCCTTTCATTTCTACCACAGCTCTAAACTGATCTTCTGCTTCGCTAAACATATATTGATATAAATATAATTCGCCCATGTAATAGGTGGCGCCTTCATGATTTTTCTTCCGCTTAAGAGCTTTTTTAAGGAGTTTTCCTGCTGGTTTAAACCACTTTTTTTCTTGATGGCGTAAATCTATCCAAACACGGCCGCAAAGAGTGAGCACATCTGGATCTTTCCCCGCTAAACCTTCAGCTTTTCCTGCAAATTTCTTTGCTTTTTTTCTGTTGTCTAAATTCGCATAAGCGATTCCCATTCCTGCAAAGGCGGGTGCGAACTTTTTGTCTAAATCTACTGCACGTTGAAATGAAATAAGTGATTCTTGAAATTGTCCCATTTCAATATGGCGCATACCAGCTTTATGATGATACTCTGGATTATCGAGTTCGCTTGCAGGCTTAACTGCGCAGGCAGAAAGAAATAATAAAACAGAAAAAAACAAACCATGTATAAATGGTTTTATATAATACTGGGAAAAAATATTCATTTTGTCCTCCAACTTAATTTAAGAGATACGTCTCTTGTTCTAGTAAGATTACTACTTAAATCATACTAATGTCAAAAGAATATGCACAACTATTTTAATAGCAACATTTTAATCGTTTTGGTATAGTTCTTTCCGCGTAATTGACAAAAGTACATACCTGCACTTATGGCGTTGCCTTGATTATTTAGGCCGTTCCACAGAATATGATGATAGCCCGCTTTTTGTGTTTGGTTTAATAGCGTGACCACTTCTCGTCCCATTAAATCATAAATAACCATTTGGAGTTGTCCATCTTCCGGTACGTCATAATTAATCCGTGTGGTAGGATTAAAAGGATTGGGATAATTTTGATGAAGCGCGTAATCGTCTGGAATGGCAATTACTTCAACCATTTTTCGTCCGCTAGATATTATCTGATTATTTTGATCGTAAATTTTATATCCCACATCAATAGACGCGTTATTTCGATCTAACGATTGCATACTGAAAATTATTTCTTTTTCATCTGTTGGACTTATATAGGCTGTTTCAGATATAAATAATCCTTTTTCTTCAGATGTATAAGATAACTGCAATCTGTCTTCAGAATGAATTTCACCCTTTGCTTCTATGGTTTTACTTTCTTTTGGATAGTAAATGGAAATGTGGGCTGCGCTGGCTTGGTCCGGGAGATTTACAATAATATTATGGCCGTCTTGTGTCACATCTAATTCCGGTCCATCTGAACGAAAAGCCATAAGTGGTAATGCGCTTGTTTCGTGGGAATAATGCCACATACGCGTAAAAGCCATTACATCTCGCAAGTCATAGATTTCATTTCTAGATGGAATAAAGTGTGGCGGTGTCCCAGATACGGGGCCCAACTCAAAACTATAATCATCATTCGCCCATCCTGTTACAAAATTAGATAGGTCGGCCACATCAATCGCGAAATCTTGATTATAATCACCCAATAGATATGTTGTAAATGTGAATTGCTTATTATCTGTTGTATTTCCAGCCCAATCAACAATTCCGCTCAAAGTAAATAAGACTGTATCTAAAGAAGCCCATGGGTCTATAATGCTTATTTGAATTGATGTATCGCTTTCTGAATATACTGTTTCCAAATTCATAGCCGAATAGGCCAATGAGTTTGTAAATATGGATCCAATATTCGAAAGCGGTTGAGAAAAGTGAATGGCTATTTGGTTTTGATCTTTAAAGAGTGTCGCAGATGTGTCGGGCATTATTTTGTTTATTTTAGCTTCTTGTGGGATACCAAAGACTTGGTTTGAAACAACGCTTTCATTTCCGGGAATATCCACAGCGGTTACATTTAAATATATTGTTTCTGTGTCGCCAAATTCGGTTAAATAGGTTTCCGCCTCATGGGTGTATGAATCAATAGTGTGATTTTGATTTGTTGGAGATGTTCCTGCGTATACTTTATAGTAAGCAAGATCTTCTTCTGTGTTAGGTTCCCATGTAACATAAATGCGTTCTTGAGAAAACCAACCCACCAACGATTGTGGTTCTGCTGGGGCAGACACGTCGATTAAAACACCGTTACTACTCAAGACGCTTCCAATATTTAACACGCTGTCAATTCCTTGAATATGAAGTTTATATATATTGTCAGGTAATAACGTTAGATTTTCAATTAATATAACTGTATCAAGATTTGCGGCTTCCCAAGTTGTAGTATAAGAGGCTGTTGTGCTATTGTATAAAGCATATTCATAAGACAATAAGCCGGATAAATCATCTGTAAAGACAGACCAATATCCCGAATACGCTTCTGTGTTGTTCTGTCTGTCAATATCTATTGAGTCGCCATCTGTTGCCGAATATCCATAAGGACCTTCGTGGTCTGCAATAATGCCATTTGTTGAGATAGAAGACGATACATTCCCCACAGAATCAATCGCGCGGATAGATGTAAAATAGGATTGACCATTATTTAGCGATAATGTGCTATTACTGATTAGGGTATCCAGTATTGTTGTGGTCCAATCAAATACATCTGTCTGATTTTCAGACGTACCCATCGCATATTCATAAGAAGCAATCCCGGATAAATTGTCACTAAATCTACTCCAAGACGTTTGAAGGGTTGTTGTTGAGTTGGTAAAACGTTGATCTTCTTCCAAGTTTAAATCTGTAAAATCCAATGCAACGCCAACTTCGGGAGCTGTGATATCAATTGTAACGCCATTTCCAAATCCCGTTGTTGTATTTCCGGCTCGGTCATATGCGCGGACAGATCCCCAGTAAGTAGCGCCTTCCGTTAATGATAAATCAGTCACGGTTACAACTGTTGTGTCTAATTTAATTGTCCAAGCAACCAAATCTGAATCACCTTCCGTCGTTCCAATGGTATATTCAAAATAATCAATGTCAGATAAATCGTCTTCTGCTGTCCAGAGCAGAGTCAAAGTTGTATCACTTCCTTGATAGTTTGGGTCCAGCTCGTTTGTTTCTTTTATAAACGTTATGGTCGGTGGAGTTATATCGATTGTTATTCCATTTGTACTAACACTATTTGATGTGTTTTCAACATGATCTGTAGCGCGAATACTTGTATAATAAGTTGTTTCGTGGTTTAGCGTTAATCCATCTTGATTCATGGTTTGAGCTGTATCAATGTCTGTCCAGCCTGTAATATCTTGGGCGCCAGGTGATGTACCAATCGCATACTCATAAAAATCAATTCCGCTATATTGATCGCTAAAGTTTGACCAGGTCGCCGATAAAGATTGAGTAACATTTGTCCAGGTCAAATCTTCGCTTGTCCCGTCGTTCACAGTCCCGACTGCTGGAGATGATACATCTAATCCAAATCCATTTGAACTCATGGTTGGCCCCGTATTGCCTACAGAATCGATTGCATGAACGTTTGTATAATAAGTTGGTCCTTCATTAAGAGATGCAGATGTGGTAATGCTTGAGTCTAATCCTGCCGATGTCCATGTAACCACTTGTGTTTCACCTGGATTTAAACCTAATGAATATTGGTATTCGGCTATTCCGCTTAATGAATCTGTAAAGCCTAGCCAGTTTCCGATGCCAAGATAATTAATATTCACCCAATCAATATCTCCTAAGCCTCCATCATTCACTTGGCCGGGATTGGGTCCCGATTGGTCTATTGTAATACCGTCGCCTGTAAAAATATCAGAGAAATTCCCCGCTAAATCTTCAGCCTGTATATTTGCATAATAGGTAACAGCTTCCTGTAAGTCTAAATTGGAAAAAGTGTATTCATTTATATTGCCTACATCCAACCATTGAACAATGTTACTGTCACCCGGAGAATCACCTAACGATGCCCTAAAGCCGGAAATATCTCTTTTGCCAAAGGTGGCTCGTGTGCCGTCTGAACCCGCCCAACTAATGAGTAATTCTGTGCTCAATTGTTGAAAATCTAAATCTTCACTCACAGAACCTTCATAAACGACATTCACAATTGGATTTGTGGCGTCCACCGTAATTCCATTTGATGTGGATATATTTGAACTATTTTCTGCTCCATCGGTCGCTTTTACAGATATATAATAAAGGGTACCGCTAACCATTGATACGTCTGCTGTAAAAGATGAATCTATTCCATTATCCGTCCACGATATTAAATCTGTCGCTCCGGGGGATGTACCTGCTGAATATTCATATTTCATAATCCCGCTTGTTGCATCAGAAAAACCAGACCAATGGGCCGATAATTGTGTTGTTGAATTTGTCCAATCTAAATCAGATACAGCTAATCCGTCATCAACTTGCCCTGTCGCAGGAGGTGTCACATCATAGGTAAATGTATCTTGATTAATCTCTATTTGCACATTACCAGCCACATCTTCACCGCGAGAATAAACAGTATAAGAAACACCATTGGTTAGATTTGTTACATTTAGTCCATATGTCCAAGATTCATCCCCGTCCGGCGTTAACCACACTTCGGATGATGTCCAATTATTTCCATCCCAACTATACGTATCGCTATTACGCTGAAGATGTAATTGGATTGTATTAATTCCGGAATTATCATCTGCCATTGTTCCAGATATAGAGTTTGCATCGGACCAATTAATATTATTGTAATAGTCTCTGTCTATGTTGACTTCCGATGTTGGCGGTGTTGTGTCTAATGTAAATGTTTGAGATGCGTGGGTTAACTCCATATTGCCTGCACCGTCTGTTGCGCGGGAATACACGGTATATTGAGTTCCATTTGTCATAGAATCTGCAGGAAAAGAAAAAGAAAAATTGTTACTTCCGTTTGCGGTATGCCAAGATTCAAATCTATCCCACTCACTTCCTTGCCAATAATGATTATATGTCATATCTATTATGGCTATTTCTATATTTTGAATACCTGATGTGGCGTCATCTGCTGAACCTTGAATGGGTGTCGAATTATTCCATCCATTAATATTATAAAAAGGATCAAAGGTGTTGAGTGTTGTGTTGGGCTCGCTCGCGTCAAAAGTAAATATATCCGTTCCATAGATTGTTTGAGTGTTTCCTACAACGTCCGTTCCGCGAGAGCTAATTTGATATATCGCTTCATCTATTAATTGATTAGACGCTAGATTGTAAGACCAATTTGATGTTCCGGTAGCTAATATCCAAGATTCATCACTGGTCCATCCAGAGCCAAACCAATAAGTATTGTTGTTTTGATTATGAATAGAAATATTTATTTCATTTAATCCGGCAAGTCCGTCACTTGCGGTTCCTGTAATTTGAGTGGTAGAATCCCAACCAACCGTATTAAAATAATCATAAGCAATATTCACATAAGAATTGGGGCTTTCCCTATCCACAATAACGCCGTTGGAGGATGCCGACTCAGACACATTCCCGGCAATATCCACACCTCGAATACTCATAAAATACGTTTCGCCATGATTCAGCGAAAGTCCGGTAAGGGAATATGTTTCAACATTTCCCACTGCACTCCAAGGAGAAATATCGTCATTTCCTGCCACTGTTCCCGCTGATATTTCGTAATAACTCATTCCACTTACATCATCGGAAAAATTACTCCATTCACCTGTCAAAGTTGAATCGGAACCGGTAAAAATAACATCGCTTCCAATACCGTCAATAACCGTCCCCGCTACCGGTGCCGTCATATCAATCGTAATTCCATCGCCTGTTACAACATCAGAAAGATTCCCGGCGCCGTCTGTAACGCGGACACTTAAATAATAAATTTGTCCTTCCGTTAAACTCAATCCCGTAAGCGTGTCGCCGGTGGCTGTGCCGGTGGATG
>JADHUI010000024.1 GCA_016784605.1 Fidelibacterota bacterium | reverse complement strand
CTAAATCCAAAAATGACGAAAGAAAAAGCTCGGATTGAGCTTAATCATAAACGTAAAGCTTTTAAGAAATTTATGAGCCCCGAATTAACCATTAAGCATACGCCTGATTTAAAATTTTATCATGACGATTCCTTGGAGTATGGTGAAAAGATTGATCGGTTATTTCATGATTTGAGTCTTAAAGAAAAAGATGATTATAAACATTAATAAACCTGTAGGTTGGACATCTTTTGACGTTGTTAAAAAGATTCGTGGAATTACAAGAGAAAAAAAAGTTGGACATGGGGGGACATTAGATCCATTTGCCGAAGGTGTCTTAATTATAGGAACCGGAAAACATACCAAAACATTGGCTGAAGTATCTAATACCCATAAAAGTTATGAAGCATTTTTAAAACTAGGCCAAGAAACGAATACTCTTGATACCGAAGGTGAAGTTGTCCAATCTGCACCCATTCCTGAATTATCGAAAGAAACAATTATAAAAACTTTAAACTCATTTTTAGGTGAACAGCCGCAAATACCGCCCATGTTTTCAGCGAAAAAAATTAAAGGAAAGCGTTTATATACTCTCGCTCGAGAAGGGAAGACAGTTGAGCGTGATCCTGTGACAATTACGATTGATGCCATTCGATTGATCTCATTTAAAAAAGATGATATACACTTTTCGGTCACATGTTCAAAAGGAACGTATATACGAGTTCTGGGTAGCGATATTGCCCAAAAACTTGGGACCGTTGGTCATTTGATTAAGCTTATTCGAACGAATGTTGGAAATGCTAATATTAAAGATGCTTTAACCATTAATGAATTTCAGGATAAATGGAAATCTATCAATCTATAGAATCCTGTCCAGAAATGAATTCATCTGTATTAACCATTGGTTCGTATGATGGGCTTCACAGAGGGCATCATACCCTTATTCGCAATATGGTATCATTTGCTCAGGCCAAGAATGTTCCTTCAATCGTTGTTACATTCGATCCCCACCCTCGTCATTTGCTCGATCCGCCAGCAGAAAAATGGCCACTCATAATGAGTATGACTCAAAAAATGAATGTTTTAGAATCATTAGGCGTTGATGCAGTATTAGTCATTCCTTTTACCGAATCATTTTTCCAAACATCAGCCATGGCATTTATGGATGAAATTGTTATTCTAAAATTTAATCCGTCTAAAATATTTATTGGGTACGACCATCATTTTGGATTTGAGAGGGAAGGGACACCTGAATTTTTAAAATCATATTGCCAAAATAACAGCATTGATATAGATATAATGGAACCTATGAAAGATGAAAGTGTCATAATATCCAGCTCACATATTCGAGAATTAATTTTATCGGGATTCCTTCGACGAGCCAACTTTGAATTAGGATCCATTTATGGTATTGAAGGGTGTGTATGTAGGGGAGCTGGACGAGGAAAAGGATTGAATTTTCCCACTGCAAATGTAAAACCCGTGGAGAAAAATCAACTTTTACCTATGCCTGGAGTTTATTTTGTAAGAGGAAGGATTATTGGACTTAATCTATACGGTATGTGTAATTTCGGCGTACGACCTACATTCGATGAAGATGAACTTGTTATGGAAGTTCACTTTTTCCATGAACAGTTGAATGATTTATACGAAAAAATCATAACGGTTGAATTTTTAGAGCGGATTAGAGATGAGAAAAAATTTCCTTCCCCAAATAAACTGATTGAACAATTAAATAAAGATAAAGCCCGTTGTTTAGAACTTCAGGCGAAATATGAATAGGAGACATAAATGTCATTAACACAAGCAGAAAAAACTGAAATCATTAAGCAATTCGGAAAAGATGATAATGATTCAGGATCAGCAGAAGTGCAAATTGCACTTTTCACAAAAAGAATTCGTCAATTGACGGAACATGCCAAAGTGCATAAAAAAGATCACCACACGAAACGTGGATTGGTCCAACTTGTATCTCAGCGTAAAAAGATGCTGAAATACTTAATTAAAACAAATGCAGAATCCTACGTGAAGGTCATAAAGGAACTGCAAATTCGTGGTTAATAATACAGAAAGTAAAACCACTGATATCGAACGAAATAAAACAAGAAAGAAAAAGAAACGAAAATGATACGTAAAGAAATGACTCTAGCTGGCAAAACACTTGCAATTGAAACAGGTGAAGTTGCCCGCCAGTCAGACGGATCCGTAATGGTATATTACGGAGATACAACTGTTCTAGTAGCAGTTAATGCTGCAAAGACAGCAAGAGAAGATATTGATTTTTTCCCATTGCAGGTGGAATACAGGGAAAAACATTATGCCGGAGGTAAAATTCCCGGTGGATTTTTTAAACGGGAAGCTCGCCCATCAGAGCACGAAGTTTTAACCAGTCGACTTACAGATCGACCCATTCGTCCTTTATTTCCTAAAGGATTTAAAAATGAAACACAAGTTATCATTACGGTATTGAGTAGTGATGGAGAGAATTTACCTGATGTTTTAGCCGGTGTTGGTGCATCAGCTGCATTAAGTATTTCATCCATTCCATTTAATGGCCCAATTGCGACTGTTCGTGTTGGAAGAGATGGAGATGAGTTTATTCTTAATCCAACTCGCTCACAAATGGCTGATTCTGATTTAGAATTAATTGTTTCTGGAAATTCCGAAGCTGTGGTTATGGTTGAAGGTGAAGCGGATGAATTACCTGAAAACATTATTCTAGAAGCTTTAAACTATGCTCATTCACATATTAAATCATTGATTGATTTTCAAAATGAATTAGTAGCCGCTTGTGATGTAACAAAGAGAGATATTGAATTACCTGAAGAAAATACAGAATTAAAAACAGCTGTAATGGAAAAGGTAGGAGATCAAATTTCTCAAATTGTTAAAGTTGAAGATAAACACAAAAGAAATGATGCAAAATCAGCTTTAGAATCTGAAGTAAAGGAATCCTTATCTGAATCATTTCCTGAAATGGAGAAAGATATTTCATCCATCATTGGAGATGAATTTAAAGCAGGTTTTCGTGAACGTATTTTAGCTGAAGGTGTGCGAAGCGATGGTCGATCAGCGACAGATATTCGCCCTATCTCTGCTAAACCAAAGTTTTTACCTAGAAATCATGGATCAGCTTTATTTACACGTGGCGAAACTCAAGCATTAGTTGTAACAACTCTTGGGTCTAAACGCGATGAAATGATTGTGGATAGCATGGATGAAGATTATAAGAAAAATTATTATCTTCACTATAATTTTCCTCCATATTGTGTCGGTGAAACAGGTAGAATCGGTTTTACAAGTAGACGTGAAATTGGTCATGGAAATTTGGCGCAACGTGCTTTAAAGCCTGTGATGCCTGATTATGAAGATTTTCCATACACCATCCGAATTGTTTCTGAAATTATGGAATCAAATGGATCATCATCCATGGCATCTGTTTGTGGTGGATCTTTATCCATGATGAGTGCAGGTGTACCATTGAGAGAACATGTTTCTGGAATTGCTATGGGTCTCATTACCGACGGAAAACGTCATGCTATTTTGAGTGATATTCTTGGAATGGAAGATCATTTAGGTGACATGGATTTCAAAGTAACGGGTTCAAGCCAAGGCATTACAGCCATTCAGTTGGATCTTAAAATTGAAGGCATTTCCTTCGAACTTCTTACGGAAGCTTTAGAGCAAGCGAAAGAGGGTCGGATGCATATTTTAGGCATTATGAATGAAGCTCAACCACAAGCAAGTGAATTATCTGAATTCGCTCCTCGTATTTTGAGCATCCAAATTAATCCTGAAAAAATTGGCGCTTTGATTGGTCCTGGTGGAAAAAACATCAAAAAAATCATTGAAGATACAGAATGTGAAGTGAATGTTGATGACGATGGAACCGTAACAGTTGCTGGTGTAGATGCTGCAAAATGTGACGATGCTATTGAGCTCGTTCGTGCTATCACTTTCGAACCAGAAGTGGGGATGGAATTTGATGGAACGGTTACACGCCTTATGACATTTGGAGCTTTTGTAGAATTTGCTCCTGGTCGTGAAGGATTAGTTCATATTTCTGAAATGGATTGGAAACGAACAGAAAATGTAGAAGATGTTTGTAAACCAGGTGATCCGATGAGAATCAAGTTAATGAAAATTGACGACCAAGGTCGTTTAGACTTTAGTCGTAAAGCATTAATGGAAAAACCAGAAGGATGGACACCACCCCCGCCACGTAAACCACGAGACAATCGTGATGGCGGACGGAGACCATTTAAGAAACGTCGCTTCTAGAACGATTCTAAATGTACAAAATCGAGCGGTGAAATTATTTTTAATACAATAGTTTCACCGCTTTTGTTTTTATGAACCATTCAATTATTAGATTCATATAATGACCCCAAAAATTTCAACTCATTTTAATAATCGGCTTCCTTCATCTATTCGTGAAGCGCAAATTATCTTTTCGCAACGAGAAGATCAAAATAGTATTCAAGTTGTAAATCTTGCTATTGGAAATGTTTCCTTACCCATGCATCCTGCCATGCAAAAGAGAATGAATGAATTAGGAACGAATGATTTCAGCGATGGTGTTGTTAAATATACACCCAGTGTTGGAACAAATGAAGCAAGACAAGCTTTTCTTAATATTATTGGTTCAGAAGGGGTAGATACACGAAACCTAAACTGCCTTATTACTGATGGTGGCTCTCAAGCGATGGAATTAATGATGTTAGGTGTTTGCGGACCTTCTTCAGAAGAACCGTTAATGCTTCTTGACCCGGCTTATACGAATTATATTGAATTTGGGAAACGGTTATCTATTTCTATTATAACATCCAATAGACATATATCGGACGATGGCACTTTTGATTCATTAGATTATGATTGTATTGATTCCATGATTCAAAAGGAAAGACCGCGAGGTTTATTGGTCATACCCAATGATAACCCTACGGGTCAATTTTTGTCGCAACAAGCCTTAAATACCATTGGTAAAATTTGTGTTAAAAATGATATTTGGATGATAAGTGATGAAGCTTATAGGCAATTATATTATGGAGAAGACGGTTCTTCCAGTATTTGGAATATAAAGGAAGAAGATATACCGGGAATTACGGGATGTCGAATCAGTATAGAATCGGCTTCAAAAGTATGGAATGCATGTGGTTTACGTATTGGTGGACTTGTAACGGATAATGAAAATTTTCATACGAAATCTGTGTCTGAATACACCGCTAATTTATGTGCAAACGCCATCGGCCAGCATATTTTTGGTAGTTTAGCACACGAATCCCACCATAATCTTAATACATGGTATGAATCTCAAAGAAATTATTATCGAAACTTAATGATTCCTTTAAAGGAAAATATATTAAAGGCGATGCCTGGTTTAATTGTAACAACTCCCGAAGCGGCCATTTACTTTGTTTTAGATTTTAGACATATTTGTCATGATTCATTTGATGCGAGAGATTTTGTAAAATATTGTGCTTCTAAAGGAAAAGTTAATATTAGCGGAAAAGATTTTACCCTTTTATTAGCTCCAATGAACGGGTTCTATTCAGATCCATCTTATGGAAGAACACAAATGCGTGTTGCCATGGTTGAGCCGGAAGATTTGATCCAGAAAACACCTGAAATTTTATCACAATTATATTCCGATTATTTAAGTTTATAAGATAATTCATTTCGCTTGACCGACGAAGTAATCGTCATTAATTTAAAGTAATGGTTTAAGTGATAACCATACCAAATTAAATGAAACCTACAATAAAAAAATTATATTATTCGATTGGCGAAGTGGCCGAATTGACAGGATTAAAAGCCTATGTATTACGCTATTGGGAAACCGAATTTAAACAATTAAATCCTCCTAAAAATCGTGCCGGTAACCGAACGTATCGTCAAAAAGACATTGAAGTTTTGCTTGAAATCAAAGATTTATTATATAAAAAGAAATTTACCATCGATGGTGCGAGACACAGGTTAAATGAAGGCGTTAGTGCTAGATCCACTGATAAAGATTCTGGTTTATCCGATAAACAAAAAATGATATTTGGTAAAATCAGAGAAGATTTGCAAGCTATTTTGGAGATTATTCGAACTTAGTACGGGGCGTGGCGCAGTCCGGTAGCGCACTTGGCTGGGGGTCAAGTGGTCGCAGGTTCAAATCCTGTCGCCCCGACACACCGACGGTAACGTTGATTTATCGAGAAGAAAAGGGTTGTTATCTTCCCCTTTTATACTTTCTGCAAGAAAGTATAAAACAATGTAAAACAAATCAAAGGGGATGCAAAATGGGGATACCTTTTCGGGGATATAGTTGCCCCATTATTTAAATAGATTTTATTGGCACCATAAATTGGATAATTCCACTACTGTCACTTTAGTTGTATAAATACGGTCCTAAAACATCCAAAAATACGTAGATCTCCCCATTGTAGAACGGTTGAAACAGGTTTAGATTTGGGTATATTTAAATCAGGAATGAAACTCTTTGATAAATTTGGAACCTTAATATTTTGGAATTGCTATATATATGAGAATGTGTTATTCGTACAAAAGAGATGAATTGTATTGGGATGAATAAAATTATATCATTACTTTTCTTCAGTACGCTTGCTATTGGACAAGAAGAGTACAATATTAAACATATTGTAGGACAAAACAGTATATATAAAAAAAAGTTTACAAATGAAATTGTAGACGGTAAAGTTTTTAAAATGTATGATGATATCAAAGTCCCGCTAGGTAACATTATCAATGGGAAAAAAGAAGGCAATTGGAAGTTTTGGAATCCCAATGGCACTTTGTACAAGGAAGTTAATTATTTTAAAGGTAAGCGATATGGGATAACCAAACTGTACTATAAAAATGGAAATTTGAAGGAAGAGAATAACTATGTTGGTGATTATTTAAATGGCATTACAATTTCATGGGATAATAAAGGAGTGAAGTTAAGAGAGACTAATTATGAAAATAATCATAAAATTGGGGTAGAAATATATTATCGACCAAATGGCGAAAAGCGTAGAGAAGTCGATTATATAGATAGTTTAAATTACTCTGTGATTAATTTCAATGATGATGGAAGCTTAATGTGCGACGGTATAGTTGTAAATGGGAATCCATTTGATGGGACTTTTTTTGATTATGGGGTGTTAGAAGACGGCATTTTAGCACATCGCCGAAAAATGATTAAATCGATTGAAAATGGTAAACTGGTAAAAATTGAATGGTTTGATAAATTAGATTTCGACAGTAAAGATGTTATTAAGATTGTTGATTGTATCAATACCGATGATTGTTTAAGCAAAAAAGAAAAAGAAGAGAAACATTTAAGGGAAAACCCTCCTCCACAAAAAATAAAAATATATGAAAAATCCCCTTTCAGATTATATTATACTGTTCACAAATACATCGATGGAAACGAAATTGAATTTATAATCAATAATATGACTAATAATTTATTTAAATCGGTATGGTTTAATATTAGTTTTTATAATAAAGATAAAATAGTAAATGTAGAGCGGGTCAGTTTTATATCTTTAAGAAATTTTGGTGATAAAACAAAAATCATTCATTTGGATGATGAATTTGATAAGATTATTGTTGAGTATTTAAAATCCAAAAAAAAATGAAAAATGCCGTTTACACAAAAAACTTTACACCGCCGATCTAAACGATTTCATAGATAACAAAATGCCGATGAGTAATATCTACCATGGATGGATTTTTAATATTTAGTTAAAATATTAAGGATGATTGATATTTGATTCATTAAATTTGCCTTCAATAAATACATCATCTATGTTCGATCCAGTCATTATATTCAGCACAATTACTCTAATCATTCTCATCGGTGCAGCCTTTTGGTTAAAAATACCCAAATTATCCGTTCCACTTGTGGGTGTTTATGTCGTTTTTTTGTTTTTCTCAGTTACAGAAAAAAAAACAAACAACCCTGTCATGCAAGCGTATTCACAACCAGATTTAGTTGTGGATGAAACAAAAGTAATTCCGATCATAGACGTTTCACCGGATTCTATATATTCTGAAACACCCAAGGTTAAGCAAATCGAATTAAAACCAATCGTATTCAAAGATGATACGAATCTGTTTAAGGATAGCCTTAAAAAAGAAACCCCATCACAAACAATCATCCCTAAAGAGCCAGAAACAAAAGATAGCTCTATAAAAATTAAACAGATTGCGATTTGTAAAAAAATTCGTAATAGAAAACCAATTCAATCAGGGCAATCTTTCTCAAGTTCCGTTGATTCTCTTTTTTGTTATACACTTCTTTCTAATCCGGGCGAGAAGGAGCATTTGACTCATATTTGGGAATATGATAATAAAATAATGAGTAAAATAAGGTATTCAGTCAAGCATTCGGAGAATTGGCGCTCTTGGACGAGAAAAACAATCTTACCTCACCAAGTAGGCCTTTGGACTGTATCTGTGGAAAATTCATCTGGTGAAATCATCAGGAAAATCCAATTTACTATTTTCAACGAACATAAAGAGTAATCTCTAAATGCGATTCTTCGTTTTATTGATTCTAATTATTAGTGGATGCAACCCGATTAGCCAAGAAGGGAATGTGCCAATTTCTTGGACAGAGAAAATGGATCAAATACCGGAAGGGATTCGTATTTTTCATGGACGTAATTCATCTTTACCATTGAATGTTTGGTATGCAGATATTGATTTAAATCACCCTAATCTCATGGCGAAAATCATTTCTTCACATGATGAAGATCAGCGACAAACACCTTCTGAATTATTGAAATTAACTCAAGCTTCTGTTGTTTTAAATGGGGGTTACTTTATTATGAATCAAGCACCTACAAGTCATGTGGGATTATTGAAAGAAAACAATGTTTTATTGGAGCCAGCATCGCCATCAGTGATTCGTGATAATGCTCGGTACTATATTTCTCGAGGTGCCATTGGATTTAATAAACACAATATTCCTGATATTGCTTGGGTGGCTACAAGAAATGATTCCATGTATTATTGGGACAATCCTTTAAATAATCGTCCAGGAAATCCTGCTGAAGGACTCGAATTCACTTTAGCATCTTATTGGGATATGATTGATGCTTTTCATGCTGGACCTGTTCTAGTTCAGGATGGTGTCGCCAATGTTTCGACAGAAGAAGAAGTATTTTTTAATACACCTATTGCTGGTGTTCAACCAAGATCTGCTGTCGGTATTACAAAAGAAAACCATTTAATTTTGCTTGTGGTGGATGGTCGCCAGCCGGAGAGTCGGGGTGTTTATTTAGAAGAATTAGCCACAATTATGGTTGACCTATCCTGCGAAGAAGCTTTAAATCTGGATGGAGGTGGATCCAGTGCACTGGTAACAAGAAACGGATTATTAAATCGGCCTGTTGGGTTGCATGTTGAACGTGAAATTATGTCCGCATTAGCTATTTATTCGGATGACAAAGAATGAAATGGATTAGAAGTATCTATGATTGGGTCTTAAAATGGGCTGAACGCCCATCTGGGCCACGCGTTCTATTTGTCCTTGCTTTTGCGGAAGCATCTTTTTTTCCAATTCCACCGGACGTATTACTGATACCGTTGGCATTAGGTCTAAGATCAAAATCCTTCAAATTTGCTCTTTTATGCAGCGTAGGCTCAATTTTGGGCGCCATATTGGGTTATAACCTAGGCTATTATGCTTGGTGGTCAGGAACGGGCGATTTCACTCCATTTGCCCATTTCTTCTTTGAAAATATCCCAGGAATGTCCGTAAATGGATTCGTTAAATTAAAAGCGTTATATGAAACATGGAATTTTTGGATCATCTTTACAGCAGGATTTACGCCAATTCCATTCAAATTATTTACCATTAGTGCAGGTGCCTTTAATGTAGAATTTCCGATGTTTCTTATCGCTTCTATTGTGAGTCGGTCAGCGCGATTTTTTCTTGTTGCAGGATTAATATGGATTTTTGGTGAACCCATCCGAGAATTCATTGATAAATATTTTAACTTATTAGCCATACTATTTACCGTCTTACTGATAGGCGGTTTTCTTATGATAAAATGGCTTGTATGATTAGACGCTATCTTATAAAGAATATTACGCAGTAAATTTAAGTCGTTTTTCACATGAAATAATGAACGGGGTGTAGCGCAGCCCGGTTAGCGCGCGTCGTTCGGGACGACGAGGTCGGAGGTTCGAATCCTCTCACCCCGACAATAAATTGCGGTGTTTATATGAAAACTATTTTAACGCTATTACGTATTATTGGTTATGTTTGCTTAAGCCTCTTTGGGTTGCAATGTATAAATGTGTTTTTAGAATGGTATCCCAACTCGCCTTTTTGGATGAATCTATGCTTGTTCTCGGGACTCATTCTTTTATTTATATTGGTATTAATCGAACGGTTTTCAAATAAAGAAGATAATTATTATTCAAAAAACGTGGAGAAATAAAAAATGATTATGACAACACAAGATAATTTTATTGATCATAAAATTGACAAAACAATCGGAATGGTAAAGGGAAGTACTATTAGAGCACGTCATATAGGAAATGATATTTTGGCTGGTATTAGAAATATTATTGGAGGGGAAGTTCATGAATACACCAAAATGTTAGCTGAATCGAGGGAGCAGGCAATGGATAGAATGATTGCTGATGCAGAAGAACAAGGTGCAGATGGTATCGTATGCGTTCGATTCACAACATCAACAATCATGTCCGGAATGGCGGAATTTTTAGCCTATGGAACAGCCGTGAAATTGGCGCACCCATATGAATCAATACGATAATGTCTTGAGAGTGACATTCTTTCAAAATTTTTCCAATATGATTGTTTGGCAAGGATACTACATTTATATTCTTGGTGAAAGGAATGACATAAAATGATATTGCATACTGATATAGATGACGAACAACAATGGCTTGAAAGCATGGAATCGGATGAATCCTCAGAAATGGGGAAAGCGATTAAAATTGAAGATCCTATTTCATCTTTAAATTTAGGAGAGCCTCTTATTCTAGAAAAAGGTTCATCTATTCGTACCGCGCTGAATAAAATGCAAAGTCAGCTTGAAAATTATATAATGGTCACATCCAATGGTTCGCTAATTGGTATATTAACCGAACGCGATATATTGATGAATATTACAGGAAAAGAATACGATTTGGAAATTTCCTTAATTGAAGAATTCATGACAAAAAACCCTGAAACATTATCGATGGAAGACCCATTGGCTTATGCCTTAAATAAGATGCATGTAGGTGGTTTTAGACATGTTCCTATCGTTGATAATCAAAATGAGCCGGTTGGCATAATTACATTATCAAAAATCGTTTCAATTATTGCTGATTTTTTCAATCAGGATATTATCAATCTACCACCACTCGATCGAATGGTGGATACATCAAGTCCCGAAGGTGGCTAAACGAATTCACCTAATTATTACGGAATAAACTGCCTTCAAAATGAAATAACATTTTGATGATTTTTTGCCGTATTTTCCCTTCCGAATTTTGATACATATTTTGTTTTATCATCTGAGATAAAACAATGAATAAACTGGAGTCCATTTTGGCTAAAGAAAAACCAATTACGATTGATGGAGTTATTAAAGAAGCTTTACCGAATTCAATGTTTCGAGTAGAAATTGAAATTGGCGAACAAGCTCATGAAGTATTAGCTTATGTGTCTGGCAAAATGAAAAAGTTTTTCATTAAAATTTTGCCAGGTGATACGGTAATGCTTGAAGTTTCTCCTTATGACTTATCACGCGGTCGTATCGTTTATAGACATAAATAATAATTCATATTATAATCTATAATAATGCACTAAATACATATTGTCTATCTATCAATATATTAGAGTATAGACGCCATTGTTTAATAATAGATAAGAACCTACATCCTGCTATACCTTTTCCGTATTCTCATTGATACGTTGGTCGATTGCATGGAGTGCCGAAAGAAACATCTTTATCTCGTTCTAATTATGAGTCTCCTGTTTTCTCATTGTTCATCATACTCTGGACAATTTGAAAGTGATTATAATTATGATGTAACCATATATCGCGATACATGGGGTGTTCCACACATATTTGGCGTTACAGACGCAGATGTTGCTTATGGACTCGCCTGGGCGCATTCTGAAGATGATTTTAAAACTATTCAGGATATTTTACTTGCTACACGAGGACGGTTAGCATCCGTTTATGGGAAAGATGCTGGCGTAAATGATTATTATGTCGCATTTTCGTCCATTTGGAAACATGTAAATAGGGGTTACCTTGAAAAAGTGCCATCCGAAGTAAGAGCCATATGTGAAGCATATGCAGATGGTGTCAATCATTATGCGAAAATGCATCCCAATGAAGTTATATCAGATATATATCCAATAAGTGGTAAGGACATCATTGCAGGTTTTCTCCATCGTACACCGCTCATGTTTGGTTTAGATAACGCCATAAAAAAAATAATGAAAAAGAAAAATAAAGATTTATCTTTATTGTTGGATTCAGGATTAAACACATTTCCTTGGAACATTGACATGGTAGCAAGTAATGTGGTAGCAGTCAATCCGGATAGATCGGATGATGGATTTACGCGTCTAATGGTTAATACTCACCAACCGTGGTCTGGGCCAACTTCTTGGTATGAAGTGCATTTGCATAGTGAAGAAGGATGGAACATGGTCGGTGGCCTTTTCCCTGGTTCACCAGTCGTACTTATTGGACATAACGATAATTTGGGATGGTCACATACGGTTAATAGTCCAGATTTAATTGATGTTTATGCATTAGACATACATCCGGAAAATGAAAATGAATATTATTTTGATGGGGAATGGAAATCATTCGGTAAAACAATCGTACCCATAAAGGTAAAACTTTGGGGTCCATTTTCTTGGACATTTAAACGCGATTTATATCATTCTGTCCACGGACCGGTCATTAAAACCGATCAAGGAACTTTTGCAATAAAATGGGCTAGAATGGACGAATTAAATATTTTAACAGAATGGTATCGTATGAATAAGGCAACCAATCTAGCAGAATTCAAATCGGCTATGTCTTCTTGTGCCATTCCCATGTTTAATACAGGATATGCCGATAAAAGTGGAAATATATTTTATATTTATAATGGCGCAATTCCTGATCGAAAGATGGGTTTTGATTGGGAATCAATCGTCCCTGGAAATACGAGTCAAACCTTATGGACGAATTATCTTACATTTGATGATTTACCGCAGACAACCAATCCACCATCAGGGTTTTTTCAAAATGGGAATAGTAATCCTTTTATGGCTACGGGGGAATTATCAGATATTTCATCAAATATAACAACTGCTTCTGGTGTTGAAACGCATCAAACGAATAGAGCTCTTAGAATGTTAGAAACATTTGGTATCGATTCATCCATTTCGAAAGAAGACTTTTATAATTACAAATATGATTTATCTTATTCGGAAAAGTCTCTTATGTCTGAAGTTAGAGATAGATTTGTGACAGAATACTTAAGCAAGAATTCGCAAAATCATGAAGCAATAAATATGATAAAAAATTGGAATTTGAAGGTAGATGCACATAATTCATATGCAGCTCTTGCAATAATGACATTTAAACTCAAATTTGATAAAGATAAATACACTTATAATTATGATAAAATTCTAAAAAGAATGGACATAGCTATTAGTCGACTAATGACACATTACGGAAAGTTGGATGTTGCTCTCGGTGATGTTCAAAGATTAGTCCGAGGAAATGTTTCCTATCCTTTGAGTGGCGGCCCCGATATTGTTCGAGCCATCTATTCCAAATGGGAAAAGGATCAATTAATTGGATATTCAGGTGATTGCTATTTTCAAATGGTAGAATGGGATCCAGATGGAAATATAAGCGCTGAAAGTATCAATACTTTTGGTTCGGCAAGGCAGGATAGTTTATCCGAACATTATAATGATCAATCCCTTTTATTCTCTCAAGAAAAAATGAAACCGGTTTGGATGGAATTAGATGATATTCTAAAAAATCTCGAACAAGCGTATAAACCAGGAATGAAATAATTATAATATATAACTTATTGTTTCCCTAAATTATTCCTAAGGATGGGAAGATGACTCATTCAATAAAGATTTTAGTCAGCATGGCACCCTCTATAATTGCTTACGGGTATATCCTGACGGCGAATTGTATCGAAAGGGTTAAAAGTATGTCCACAGAAGAAAGAAAATTAGCCACTATTGTAGTTATCGACATTTTTCAATAACTAGCGTCTAATCTAAATGAATATCATTCAAAGAAAAATCTGGGACTATATGTCCAAAAAGGCAGAAGACCTGGGACACCAACCTGCGCCCATTTTAGAAAATGAATCCGATCGTCTAACTGATTTGGAATCTCTTGGAATTGTGAATCAGGAAATTAGAAAGGATCAACGATTTTCGTCTCTGCCCCGTTTAGCATCTTATCTCACAGAATGTCCACAAGCGTGGATCAATATTATTGATAAAGATACCCAGCACTGTAAAGTAGATTACGGTAAAAATTCTGTTTTATCCTATATGAGTCGAGAAATTCCTCGTGGTTTAACCACCTGCCAGTTTGTTATTAATAATAATTGTGAACCACTTGTCATAGAAGATTGTTCAGTGGATGAACGAACGAAAAAAATGGCAGAAGCCGGCGGTGGCAGTTTTCCCAAATTTTATGCAGGGAGTCCGATTGTCAGTAAAAATGGATTTATTCTAGGATCATTTTGTGTCATGGACGAAGAACCGAGATCCATATCTCATGAACAGTTAGATGGTTTAAGATTGTTAGCCGATCAATTTGTTGAATTATTAGATACGAGACCTGCTCCTGTCCCTTTAATAGATAATAAGGAAACATTAAAAGTGACAGGAGACTATTATTCATGTGCGACAGTTTTATTCTCGGATTTTGCAGGATTCACAAAAAAAACAGAAAGCTTACAACCGGGTGAATTGCTTGAAATATTATCTTCCTATTTTAATGGATTTGATCAAATCATGGAACGCTTTGGATTAAAGAAAATCAAAACGATTGGTGATGCTTACATGGCCATTGGCGGTGTGCCGGATAAAGATTCAGACCATGCTGTTCTAGTCTGTAAAGCAGCAAAAGAAATGATAAATTATGTTAAAGGAATGAGTGTACAACAAGAAGCATTAGGTAAAGATGCCTGGGATATTAGAATCGGGATTAATACTGGATCAATTATTGCAGGCAATACAGGAAATAATTTTGATATTTGGGGCGACACAGTCAATGTCGCTGCCAGGCTTGAAAGTGCCAGTGAACCGGGAAAGATCCAGATCTCAGAGAATACAAAACAATTTTTACCAAAAAGTGCACAAGTTACATTTAGGGAAAAAGTCCATCTCAAAAATAAAGGGGAGATGGATACTTATTTTCTGGATGAGATATAATTATGCATGAATCGAACCCAAAAAAATTGTCATTGCGAGAAGCCTTTTTTAAAGGCGATATGGGTGTCCCGCTTGACATTAAAAAACGAGATTGCCACGTCACTTTGTTCCTCGCAATGACAGAAGCTATTATTGCCCATGTCCAATTAAACTTTAAATGACGAAACATTAAGAGTCTATTTTTAATAGACGATGCAGTCATCTCTCTAAATAGATGTTTTTTCAATATAAATCAGTAGTTTTGTAGGTGGCGAAAAACCTGAAACAATATAAAAAAAGTGTCTTTTTTACAGGAGCCGGAATGTCAGCAGAATCTGGGGTGCCAACCTACAGAGGTCGCGGAGGTATTTGGCATGAATATAAATGGGAAAATTATGCCTGTCAGACCGCTTTTATTCGAAACCCTGACCTTGTTATGGATTTTCATGAAATAAGCCGAATTGAAGCGCTAAAGTGCGAACCACATGTCGGGCATGATATAATATCAGCGATACAAAAAGAACAGCAAAATACATCCATTGTTACTCAAAATATTGATGGAATGCATCAACGTGCTGGTTCACAGGATGTGATCGAATTACATGGCAGTCTATGGCGTATGAGATGTGACAAAGAAGGAAAAATATTTGAAGATTTAGAAGAAGGCAATTATACGAACAAAAAATGTTCCTGTGGCGAATGGTTAAGACCCGATATTATTTGGTTTGAAGATCCATTAAATGAATCAACCATCCTTCAAGCTACAGAAGTGATTTCTCAATGTGATTTATTTATTTCTATTGGTACTTCAGGAGTCGTGTGGCCCGCAGCAGGATTTCAGCAATTAGCCAAAAAGGGTGGAGCGCATTGTATTGAAATCAATCCAGAAAAAACAGAATTATCCTATTTATTCGATGAAGTATATCGAGAACCTGCGGGACAGGTTTTGCCAAAATTATTTGATTTTTCTAAGGCGTAGTTGGACTAAGGGTATCTAAAATAGCCGGTTTAGGGGGAACTTTCCCCCAAAATGTCGCTTTTGTATTCAATAAATATTGCACATTTGTATTGGTGCGATATACTTCAGGTTTATCCCCGATACGAATGAAATTTCGACTATAATCTTGTCCTTGTCCAATGACGAATTCACCGAGACTATTTTCACTCGCATCCATAAAAATGAACCATTTCCCTGTGGAATCATCCACATTGAATTTCTTCCATTTTTCAGGATTCTTAGATATGAGAATTTCTTTTTCCAATGATACCACTTTATCGAAGAAATTTTTGATTTGATGATCTTTCATAACCAAAGTGTCAATATCCATAATGGACCAGGTTGAGTCAGTTTTAACCAATGTTATTGATTGATCTTTCTCTTTAATGACAATTTTAGCGATGGCTTCTTCATCACCCGTAAAGATTCTATCGGATGATACTTCAAATTTGTTTTGGCTCATTTGATTCACAAGGAATAACACGGCTAAAACGGCTAAAATTCCTAAACTGTATTGTAATGTTTTAGTCATAAATCTGCCTCAATATATCTGCTCTATTTTTTTCTCTTCTCATGTGTAATAATCCAACGCCAATGACAAGGAGAGAAGGAAGCAAAATATTAATCCATTTCCAACGAATCCGTGTATCATCGTCCAATTCTTCAAGTGGGCGATTGGTTATTTCACGAGAACGTAATGCAATTAACCCTTGGTCTCCGGCTAAATAATCCACAGCATTTAGAATAAAAATTCCATTTTCACCGCTTCCGCCACCCCCTTCATCTGTTAAGAATTTTGAATCAGCAATAAGCATTAATTCCCCGCCAGAAGTGAGTTTCGATGTAGCTGCCACAATGATTTCATTTTGATTTAACATTTGAATTTGTGGATTCACTTTTGGATCTGGATGAATTTGAAATGGGGCTTCCATAATCCCAGATCTATTGGATGTGGTAAATAATTCATTTACACCAGCCACCCAATCAGAAAAACTTGTATCAATCGTAATTTCACTAGGGAAAACAACTTGGAGCGCTTCTAAGCCAGAAACAACCGATTCATTTTTGTTGAAATTTTGAATAATAGGAATAAAGGGATATTCCATAGGAACATTCATCCGAAACATGCCCATTTGTTGTTGGACACTGACTCGTCCAGCTCGTTTATCCATAGCCAAATTCATTTCAACTTTTAATCCGTATTTTTGCAAAAAAGTGAAAATATTTGATTCAATGATTGAAGCTTGTTGTGTTTGAATGTCTGTTGAAACACCATTTTGAGCAACAAAAATTCCTTTCCCCGTACTAAGGAATAAGTCAAACTGTGTCAACACATTTTCATCCACTGAATCAACAGTTCCATTGACAAGCAAAGCTGAAATATCTTCTGGAATAGGCCGACTCATATCCACATCTTTAATGGTATAATGTCGTCCTAATTGAAGTTTGAGATTATCATTCACTATTTCTGAACTGCCTAATGATACCATTCCGATAGATAATTTTTCCGTTGCCACTAAATTTTTAATTTTTGTGGTTAATTCATATTCCAAACCAGTGGTTGTTTGAATAACGGGTAATGTTTCTTTTTTATCTTCATAAAGTAAAACCATTCCCATATATACACGTTTTATTTCAAGCTTATCATTCTCTACAACTTGCATTTGAACGGGTTGAATGCCATCTTTCCTTGCTTGTTCCTCGAGATTTTCATTGGATTCTGGATCATGAAATACAAATCGTATATTTCCATCAGAAACAGCAGAATATTCTTCTAATATATCTTGAAGATAACGTCGCGTATTTCCAAGCTCATTGGGAAGATTATCAGAAAAATACACTTTCATGGTTAATAAATCATCAATGTCAGAAACAATGTTTTTACTCGACTCCGACAGTGAAAATATTTTATTTTCCGTTAAATCGATTCGATGAAATTTGTTTCGAGAAATGAGATTCAACAGTGTTAATCCAATAAGGACAATGACTGTATATGTAATAAATGATTGCTTATTTTTTGCTAACATGATTAACCCCACTTCCTAGATTCTACAACACGTGTTGTTAAAAAAAGAAAGAAACCAATAACAGATCCAAAATAGACCAAATTACGCGTATCAATGACACCACGACTCATATTGGATAAATGAAAATCTACACTTAAGTATTGCACAAATCCCGCTAAGGCATCCGGGACAAAAATAAGTGTTTTATCTAAGAGAAAGAAAACGAGTACAATAAATACACCAATAATGAAAGCAACGACGCTATTTTCGGTTAAACTACTGGAGAAGACTCCAACAGATGAATAAACACCTCCAAGTAAAACTAATCCAAAATAGCCACTTAAAACCGCACCATGATCCACATTGGTTCCAACAAATGTGAGTGTAATATAATGAATAACCGTTACCAGCAATCCAATTATGATTAACGAATATCCAGCTAGAAATTTCCCTAAAACGACATCTCTATCTTGGATAGGAAGGGTAGAAATTGTTTCGATGGTTCCCACACTTTTTTCCTTTGCAATTAAACCCATAGTAACAGCAGGAATAAAAAACAAATAAACCAACGGCACAATACTAAACAAAGCTCTCATATCCGACTGATTGTATAGGAAAAATGTATTCGTAAAAAAATAACCCGTCACAAGGGCAAAAATCACAAGGAAAATATAAGCCATTGGACTGTTGAAAAAGGATTTCAACTCTTTCTGAAAGATAACAAAGGTATTACGCATTTCCTTGATCTCCTTTTTGGGTTAAACTTCTGAATACATCTTCCAAATTAGTTTTTGATTGGCTCATTTCTAAAATAGACCATTGATTCTTCACCGCATAATCAAATATTTCTTTCCGTGGATCAGACGTATTTGCGTATTCAAGTGTAACGAAAGAACTTTTCTCTGACGACTCTAAAGTATGGATTGATAGGGAAGGGATAAATGCTTTCATTTCTTGAATGGCATTTTCATCTGCATCTTGGATTTCTAATGTTAATTGAGCTAAACCTTGAGCACTTGCAATTAATTCTTCACTCGATCCTTCTGCTACGAGTTCACCATTATTAATAATAATGATTTTATCCACAGTTGCTTGGATTTCTTGTAAAATATGGCTCGACATAATAACCAATTTTTCTTTACCTAATTGTTTGATTAACTGTCTGATTTCAACAATTTGGTTCGGATCTAAACCGGTAACAGGTTCGTCCAAAATCAAAATTTCAGGATCGTGAATCATAGCTACGGCTAAACCGATGCGCTGTTTAAATCCTTTCGAACAATCACCTACAGTTCGATGAATAACACCACTCAAGCCGCAATCATGAACGACGCGTTCTAGAGCTGTTTTAAATTGTTTGTCCGTCATGCCCCGAATGGTTGCATGAAATTTCAATAAATCAAAAACTTTCATATCCACGTATAATGGATTTAATTCAGGTAAATACCCAATCCGTTTTTGAATTTCACGCTCATGATCTAAAATGTTTAAATCATCTACATACACGTTTCCGGATGTGGGGCGTAAAAATCCTGTCATTACTTTTAATGTTGTACTTTTTCCAGCACCATTTGCTCCAAGAAAACCGACAATTTCACCGTCATTTATTTCGAAACTGAGTGATTTTACCGCTTCTATAGAACCATAAGATTTGGATAGATTATCTACTTTAATCAATCAATACCTCCAATAGAATTAAGATTGTATTATGTACAAATATGATATTTGTTCCAATAATTTAGGAGCGAAAGGTATGATAAATATTAAAAGGATGAAATATTGAATTTGAATGACAAGTAAGATATGAGTTTGGGCAATGGGTTAGAATAAATAATAATGGATTTAATTCTTGACAAGGTATTGTCTTTACCGATAACATTCTATCGACTAGTCGATCAATTTTGGCTGTTCATGGTTAACCAAAACGAATAAAACAAAGGAATCACAATGACACGTTTATTTAAAATGTTTATCACATTTGTCATGGCTTTTTCTATGCTTTCAGCAGTTCCAGCAAACACAACTGTAACGAATACAGATGTAAAAGCTGAAATGGCTATCCAACAGGATTCTTCCGAAGATGCACTTTTTGCAATGGAAGATGGCAAAAAGAAGAAGAAGAAAAAGAAGAAAAAAAAGTGGAAATGGGGAAAGAAAAAGAAAAAAGGTTCAGGTAACTAATTTCTTCATAAAACATAAAAAGGGGCGTAACAGTGTTGCGCCTTTTTTTTTAAACAACCATATTGGATCAGGAAGACACCATGCTAAAATACATTTCAGTTTTTATCATTTTATTAAATGGATTGACATTTGCCCAAGATAGCACAGATGTTGAAGAAGAGTCGATGACAGAAATATATAATGATTTTACATTCGCTTTTGATCAAGAATCTGGAAACACAGACCATGTTTCAATTTCGGGTGGATGGAGTTTTTCACTAAATGGTGACATTGGATCATTTAAAGATACGGAATTCATGATGTCTTTTAATGCGAATAAAGCAACATTAAGTGGTGAAGAATATGCAAATGATTATGGGGCTCATATTCAATTTGATTGGATGGCAAATGGAGTATTTTCACCATTTTTATTTGGGGATCAATCCGCTGATATTTCCATTGGATTGAAAAATCGAACTAATTTTGGTTTAGGCGCAAAGCAACGATTTGGGAAAATCTTTTCTGTAAGTGCGGCCGCTTTATACGAAAATGAAACAACTTCAATATGGAATGATGAAATTGAAGAAGAAATTGATTCTGTTATGACTTTTCCACGTCTATCTGTCCGCCCTAAAGTAAAAATTAAATTACATGATGGTGGTGCCGTAATTGATTATCGAACGTATTGGAAACCTAAGATTTCTGATTTCAAGGATTATTTATGGGAAAATGAGTTAACACTATCCATTGAAACATTTGAAGAATCTCTTACAATTGATTTTTCATTTACACATAAATTCATTAGTCGATATAAAAATACACCCGTTCTTCGTTCAGAAGATAATTGGGTTATTACTGACTATGAATATGATGAAGATCTAGACGATTATTTGCCTATTTATGATGATGATTCCAAATACTATAAAGATACTGACACTGCATTATCGATTGGACTTTCATTCAGTTTGTAAAAAAAGAAAAAACACCGTTTAATTATCCGGGGCGTGGAATTAATTTCTCGCCCCATTTTTTATGCAATACAATCATATAGATATAGAAAAGAAGTGGCAGGCTTATTGGGAATCGAATAAAACCTTTAAAGCTGAAATAGACCACGATAAAGAAAAATTATATATTTTGGATATGTTCCCATATCCATCGGGCGCCGGCCTACATGTTGGGCATCCATTAGGATATACAGCAACGGACATATATTCACGGTTTAAACGCCTTCAAGGCTACAATGTACTACATCCTATCGGTTGGGACGCTTTTGGGCTTCCTGCGGAACAATATGCCATTAAGACTGGAACTCATCCAGCTAAAACAACAGCAAAGAATATTAACCGATACCGAACACAGTTAAAAATGTTAGGTCTTTCTTATGATTGGGATAGGGAAGTTAATACAACTGATCCAGATTATTACAAATGGACGCAATGGATATTCTTAAAACTATTTAAAAAAGGACTCGCTTACGAAGCAAAAGTGCCTGTGAATTGGTGTCCCGAACTCAAAGCAGTCCTCGCGAATGAAGAAGTGATTGATGGTAAATCAGAAATTGGAGGTCATCCTGTCTTTCGAGTACCCATGAGACAATGGATGTTGAAAATTACTGATTATGCAGAATCACTTTTAGCTGGATTAGATGATTTAGATTGGCCGGAAAGTGTAAAAGAATTACAACGGAATTGGATTGGACGATCAGAAGGCGCAAAGGTTAGCTTTAATCTACCATCTATAAATGAAAGTATTACTGTATATACAACTAGACCCGATACATTATTCGGTGCAACTTATATGGTTCTAGCTCCTGAACATCCTTTTGTAGAAAAGCTTATGGATTCATCCATTAAAAATGAAATTGAAAATTACATCGAATCCGCAAGTAAAAAATCAGAATTAGACAGGGGAGAGTTAGCTAAGGATAAAACGGGTATTTTTCTAGGTGCTTATGCTATAAATCCGGTCAATAATGAAGAAATTCCAATTTGGATTTCTGATTACGTTTTAATGTCATACGGAACGGGTGCTATTATGGCTGTTCCGGGTCATGATCAACGGGATTATGAATTTGCAAAAGAATTCAGTTTAACTATACGGGAAGTCGTCTCAGGTGGCGATTTGTCGATTGAAGCTTTCACAGACAACCAAGATGGTAAATTGGTTAATTCATTCAATGATTTTGGGCTTGATTTAAATGGGAAAAAAGTAACTGACGCTATTTCTGAAACTATCCAATGGTTAGTGACAAATGAAAAAGGGGAATCATCGATACAATATAAGTTGAGAGATTGGCTGTTTTCTCGTCAAAGATATTGGGGAGAACCTATGCCAATTATTCATGGTGAAAATGGTCCCGAAGCGATTCCTGAAAGTGAATTACCCCTATTATTGCCGGAAGTGGAAAAATACGAACCCGCAGGAACAGGCGAATCTCCATTAGCCAATATTACAAACTGGGTTGAAACGCCTAATGGTTTGAGAGAGACAAATACCATGCCACAGTGGGCTGGATCTTGTTGGTATTATTTAAGGTATGTTGACCCACGAAATATGAATAAATCCTGGGGAGAAGAAGCTGAAAAATATTGGATGCCAGTGGATTTATATGTTGGTGGGGTAGAGCATGCTGTTTTGCATTTACTGTATTCGCGGTTCTGGCATCATGTATTGCATGATATTGGCGTTGTATCGACGAGAGAGCCATTTCAAAAGTTGTTTAATCAAGGCATGATTCAAGGTGAAGATGGACAAAAAATGAGCAAATCCAAAGGAAATGTGATTAATCCGGATGACGTGGTTGAAGAATTTGGCGCCGACTCATTCCGTTTATATGAAATGTTTATGGGGCCATTGGATAAAGCAAAACCGTGGAGCACAACTGGGTTGCAAGGTTGCAATCGGTTTTTACAAAAAATATGGAAATTATACATAAAGCATGGTAACGGCGATTCTAAAACTTTAGATGATTCAAAAACTGAAATATTATTTCATCAAACGATAAAAAAAGTAACGGATGATTTGCAAGTTTTGCATTTTAATACAGCTATTTCTCAATTAATGATATTAACAAATCATTTAATTACACTCGAATCAATTAGCGGATCTTTGCTAGATCAACTTTTAGTGATATTGAATCCATTTGCACCGCATATAACAGAAGAAATAAATGAAATGCGTGGGAATCAAACTGTTATAACAGAATTAGCTTGGCCGCAATGGGATGAAAATAAAATTCAAGATAATGAAACGAATATTCCTGTACAAATTAATGGTAAGGTGCGGGTTAATATATCGGTTAACCTTCAATCAGAATCAAAAGAAGGTATATTAAATAAAGCGAAAAATACAGACAGAATCGTAGAATTAGTCGAAGGAAAGACTATTGTTAAGGAAATATATGTTCCTGGACGTATTATAAACCTTGTTGTTAAATAAAATATAATTATACATAATATATATTATACGCAATTTACTTCTTTAGTTTTTTCTTTTTAAATCTGTCCATATTCTCTTTATTCCCCATTAATAGTATACTATTCTCATTCTTTAGAATTGTATCGGGTGCCGGATTAATGGTTGAATTCCCTGAAGAATCAATAATACCAACAATAATTAGGTTATACTTTTCCCTTAATTGACTATCCTTGATTGACACACCATCAAACTGGGTTAATTGAGATAAAGAAATTTCATCCAAACTTAAATCAACATGTTGATGTGATTGGGAGACAACCGAAACAGAATCCTCGATAAAAGGCGACAAAAGCATTTCCGCAATACGATGTCCGCCGGCCGTATATGGATTAACAACCTTATTCGCCCCTGCTCTCCTAATTTTAGCATGATTGACTTCTTTGCTACAGCGACTTAATAAAAATACATCAGGGTTAAGGGTACGTATAGACATGGTAACAAACAAATTATCCTGATCTGTATCTAGTACAACTGCAATTCCAGACGAATATTCTAATCGAGCTTTTATGAGCGTCTCATCAAGTGTTGCATCTCCATGTAAGCATAAAATATTATTTTTGACCATAATGTCTATTTTTTGCACATTTTTCTCAACAACAATAAAGGGAATTTTCTTATCCGATAATTCTTTTGCAATGACAGCTCCCATTCTGCCGTACCCGAAAATAATAAAGTGATTTTTTATTCTGTTAATTTTATTTTCCATCTTTTTACTCCTATAATCTCCAAATTGAGATAAAATGTCCCCAAGATTTGATAATAATATCCCTACGCCTGTTACGCCAAATATAATGAGAATAATCACCCAAATTTGACCTGCATCTGTTAACGGATGCACTTCATTGAATCCGACGGTAGATAAGGTTAGAAAAGTCATATAAATACTATCTATGATAGTCCAATCATCCCCACCGATAAAATAAAAACCACCTGTGCCAATAACCAGTAGGCTTATAAAATAACTAATGAATAGAGCTTTTCCTTTAAACATGTGCTGGATGGAATTGTATTATTGGATTCATATTGCTTGCTTTGAATTTAGGGTAAACTAAATAAATAAAAAAAAAGGCTGAATAAAAATTCAGCCTTTTTTTAAACTAATTTAATGTGAGAAATAGGTTATTTACCCTCAGCTAGTTTTGCTTTGTCTTTTTGAATGACGGGTAATTCTTCTAATTCTATTACGCGTCCATCAATGGATTTAACATTTTGTTCAATGTCAGACACTTGACGTTTAGATCTCGATTTATGGCTTCGTAAATCATCCGAAACATCCGCAATATCATTTTCAACATTTCTGAAACGTTTTTGCACATCACGATCTAATTCATTTAAGGCGTAATTCACGTCATCTATGAGACTTGCCAGTGAATCAGTCATCGCTTGTATGAGTTCTGTATTGGTTATAATGTCTTTTTGTGCTTGGCGTACATGTTTTCCGCGGCCAATGAATTGGAGATTTAATTTGCGTAAATCTTCGCGAAATTCTTGATGAACCACATCAACATGTGCTTTATCTTGTTCATTCAACACATCCATCCGTTTGTTCAATTCAGTGGATAAGTATTGGAAATACCCAGCACCTGCTATTAAGATGATTAATAATCCGAAAACAATTTTATCTTTAACGTTCATTTTTCCCTCAAATATCTATTTATCTAATGCTTCTAGCCTTTTTTCCCAATCACTTAATTCCGCGGTACTTTCTGAAGATGGCTCAACAGATTCTTCTTCGGTACTAGGTTTAGCTGCTACTCCTGGATTTTTTTCTGAACTAATAATTGAGTGAAGTAATTGGGAGCGTTTATCGCCATTCCCTTTTAATTCATCCATCATTTGTTCAACTTCATCATTGAAATCAATGATCGTTTGGTCTAAGCGATTCATAAGTTCATCAATAAGGGCTTGCCCATATGAACCATTTATACCATCCAGAAGGTCGGTAAACTTCCCTGTTAAATAATCAACGCGGGATTCTTTGTTGTCGAAATTAATGCTCATAACAATCTTTAATTAAATTACTATTAAGTTCTACTAATTAGGGTTTGGAATTTGAATAAAACTTAACGTAATCGGCAATCAATATCTTGACCAATTATTAAGATTCTATTAAATGGAATCCAACGCTATCCAATGATGCTACAAATTGTGAAAAAAGGGCTTTCTGTACCTTGTAAGGTAGTTTATCCATTTTTTGTTTTTGATCAAATGTACCTCCGCCGATAGCAACTTCAGATCCTCGAGTAAGAATTTCTCTCGATGAAATTATATAAAATTTGACTTTATCTTCAACTTGGACTGAAAACTGATATTTGTAACGACTCAGATTTACTTCCGTCTCGATAGGTTTTGTAAGTATATATCCCGCTTCAGGAGCATAATGTTCTATGAAAAAACCTTTATTTTCTAAAAAGTGTTTCATGTTAGATGTCGCTTCTTTTTGAGAACCAGTATATGAGAAGTATCGAACCATTCTGGGTGGTTCTGGGCAAAAGGAAAATTGGACAGAAAGAAGAACTAGAAATGAATAAAGTTTCATTTCTTTATTGAATGACAGTGCCTATACGATCAAGCCTAGGAAGCCACGTATTAAATATATCTAAAGAAAAATAAATAAATAAGGCTTCACCCAAAACATAATTTTCGCCAATAAAGCCCCAATATCGTGAATCTAGACTGTCATCTCTATTGTCACCCATAGCCCAATAATAATTTTGAGTTAATTCGTAAGTCGTCCATTCTGATATGGGTTTTCCGTCAATATATAAATATTGAAAATGAGCATCTTTCACAGAATTGGACCAAGGTGTTAATAATTTTCCATTTGGAAAATAATCGTCAAAAACAGCTTTATCTTCTTTCCTGCGATATAATTCATTCGGGTCTTGCAATGTAAATGTAAATGTCTTTTCAGAACTTACAAGTGTAACCTGGTGCCCTTCCATCATCATGAGCGGTAATAAATGTCGCCAATGTGTATTTTCATCGAGAGTATATATATCCCCTTTTTTAGGAATAATAATCGGACCGAGGAAATCTTTATTTTTATTAATGGCTGAACTAAGGAAAATTTCTTGCTGACGATAACTATCGGGTAATGTAGGATATAGAAATTTGCCATTTTCTGATAAGGCTAACTCTTCCCCATTTATGTATACTTTTTTTGCTTCAACTAAAAGAGTATCGCCTGGACCTCCCACACATCTTTTTACATATTTTACAAATTGATCGCGAGGATATTTGAAAATGAGTACATCCCCTTTTTCAGGGATTTTAAATGCGGGGAATTTTACATAAGGAATGAAAAAACCTTTATCCGTGTAAGGAATGCCAATCCAGTCAGGTGTTCTCATTCCATAGACAAATCGTGAACCAATCAGGAAATCACCTGTCATAATGGTATTTTCCATACTTCCCGTTGGTACTATATAAGCCTCGAGCACGGTAACTTTAATGAGTAAGGCAACTGTAACAATTATTCCAATTGCTTTGATTTCATTTATAATCTTTTGTTTTTGTGACATAATAAGGTGGCGAATTTAGGGAATCAGTCTAGAGAGATGGCGGGAAAATATTTTATTTTTGGTCCACCCTTTTGAAATTTTACTGTCATTGCGTCTAGTTGTACATCATTCACAATCTTTTGTTCCTTTTGATAAAACTGTATAGCATTGTATAAGCGATTTAATTTTACAGATGTAAATTTTTCCATTAAGTGATTTTCAGAATCTTTTAATCCGGACTTTACTTCAATAAAATGAATACAATTATTTAATTGAGCAATAATATCGATTTCGCCATGTGGAGGACAGTTTCTATTCATTTCTAATATCGAATATCCTTTATTTTTCAAGTATAAAGCAGCCATTTTTTCCCCGAGCCAACCCACTTTTGATTTTTCATTTAACCAAGTCATCGTTGGCATTGATTTTTTTACGGGAGAAAATGATTTTCGATGTATGGGAGTGGATTTATACTTATCTAGAGCTTCTATATGTTGTTTTGTACCATATCCTTTATGCTTCTCAAATCCATATTCGGGAAAAATAATGGCATATTCTTCCATCATTCTATCTCGTGTCACTTTTGCAATAATACTCGCTGCTTTAATGACATCTACTAAATCATCGCCCCCCACAATGCCTTCATTCGGAATGACTTGATTTGGCAAAGGGAATCCATCTATGAGTGCTTTACTTGGCTTTTGTTTTAAGTGTCCAAGGGCAATTTTCATCGCTTTAAAGGTGGCCTGCAAAATATTGATTTTGTCAATCTCTTTAGAATCAACAATTCCCACACCGATTGAAATAGCTTGCTCTTGAATAAGATCAAATAAAAGAGATCTTTTTTTCGGTGTTAGTTTTTTTGAATCCCGCAACCCTTCAATCGTATGATTATTTGGCAAAATAACAGCCGATGCCACGACGGGGCCAGCCAAAGGTCCACGACCCGCTTCATCAACTCCAGCAATTATTTCCATTTATATTCCCACATATCTATTCCATTTGTTTTAAACCATACCGCACCTAATAAATCTGTTCGCTTGATTTGAATATTAAAATCCGTTAATCGATCCATTACAGTGGCTGATGGGTGGCGAAATTTATTTCCTTCTCCTACAGAAACGATAGCATATTTCGGCTGAACTTCTTTTAAAAACTGCGGAGTAGAACTGGTAATACTGCCATGATGCGCTACTTTGAGAATATCAGACTTTAAGTAGGAACCAAATTGGGATAAAATATGATCTCCTTCCATTTCTAAATCACCTGTAAATAGGAGTGATTTTTCACCAATCATAAGATTAAACACAATGCTGGCATTATTTACATTTGATTGAGCATTGGCATAAATTGAATCAGGGGAATAAAATAGAGCATATATTCCTGGGCTAAATGTTTTTATTTCTCCTGGCGATGGTGTCAATCGAGTAATATTCTTTTCTTTAAATAGTTTAATTAATTGTTGATATGTCCACGAATGATAATCAATGTAAGTATCTAGAACTGTATCAACTTTAACTGTTTTAAGTATAGATTCAATTCCGCCAATGTGATCAGAATGCGGATGACTCATAACAAGCCAATTAATCTTTTCAATCCCAAAATGGTTTAATACGGGGAGAACAACTCTTTCGCCCATATCTTCTCTCCTGGAGCGATAACCCGCATCGATTAACATTGTTTTACCATCGGGAAATCGAATTAAAGCACCATCTCCTTGCCCTACATCTAAAAAGACTATATCGGTTATATTCGTTTGTTTGAGTGCTTGAGGCCAAACAAGTAGATTTAGAGAAATGAACAATGCCCAAATAGCCAATTTTTTATGCGTTGTATGAATCATGAATAAAAATGTTGATGTAATAAAGATATAAAGTAATATGTCAATAAACCCGATTGAACTGAGTTGTATCGTTGCCAATGGAAAGGATGCAAATATTTGCGCAATCTTTTTTATGATCCACTGCAACGCCCAAGCCGACTCTCCCAGCCAATCTGGGAAAAAAGGCAACCACGCAAACCCTATAATAGCAAAGCCTAATGCCACTAAAAGACCAATCAATGGAACAATAAATACATTCGCGATAGAGGATATAAGGGGCGCTTGTCCAAACGTATAGGCTGTGATGGGCAAAGTTCCCATTTGTGCGGCAATCGAGACGAGAAAAAGACCTAATGCAAATTTTATTATTTGATTTTCTTTTTTACTCGGATTAATCGCATCGGGTAAATGCAATTCAAAATATTGATAAAAATAGATAATGGAAATCACGGCGGAGAAACTTAATAAAAATCCTAAATCAAGTAATGAATGTGGATTATAGATCAATAATATAATCGCTGAAGTTCCAATAATATTCCAATTGTTAGAACTTCGGTTGACGACGGGAGAAATGAGAAATAACCCAGCCATGAGTGATGCTCGTATAACACTGGGTTTCATTCCTGTTAATAGACAGAAAAAGAATAAACCTAAAATAATCACAACTCGATCCCAACCCCATGGAATACGCAATATGGATGTTAATAGGGACAAAACGAGTAACACATATCCTACATGAAGACCTGATACAGCCAATACATGTATGACACCGGTTTTTGCGAATGATTCGCGCAAATCTTCATCTACATAGGATTTTTCTCCTAATATGAGCGCAGTAAGCATCCCTCCTGTTTCTGAATCCGTATAAGTGTTGAAAATTGTTTTTATGGAATGACGAATTCGCTCTAGAATCGATGAAAGAGTTGTTGAATTATTTGGCATAATTGAAGGCGGAAACTTTTTATCAGAAAACACTTTCCCTATAATATGTTTTCTCATAAAGAATGATCGGAAATTGAAATCTCCGGGATTACGTTTTCCTCTGAACTGTTTAAACGTTCCACTTCCGGAAATTGAATCGCCAATGGTCACTTTTGTTGATTTTTTCCCATATACAAAGATTGAAATATCATTTCGATTAAGCTCACTCGTTTCACTTTTAAGATGCGTTAAAAGAACATTTGCTCTCCATCCTTTTTCTGTATCTTTCAAAGAGTGTACATATCCAGCATAATCTATTTTTTGAAGATGGATTGAATCTGCAAATTGATCCATTAGATTAAGTTTCGATTGCTTAACAGATGAAAGATGCCATCCAAGGGAAAATGCGATTAAAATAATAAATAATAAATCCACATTCTTTTTGGAGATAAAGATTATACACAGACTCAAAAAGAATAAGAAAAAGATAGAAATCCATGGGAATGAATATACGATCCCGACCAGTGTTCCAATCGTGAAACCGATTGCGATTATTCCTAAAGGGGCTTTTTGGTATAAATGATTAAACATGTAAAGGGTAATGTAGCTAAAATGACTTGTAAAACAAAATTGCCAATTTCATTTGCTTCTGTTAATATCGCTAATCTTTTTAACGACACTATAAAGGAATACACATGAAACGTAACAAAGCTGGGATAATTGCATTTGCCCTTATTACTTTTTTCATTTATGCGTTTGGATTACATTTTTTCGAAGCAGTTTGGTCTTTTCCTGCCGAGCGAGCGATACCTTTTATGGTTATTGCACTTGTGGGGACAGGGATATTCGCCACTATTAAGCTCAGCTTTCCCCAGATTCGTTATTTTAAACATGGCGTTAATGTTACTCGTGGGTTATACGATGATCCAGATGATGAAGGTGATTTAAACCATTTTCGTGCTCTAACCACTGCCCTATCAGCCACGGTTGGGATTGGAAATATTGCTGGTGTCGCTACGGCTATTTATTATGGTGGACCCGGTGCTTTATTTTGGATGTGGATTACAGCCTTTTTTGGAACAACCTTAAAGTTTGCAGAAAGTGCTCTAGCGTTAAAATATCGAGAAATACAGCCAGATGGTTCTACAGCCGGTGGCCCCATGTACACCATTGAAAATGGTTTAGGGAAACAATGGCGTTGGCTCGCAGTTGCATTTGCCGCATTTGCCATTATTTGTTCTTTCGCAACAGGAAATGCGATTCAATCTTTCACTGTTTCTGATCAAATATATTCTGAATTTTCAGCGGTCATCGGAGAAGGCCATTTCCTTACCATGAAGCATGTGGTTTGGACCGGGTTTGAAGTTTCATATTTACAGGTCATAAATGGACTCTTAATGGCTGTTATTGTAGCAACAGTCATCATTGGTGGCATTAAGCGAATTGGCCATGTTACAGGCTTTCTAGCTCCTTTTATGGCATTGATTTATGTTTTTGCTGCTTCACTTATTATCATGTCGAATTTTGATAAAATCGCCGAAAGTGTATCATTGGTTTTTACAATGGCCTTTAATCCACCTGCGGCTGTTGCAGGAACAGGTGGTGGTATTTTGTTAACCATGCTTTGGGGAATTAAACGAGGTTTGTATTCAAATGAAGCGGGCCAAGGAAGTGCGGCAATTGCCCATTCAACGGCTAAAACTAAATATCCAATTCGTGAAGGGTCAGTTGCAATGTTAGGTCCCTTTATTGATACATTAGTTATTTGTACATTAACTGGATTAGTTATCATTACCACGGGCGCATGGAAACATACGGAATTTTTCGTCAATATTACTGCTCAATCCGTCGGCGAAGTCACTCTCGCATTGGAGACGGGTATTTATCAAGGTATGGAATTACTGAATAGCAGTTTATTGACATCTTTTGCTTTTAAAGAAGGATTATCATGGATCTTTTCTTATGGAGATAAAATTGTAACAATTTCTGTATTACTATTTGCTATTTCAACCGCGATTAGTTGGTCCTTTTACGGTAACCGGTCTGTGGTTTATTTGTTTGGTGAAAAAGCCATTCCAACCTATCGCTGGATTTTTGTTGCATTTATATTTATGGGTGGTATTGCTGAATTAGAAGCTATTTGGGCTTTTGGAGATGCAGCGCTTGGGTTTATGACTTTCCCGAACTTATTGTCAATTATTTTACTTTCGACAGCTTTAAGAAAAATGACGAAAGATTATTTTGACCAAGATCATGTTCCCTATGTAAAGTAAATGACTGACACTCTTACATCTCAGGCAACAGATGAAATTTTATCTGTTGCCATTGATGCAGCTCTATTGGCCGTAAATATTATTATGCCCGCCATGGATCGACAAATTCTCAGTGAGCACAAAGGTAAAACAGATTTGGTTACAGAAATTGATCGTGCAGCCGAATCGATTATTATATCTACCATTAAAGACCATTTCCCTTCCCATAGTATTTTAGCAGAAGAATCAGGTAAGCAGGATCAATTGTCTGATGTGTTGTGGGTCATAGATCCGTTAGATGGGACAACGAATTTTGTTCATGGATACCCTGCTTTTGCTGTATCGATTGGAGTCCTTATTCATGGCATCCCAACCATAGGTGTTGTTGTTGAAATGCCCACGATTAAATTATATACCGCCATTAAAGGAAAAGGAGCTTTTGTTGAAGGTGAGCCACTATCCGTCAGCACTACACCTGAATTGATTCAATCTTTATTGGTCACCGGGTTTGGGTATGAACATGGAAAGAATTGGAATACGAATATGGATTTATTCAAATCCTTTACGGACAAAACGCAAGGTGTTCGTCGATTAGGAGCTGCTGCCGTAGATATGTGTCATGTTGCGTGTGGTAAAGTGGACGCATATTGGGAATTTGATCTTAGTCCATGGGATTCAGCAGCTGGAATAGTCATTGCTTCAGAAGCTGGAGCAAAAATAACGCGAATGGACGGTGGCAATTATTCAATTTATGATAATCAAATATTAATATCAAATGGCCACTTGCATGACGCAATGATTCACGAAATTAAGGCGCACCTTTAATTTGATCTATTAGCTGTTTTTCTGACCATTGACTTTGAATCGATTTCACTGTTTTATTGATAGGATTTATTTCATAAATCTCAATGGTAGAAAATGTATATTGAACAGATTCACCTTCTTTATTTCCAATCCAATTATAGGATATAACAATATTATTTCTTTTTGAAAAATAAAATACATTTTGCAATTCAGACATTTCCCATAAAGAAGCAAATGATTGAATATCGTCTAAGAATTGACCTAAATCCTGCTTTTCCTGAATAAGAGCTAGTGTACCCTGGTACTCGGTGAAATTGGACGAATCGCTGGATTGTACAGCCAATTGGATAGACTTCCCAATCGGTCCCTTAAATGGATTTTCTGTCCTCGAATTGTGCTGTGAAACGAGTGCATGATTTATTTCAAGAATAAGGTCTTTTTGATGCAATTGATTAAAGGCTGGGCTTTCTTCAGAAATATCCTTAATAATTAGCGAATCCTGTTTCCATTCTGTGGTAATGCCTAATCCAACATAGGGTGTATTAAAATAAATAAAGTCCCGCGAAGAAAGGGATTTTACCATTTTTGCATCCCCCGAAAAACGAGCATCTAAGAAATCAAGAACAATGCGTTCTTTTCGATTTTGCCCAATACTCAGAGAAATAAGAATGCTTTGAATGATTAAAATTGAATAGAATGATTTTATTAAGGGTTTATTCATTCTAGAAATTAATTATAATTGATAAGGTGTTTACTTCAATTTTAGGATGATTCTAGATTTGACAAAAAGCCCAAAACACCTTTTGAATTGGATTCATAAATACAACGATCCATTTTAGATGCTATTTGATATTCATATAATCGATCATAATAAAGGGTTAGCAAATCATGTATCCAATCTTGGTGCGAATGAGACTCTGGATTTAAAAATGCATTATCCATCTTTGTACGAATTCTGATAAATACTTCATTCCCGAGCCTTTTCTGAATTTTAAATAAAGATGAACGAAGGGATAATAGTAAATCGGTCTTTAGGACACCTGTATTTAAAGGTTTGTCAATATAGTCCATTTGTATATTCGCGATACGCTCCTCAAGTGGAATATCAATTAAAACCCATTTAGATAATCGCATTCGTTGATACCAACTATTAGGGATGGCAACACGACCAATTGTCCGAGATTCATCCTCTAAAAATAATGTTTCCCTAGTGTGGTTCATATAGTGAATGGCTAAAGAATGTTCAAAATTGATTTGGGATGGTTGGGCTGAATCGGTTTTACCAAATGCGGATCCACGATGATTTGCTAATTGTTCTAAGTCAATAGTAGATTTCATTTGATTCAAAATATCGGTTTTTCCTGTGCCTGTTTTTCCACCGAGTATAATCCATTCTTTATTATCTTTTTCAGCTGAATCCAATAGTTCAATCGCTGTATTTCTTAATAGTTTAAATCCACCTTTTATCCGTTCAACATTTATCCCATTTTCTTGTAGCCAAGTTTGGGCAATTTGTGAACGTAAACCACCTCGTGCACAATAAATCATTGTTGTTGGATAATATTGAAAAAATAATTTCCATTCATGAATTCGTTTTTCTTTAATCTCGTTGGAAACCAAGGTATGCCCCATCACTATGGCTGCATCCCGTCCTTGATGTTTATATGTTTTTCCAACCTGAGCACGTTCATTATCCATTAATATGGGGTAATTAACACTTTGAGGAAATGCACCTTTTTCAAATTCTTTAGGCGATCGAAGATCAATCAACGGAATCATTGATTTTAGTAAATTATAATGAGGACTATTCATACGTAAAGAGAACTTATATATTTATCCTCAGGGGAAATAGTTATGAATTAACAAAAGGATGTTAATATTATCATTATTACTCCGGCGAGAATTAACCGTAATTTTTAACATCTTTGTGTTTTGGGGATGGGTCATTAAAAAGGGTGAAATCCGAATTAATCATACGACTAAACCATGCCAGAGTAATAGCTTCTGGAAAGCCTACGGTCATTAGATATTAAGTTGTAATCTGAATAGAATAAATTATTTTTTCGTAGCCACCACCGTAATGCTATAAATGCCCATATTGCTTGTATCATATATTTTGAATTGTGCATCATCCATAAATGATTGAATCAAATTTTGGGGTAAAACAATTTCACGTGAATTTTTCACTTCAACGTTTATGAATCCAACTTTTTTAATAATATCTAGATATTCATTTTTCTGTAAAGCACCCGAGACACAGCCTGCATACATTTCTGCTGATTTTTTCAATTCGGGTGGAATTTGACCTTCAAGCACGATGTCAGAGACACAAAAATGTGCGCCCTGTTTTAAAATACGATGAATCTCATTAAAAGCTATTTCTTTGTCCGGCACAAGATTGAGAACGCAATTACTCACAACCACATCGCACATTTCATCATCAAGTGGAATATGTTCAATATCACCCAATTTGAACTCAACATTTTCAAAACCGAGCTTTTCTTTATTCGAATTTGCTTTATCAATCATTTCAGGCGTCATATCTATGCCAACAACCTTGCCTTTGTCTCCAATAATACTTCTAGCCACAAAAACATCGTTTCCGGCACCTGAGCCCAAATCAACGATTGTGTCGCCCTGCTTGATGTTTGCATGCTCTGTTGGAATCCCACAACCAAGATTTAGATCAGCATCTTCTACATATCCATCTAAACGGGTATAATCTAAGTTAAAAGCTGAATAATCTGTTGCTGGATTAGTTCCACAGCATGATGTTTTTTCTGTAACAATTTCAGCATATTTTTCCTGGACTATATTTTTCAATTCATTATTTTCCATTTTTCTTCCTTTTTTTTTTAATTTTATTTAACAACACTTAAATGTTGAAAATAGTTTTGTAAACGCAGATTTTGTTTTTTCCACTACAGCTTCATTAAGGCAATAATTTGTACGCGGGCCTTCAATCTCCCCTTTTATTAGATTCACCCTTTTTAATTCCTTTAAGTGTTGGCTTACCGTTGATTGGGATAATGGGATTAGATCAACAATTTCCCCCGTGATACAGTAGTTTTGTTCGTTTAATATTCGGAGAATATTAATGCGAGCTGGATGAGATAAAGCTTTCGCTATATCAGCTAATTGTTTATCGGAATTATTAAATGTATCTGTTTTTGCAAGTGGCATATGATTTTCCTTTATCGCTTATCGTAAATATACGATATTATAAATATATAAGACAAACTGATTATTTCATTATCTGATTAATTCTGTTATTTCTATGTTGGTGGGTTAAGGGGATTTCGAAAATCGAGATTATCGGAAATGAAAAGGAATCATCATTTCACCAGCACAATTTTCTTTGTTTCCCTAAAACCGTTTGACTCTAATCGCACAAAATAAATCCCACTGGAAAATCTTGACGCGTTCCAAATAATCTCATGTTCACCTACGAGCAATTTTTCATTCACTAATGTTTCGGCCACACGGCCGGTGATATCGAAAATCTGTAGAGACGATGCCCCGCTTACAGCGGGATTTCCAACATGTTGCGTCTCTACCTGAATATTGAACCGGATCGTGGTGCTTGGATTAAAGGGGTTTGGATAAACCGAAAATAATTTGAATTGGGATGGAA
>JADHUI010000023.1 GCA_016784605.1 Fidelibacterota bacterium | reverse complement strand
CAAGACATATTTGAATACATAGAGGTATTTTATAATCGCCAAAGGCTTCATTCAGCCCTAGGCTACAAAACACCTATTGAATATGGAGAACTAACAAATGTTGCTTAACTTTGACTCAACTTTTTCGTATGAAGTCCATTATGATGATTCTGAATTAGCAGTTGTTGAAATTACAGTCGATCCTGATGATCTTACATGGATGTATAACCATGTGGAATCAGATTCTCTTCATCCTGCATCTATTCATTTTTCTAATGCATATATTGATGAATCAGTTGATTTAGTAGGGTTTAGGTTAAGAGGAAACACATCTCGTAATGCGGATAAAAAATCTTTTAAATTGGATTTCAATCATTTTGTTTCTGGTAGAGAATTTTATGATGTAGAAAAAATGAATTTAAATGGTGAACATAATGATCCCTCAATCATTCGATCAAAATTAAGTTGGGATTATTATCAGAGTATTGGTGTCGTTAGTTCACGGGCTTCGCATGTAAAAGTCTACATCAATGGAGATTATTATGGATTATATATATCGATTGAACATATTGACGATACTTTCCTAAAACGAAATTATGAAAATGATTCAGGGAATCTGTGGAAATGTATTTGGCCGGCCGATTTAACCTATCGCGGAGATGACCCTGAGAATTATCATCCATACCATGATGATGAAAGACCTTATAATTTGAAAACAAACAAAGATGAATGGAATTATTCAAAATTAGCACGGCTAATTAGTATAATTCATCAATCACCCGATTCTTTAGAAATGGTTTTAGATGTCAAGGAAGCATTGCAATATTTTGCGGTTAATGTTCTAACTGGAAGCTGGGACGATTATCGCTTTTTAAGAAATAATTATTATTTATACCATAATCCGGAGGAGGATTTAATTCATTGGATTCCATATGATTATGATAATTCATTTAGTATCGATTGGTTTGATATTGATTGGGCAACTATTGATCCATATTCTTATGCTGTGATTGATAGTGATGGTAGGCCCCTGACAGAGTATCTTTTCAGTCAAGACCGTTACAAAAATTTATTTACTCATTTTATAGAATTTTACATAAACACTAGTTTTAATAATGCAGAATGGAATGATCTATTAGACACTTGGCGTTTTGCCTTAATGGCAGCGGCAGATGATGACCAATGGAGAACGATGGATTATGGATTTACCATGTGGGACTTTAATGCCAGTTATGGTTATGATTATCAAAATCAACATACAAAAAAGGGAATTAAAGCATTTATTGCTGATCGTGTTTCATCCTTAAATGATCAGCTTTATTATTCAGGAGAAGAACCGTTTATTTATGAAGTTATTCCATCCCATCGATCAATAATATTAAATGACACATTAACAATTAGTGCATCGGTTTTTGGGCCAATTGGAGTAGATGATGTCATTTTTCATTATCGGGTAAATTCAAATGATTGGATAACGACTTCACTTAACTATAATCCGATTGAAAATACAAAAATAGTAGAAGAAAATGATCGTTGGGATGGGATGGTAACGATGGACAGCGAAGGCGAGGCAGAATGGTATCTCACTGCAATTAAAAATGGTGATGTTGAGCGATTTCCTACATATGGGTATAAAATATTGACGATTCTTAATCCAAATGATGCAAATGGAATTCTAATAAATGAATTATTGGCGAAAAATGATGACGTAATTGTTGATGAATACGGAGAATATGACGATTGGATTGAAATTGTTAATTTTGGTGAAAATCCTGTCGAGTTAGACGGATATTATTTAACGGATAATTCTTCCAATTTCACTAAATGGTCATTCCCAATTTCAAATATTGTTATTGAACCAAATGAATATCTAATCGTTTGGACCGATAATGATGATGAACAAGGAGATTTACACACGAACTTCAAACTTTCAGCCAGTGGAGAATTCATCGCCTTGGTGTCACCAGACGGAAGTACGATAATAGATTCAATTACCTTTGGACAACAAACGGCTGATATCTCATTTGGTCGAGTTGAAACTGATCAAGACGTATGGGATTTTTTAACCCCTACTCCTGGTACTATAAATCAATCGTTGAATACAATTGAGAGTAGCATATTAGCTTTGAATCCAAAATTAGGTTTACCCTATCCGAATCCATTTAATCCAATTGTAGATATTCCATTTTTTATAAATAAAAAAGAGCACATTCAACTTTCAATTATCAATATTTTGGGTGAACATATCATTGACTTGGTTAATGAAAATAAAAATATAGGTACCTATAATATTCAATGGAACGGTAGCAATAACATGAATGAAATTTGCCCATCAGGGATATACTTTATTATTTTAGAAACTGAATCAATTGTTAATAGTACAAAATTAGTATTACTCCAATAATCCACTCTTGAATATTGATTCAGGGGCAAGTAAACTATTCGCAAAGAAGAGAGTGTATTATTAACCGTATTATTTTAATAATTCTTGGCACGGCGTTTCTAGGTTGTGAATACAATAATCGAGATGAAATGTTTCCTGAATTATCATATGACTGCAGTCAATTAACAGAATATTATAGTGAAAATATTCAACCAATTATTGAATCAAATTGTATTGGTTGTCATCAAAATCCATCCCCGGCAGGAAACGTATCATTTGATTCATATGAATCTGTAGCAATGAATATAAAATATGGATCAATATTAGAGCGAATTCAAAGGGAAGTTAATGAAACTGGATTTATGCCAAAATATGGATCTCCATTATCTCAAGGAGATATTTTAAAAATAACTACATTCAGAGATATGTCATGCCCCTAAATAAAAAAATATTAGTCATCATTTTTTGGATTGGTTTTCTATTTGCAGGAAATGAGAATTATATAACAAGAGAAGGGTTTGCATCATTTTTTTCACAAGCGCCCTTAGAAGATATTTATGCAGAGAATAACACTATTTCTTGTATGTTAAATACGCAATCAGGAGAATTAGCTTTCATCATTCCTATCAAAGAATTTCAATTTGAAAAATCACTGATGCAGGAACATTTTAATGAGAATTATTTGGAATCTGATTTATTTCCAACATCCACATTTGTCGGAAAAATAGAATCATGGAATGAAATAAAAGGATTAGATAGCTCAAAAGTAACGGTGAGTGGTGATATCATGATTCATGGTATTAAAAAATCAGTTACTGAAATTGGATTGTATAAAAAAGTAGGAGATACCATCATAGGTGAAACAACATTTCGTGTTAAGCTAGAAGATTATGGGATTAAAATTCCAACATTTGTATTTAATAATATTGCTGAGACAGTGGAGATAAAAGTTCATATTGAATTAAGGGTTAAAAAATGAAAAGATACTTAATACAATTATTTTTGCCTTTTCTTCTTTTTGGGCAAGGAAATCTCCTAGATGAGTTGCATCAACCTGAGCCTTTAACGATACCAGTAAAAAATATCTTTAAAGGGACTCGTGTGGTGAATTTACAATCCGTTGAAATGGTTCACCCGAATATATTACAGTTTATGGTTTCGCATCGATTTGGTACCATTAACGATGGATTCTATACGTTATTTGGATTAGATGAAGCTGAAGTAAGGTTTGATTTTCAATATGGATATAATAATAAGATTGTTTTTGGCACAGGTCGGAACTCATTCAAAAAAACATATGAAACATTTATAAAAATGAAATTAAAGGACCAAACCGATGGACTGAATAATTTCCCGTTTGCCATTGTCTATTATTCTTCAATTTTTATTAATACAGAAGAATCCGGGCCAACAGTCGATGAATATTTTGAAAATAGACTAAGTTATGTCCATCAATTAATTATTGGGAAAAAAATATCGACTAAACTGTCAATTGAAGTTGTTCCCACATTTCTTCATCGAAATTTTGTACTTCAATTATCTGATTCAAATGATACGTATGCTATTGGAGTTGGAACACAATTGAAAATAAATCAGTGGGTAACATTTAATAGTGAATATTGCTTTCGCATTGGAGAATATTCTGATTTATATAATAATAGTTTTTCCCTTGGATTTGATTTAGAAACGGGTGGACATGTATTCCAAATCCACTTAACTAATTCTCAAGGTATGTTTGAAAGAGCTTTCATTTCTGAAACGAGTGGCAATTGGAATACAGGCGATATTTATTTTGGATTTAATTTATCTCGCCCATTCCAAATGAAATAAAAAAAGCCCCATCAATAGACAGGGCTTTTAACGAAGGAAGGTAATCGATTAATTTTTAACGTTTAATACTTCATCCATGGCTTGAATTAATCCTTCTTTTGGAAGTGCACCAACAGACATTTGTGGCTTTCCTTCCATGGGGACGAATAACATTGAAGGAATACTTTTAATTCCAAATGCTCCAGCTAATTCTTGTTCTTGTTCAGTGTTTACTTTATATATATTTACTTTACCTTCATATTCATCTGATAATTCTTCTAGAATGGGTGCTACAGTTTTACACGGACCACACCAATCTGCATAAAAATCAATGATACAAGGAATATCACCTTCGAATTTCCAGTCTTTGTTTTCTTCCCAGTTAAACACTTTTTGATGAAATGTTTCTTTGTTTAATAATTCTGTCATAATTAATCCTTTTTTGTTTAAATGTACTTTTTAGATGATGTGATTAAAAAAAGGTTACACTTGTTACTTTTCCAAAAGGATGTCATCTAATAAATAAATAAAGGAACAAATCTAATGGATATGAAAATAACATTCCCTGGTGGGAAAAAAGTCAATGCTGATTATAATGGTTTTACACATGAAACAGATCAACCGGTTGATAGTGGGGGAGATGAAACAGCCCCAGCTCCTTTTGATCTATTTTTAGCATCCATGGGAACGTGCGCTGGGATTTATGTTTTAGGGTTTTGTCAACAAAGAAATTTGGAAACGGAAGGATTATCCATCACTCAAAGTATGAACTATAATTCGGAAAATAGACTCATAGATTCTGTTAATTTAACCATTCATTTACCAGCAACCTTTCCGGAAAAATATAAAAAATCTCTCATTCATGTTGCGAAATTGTGTGCTGTAAAAAAACATTTAGAATCGCCTCCTATTTTTAATGTAATCACAGATTAGTATTTCCAAAAAATAATATGGGATAACATCGCCGATTCATTTGGAATAACTGTAAATTCTGATTTAGAATTAAAAGATGATTTAATTATGTTTAGTATCCGCCCATATCAACAAAATGATTATCAAGCCGTCTATGATATTTGTCTGCTAACTGGAAATTCAGGTAAAGGTGCCGCTCATCTTTATGATGATCCAATGTTATTAGGTCATTTATATGCTGGCCCTTATATCAAAATGGAACCTGAAACGGCCTTTATATTAGATAATGGTCAACAACCTTGTGGATATATATTAGGAGCACAGGATTCGGAATCATTTAATCAAAAAATGCAAAAAGAATGGTTACCACAATTAAAATGTGAATATAAAGAACCCACAAGCGAAGAAAATAAATGGACAAAGGATGAACAAATAATCCATCAAATATATCATCCTGAGACTCCAAAGGATTTCCCAGAATATCCTTCCCATTTACATATAGATTTATTGCCGATTGCACAAGGACAAGGATTGGGAAACAAAATGATGGATCATTTTATGGCTTATTTAAAAACCAATAAATCTATGGGTGTTCATTTGGGGTTAGGCATTGAAAATGAGCGAGCTTTTTATTTTTATAAGAAATATGGAATGATAGAGTTGGAACGCGATGATGACTCCATTTATATGGGACTAAAACTGTAATTATTGAACGGAAATTTTCATTTCTTTTAACAGGTCTAATAACTGATCTGGATAATCAGTAATGATTCCATCAACGCCCAAATTAATTAAAAATTTCATTTGAGATTTTTCATTAATCGTCCAAGGAATGACCGGAAAACCCGCTTTTTTAATTTCATCCACTGTACTATTCAAATATTCTGGGGCGATAGGCACAATTATAAGCCCAGATGGTGAGAATATATCCACATAACCTTTAGCAGCATTCAGTAATCCTAGACTAGATTGTCCTACTTCATCAAAATGGATTCCATTCGTCCAAGGAGATGCTTCACCCGATTCTGTAGGAAGACCACTTTTCGTCCCTAATAAAGCCGCTGTCGTTATGGCGGGTTGTAATTGTTTTACCTTTTCTATGACAGCCCAATTAAATGATTGAATAACAACCCGATCTGTCATTTGGTTTGCTTCAACCACATCGACGACCGATTGAACAAATGTTACTAGTGGAACTGTTCGATCTTTTGTTGGATCCAATTTTATTTCAATATTGAAGCGAACGGTACTGTTCTTATTTAATGCAAGTTGAAACAATTCGTCAAGAGTTGGAATTGATTCACCAGGTATATTCATTCTGGGAGGCTCTGGGAATCGATTTATTTCCGGATTTTTTGATCCACACTCAAAAGATTTTACTTGGGATAATGTTAAATCTTTTAAATAATATTTATTGTTTCCATTAAAGGGGAAAGAGTCATCGGTTGAATGACATAATTTTGAACTGATGTATTCGTCATGATTGACAACGACAAATAAATCCTTTGTAACCCCTACATCCAATTCGATGGTAGTTACGCCTAAATCCATAACAAATTCGAACCCGGCTAAAGTGTTTTCAGGGCGTAATCCACGGGCACCACGATGGCCTTGGACATCAAATGTTTTTTCTGAATTATTACTACAACCACTTATCATAATGAATAAAATTACAGAAATTATATTTGAATAAAAGGACAATTGCTTAATCTCCTTTTTTGATCCATTTCTCATTAATGGATGCATGCAAAATAGTTTTGCCGTTCTGATTGCGATAAGAATAGGAAACATGAATCATGCCATCTTTTGCTTGAATCATAGAAGGATATGAATAACTTTCTGATTTATCAGGAGATATTCCAATATGGCGAGTCCACTTCCATGTTTTACCTTCGTCCTTGGACAGCGAAACAGCCCAACTGCTCCGGCTATCTTCCGTATCGTTATAAATCATAACCCAATGTCCATTTTTTAATACAATAGCATCAATACTGGAACCTGGATTTAAAATATTTGAATCAGTTGCAAAAGTCCAAGACATGCCTTGATCTTGAGATTCGCTCACTAAAATTCGATAAGGCGAACCTCCGTTATCTCTCATATAAGCGATGATAGACCCATCATTCTTCTCCAGTAAAGCGGGTTGAACAGGTCCAAATCCAACGATGGGTTTGCTTGAAGTCCAAGTCTGACCGTTATCATCACTGATTCCAATTAAGGAAATATTATATCCATCGGAATAAAGTGGAAGTAGAATTCTACCCGTAGATAGCGAAATTGGATGAATACGAGTCATCCAACCTTTTTGCCTTTTTTCTTTGTCTAAGGCTGCTTCTGCGATGAGTTTCTCATAAGGAAGAGCATACTCTGACCATGCAGGATCTGTATAATTAGCTTCAAATCCTTCTTTAATGGATTGGTGAAATTGTTCACCGGGTTTCAAGATTATGATATCTTGCCATTTCCAGTTTGGTGCGCCAGGATTTAAATAGTCAGAGGAAATTTTATACCGTAGCATAGAATTTTCCCATCCATTGGCGCGTACAGCAATCCAGAAAAGCATTAATTCGTCATTCTCATTCATAAATAAAACTGGGTTACAATCTGGAAGATTGGGTGTATCGGCCATGATAAATGTTGGACCCCATTCAGACGACCCTTTTTTGAGGCGTGATCCTTGAATGATTACATCGTTGGCCGTTCTTTCTCCGGAGCCATAAAACCAACATGCAAGTAAATCACCATTGGATACTTCAATGATACTGCTGCCATGAACATGTTTATTTTGTGCCGGGAAAATAGCTGTTTTTGAAATACCTTTTCCAAAAATTTGTCCAAATATGACAAGGCTAATAACGAGTAAAGTTTTATTCTTGAATAAAATCATGATATAGTCCCATATAGTAAGGGAGAAGATATACGACTCCTGTAGATAAGTTTCGGCCATTCCCACCCGTATTCATATGCCAAGGATCGTGATTCCAATGATTCACATGACTTTCATCTACGGGAAAGACTTTTCCGCTAACGCGATATCCTTTGCGAAAATTATTTTCATGATCAAAGGTGCGATTCCATGGATGTAATTTTTGGATATCTGTTCGATGTTCATTCGTGTGGCGCCAATCGAATCGATCCATTGGGAACCGAACCAATGTTTCTATAGATTCATCCAACCATTCTTCATGTGGATCTAAACTATAGGTTCCCCATGCATCAACAAAATCTTCACTGGCTGTAGCGGCTCTAAAGGCAAAATTAAAAAATGGGTTAAGTTCAGGTGCTTCTAACATCCAATTCATATACATAGAAAATGCATAACGGGATTTTAATTCAGGATCTGTTTCGTAGTTTATCAAATGATAGTAAGCCATAAATGCCATTTCATCGTCTGAGTGGTTTCCCGTACCCACACCACGATTGAATTTTTGGTCTGTCATATTTTGAGCATATCCATGATCTTCAATTAGCATATTGGATAATTCTCTATATCGATCATCGCCTGTAATATGATGGGTAATTGATAAGTAAGATAACATGCTTAATGAATTGAGTCCACGTTCTACAAACCAATTTTTATCATGATTCAGTTCATAAGGATTAAATCGAGACCAACGAGTGGGTTTTCCATCATGATCAACCAGTTGAAAATCATGATCAATGAGATGATCTGTGATTTTTTTTACGTGCTCCCGAACTCTGGATTTTTCTTCTTCAGTATCAGCCACCAAATCATAATACAAACCGTATAAAAAATAATGGCCATCTAACTCATCTGAACTTGTATCTGTTTTATAATACCATTTCCCCGTTTTATCCTTTGGCCATCTATTTTCATATACTTTCCAAAGTTTATCATTATTTTTCTGATTTCGAATATCATCTTCAACGCGTCCAATATTTGGGTCATGTCCACTGGTTGGAAGAATGGTGCGAGCTACAAATCCAGGAGGCGGAGAAATAGGCGCATCTTGAGTCACATCCCCAAGAAATTTTAATGCATCGAATGCTTTTTTAGCACGCGCTTTGGCCTTTGGATCTTTTGTAGCAGCATAAGCAAAGCATTCTGCTGCACCATACATGCCAGTCCATAAACCATCATTATCACTATCGTGCTGAATCCATTTAGACTTATCTCCTGCTTTTGAGAGATTAACATCTAAAACATATTCGTAAGGAGTTCGTCGATGATATTTATCTATTTCATCTTCATAGAATTTTGCTTTTTCTGCTAAAGTCATTTTTTCTTTATAAATATGACTTAATCCTTTGGATGTTGCAATCCAAACAGACCCATCTTTTGCAACGGCAATATCATTTACATGATCATCGGGGAGCCATCTTTGTCCTTGACGGTATTCCCATGTTTCGCCATCAAAATGAATCGCTCCTTTTTTTGTTCCAAACCAAACATCGCCCTTTTTTCCTGCAGCCATTTTTGTAAAATCGTTATATGGAAGTCCATCTTTCCCTTCCCAAAGTGTCCATTCATTTTTATCTAATACACCTACACCTTGTGGACTGGCAAACCAAAGTCTATTTTTTGAATCCACAGTTACTGAACGGCAATCAGCTAAAGCCCAGCTTCTATTTTCATCCGATGGATGGAGTTCTTTCCACCCGGTTCTTGTTTTTTGATATAAAGCTTTTTGTGTTGAAACGAATTGTTTCCTCGTCGAATGTGTTGAAACTTGACGAATTTCACCGTGGGGTAATTGCATAGACGTCCAGACGAGATCATTTTTATTTGACTTTATTTTGGCAGAATACAAATCTGATTTCCCAGCTAAATATAACTGATCTGAAAAAACGAAGTCTGTTTCTAAATTATGAATTAATAAATCGCTAGGAAGGGGGAATGCTTTTGATACAATTTTATTTTTGATCAAATATACCATACCATTTACAATAAGATTTTCTTTCAGTTCACCGGTAATGGCTACCACTTTCGTGCCTTTTGCAGAAACAAGAACAACCGGCAATCCATCCAAGGGGAGTCGGACCCAGTCATCTGTTAAGTTTGATCGTATAAATAAACCAGAATTCGTCCCGGCAAATATATTCCCACGATAATTAGTTGCGACAGAATAAACAATTTGATCTGTTAATTCAAAACTTTTCTTTTCTTGATAATAGAAAGGAATATTCGCTGATTCTTTTCCTAAAAGTATAGATGAAATTGAGAGAATGAGTGCAAATAAATAGTTCATATTATTTTATGTGTCTTTCGTTGGATGTTAAAAAAGGATTCAATTTTAATATATGCTAGTGTCAACAACAAACAAGAAAATAGGACAACTTTATAATAAAATAGAGTTGAAGGTGTAGAACAAATCTGTCTATTTTCTCTTATAAGACTAAACCTAAAATCAGGGACAGGATGTAGAATATGAGAAATGCCTCAAGGAAAATATTTCAATCAATCATAATAATTTTTACTTTTTTGAGCTCACATTTGTTATCTCAAGAAATATCGGGTATCGTTCAAGATGGTGCTGGCAATGCACTTATTGGTGCAAATGTTATTATTGTTGAAGAAGATATGGGAATGGCTACAGATGAAAATGGGCATTTTTCATTTGCTCAGAAACCTATTAATGATTTTCAAATTATGGTTAGTTATATCGGGTATAAGACTAAATCCATCAACTTCGTTAATGAGGATATTTTAACTGGAATAGTGGTCACTTTGGTGCAAAAAGATTTATTTGGAAAAGAAGTAACAGTTATTGCTCGAAGAAGGGAAGAATCCATCAAAGATGTTCCTGTCTCCATGGTAGCCATAAGCGAAAATATGATTCGTGAAATGGGCGCATCATCCTTAGAAGATTTAACAGCAGTCGTACCAAATATTTTTACAGTTGAAGAGCAAACAGCTTTATCTTTTAATATTCGTGGGATTACCGGTGGAGCCCGAAATCCGGGCATGTCATCCGCTGAAGGTGTTTATTTAGATGGCGTCATTATGGGTCGTCCTGAATTTATTGCTACAGATATGGTAGATATTAAAAGTGTCGAATTTTTGCGCGGTCCTCAAGGAACCTTATTTGGAAGAAATACGATATCGGGTGCTATAAATATGATTTCAGCAAAACCAGGTCCTTCCCATGCCCTTAGTGTATTAGTTGAAGCGGGTGAAAATGGATATCAAAAAACACGGCTAACCATCAATCGACGGCTCAGCGATAAAATATTTACAAGGTTATCCGGATATGATTTCAACTATGATGGCTATTTAACAAATGCCTATAACCAAAGTCAGGAAAAGTTTAAAAATAATTCTGGAATTCGTTGGGCTATTAGAGCGATTCCTACATCTAAACTAACTTTAGACTTAAGCTTGGATTACTATAAGGAAGATTTAAATAAGGTTGGCGGACATATTTCTGATTGGCGGATGGATAGTGGAAGTCCAAGTTATAATGGGAAGCCGTTAGATTCTCTTTATTATGCTATAGATTCTGTTGATGTAACAGATGATGGAATATATTCCTATAATAATGATACAACTGGATATTTAAATAGGCGACTAACAGGTGCAACGTTTAATATGAATTATAAAATAAATGATGGATTTTCGATTGTGGGTTTAGTTTCTCAACGAACATCTGATGTATCATGGTTTAATGATGAAGACCATACAGGGATTAAAATCTTAAACGGCGATTGGGATAATCAAGGAGATCAAACGATGGTTGAACTCCGAATGTTGTCAACTGACAATAAAAAAGTTTCTTGGCTCGCTGGACTGTTCTATTACAATTTATATCATTATTTAAGTGGACCCGTGTATCCCCAACCATATTTTTTCCATTTTGCAACGGGTATTCCCATGTTTATAGCTAAAAATTATACAGATCAAGTTGTAGCTCCAGAAGGAGGTGGCAACACAGCAAGTGTCGGTATTTATGGCTCAACGGATATACAAGTTTCTGATAAATTGACATTTACCTTAGGTGCCCGATATACTATGGATAAAATGCGGTTTAAATATAGACAAGTTGGAATCCCCTCATTTGGATATATCACTTTTCCAGAAGATACATCTGGTGATGGTATTCCTGATAGCTATTTTGATAGTACAAAAACATGGAGTGCCATAACACCAACAATTAATGTAAAATATGAATTATCACCTGATTTCAACCTATTTGGAACTATTTCAAAAGGATATAAAAGTGGTGGGTTTAATGCAGATTATATTTCGAGTGTAGAATCGGTTACAGAACCCTTTAAGCCTGAGCAAATAATCAATTATGAAGCTGGGTTTAAATTGGGAAATCAATCCAATACTCTTTTCATCAACTCAGCCATTTATCGGATGGAATATGAAGATATGCAGGTAAGTCAATTCCAAGATTTATTTGAAGGGTATTCGATTAGCAACGCTGGATCATCCACTGTTTCAGGGTTTGAAATTGATTTTTCAGCACGATTATTAAATAAAGCACTTACCTTAACAGGAGGGTACGGCCAAACAGAAGCGATCTTTAATGAATTTCACGACGGATATTTTAACGGTAATTGGGATGAAGGAGAATCATTTACGGATGAAAATGGGAATGGCCAATATGATTCGGGTGAGGCATTTATTGATGAAGATAATAATTTTTCGGGAGTGCATATTAGTATGTATCCGAAACGCACATGGAGTATTGTTGCCGACTTCAGAGTACCCATTAATGCAAATTTGATGTTTATATCGCAATTGCGGAGTAATTTTTTAGACGAAAAATTATCTCAACTGACTACGGATAAAGATGCGAATTTACTCAGAGATGATGCACGAACTTTGGTAAATGGCCATGTTGGCATTGCGGGTGAAAAGTGGGATATTTCTTTTTGGGGAGAAAATTTATTCAATACAGAATATATTGTTGAGCAGGGGATTAACGGATATATGGGATTTGTTGAGCAATTATGGGGTCAACCTCGATTATTAGGAATTCGAATCTCACACAGCATGTAAATTCAATTAGACTTACACACTATATAAATACATATTACATAGAAAAGGACTATTATGGCTCTCGGCGGAATTGATTATTTTATCATTATTATTTATCTCATTGGTACAGTGTTATTTGGCATGTATATTGGTCGGAAAATGAAGTCAGGGGATGATTATTTTCTCGCAGGACGATCTTTACCTTGGTGGGCCATTGGTATGTCATTAGTTGTAACGGATATTGGTGCGGTTGATATGGTAGGCATCGCCGGTGCAGCGTACTTATATGGAATCGTTCTTGGTAATTATGATTGGCTGGGGAGTGTTCCAGTCATGATTGTGGGTGCATTTTTATTTATTCCCATGTTCTGGAAATCAAAAGTGAGTACAATTCCAGAATGGTTGGGAGCCAGATATAATCAAAGTGTTCGAACCATTTCAGCCGTGATTTGGGGTGTTGTAACAGCATTTGGTTTAGGTGTTACTTTATACGCAACAGCACTTATGTTTAATCTGTTACTCGATTTAAATCCAAAAATTATCGTTGTCACAGAATCTCAATCTGTTCGGGAACAAGTGGTTGATGCGACAGGTGCAGGCAAAACGCATGATTTTGTTTTTCTATCAGATTACGGTCAAATTCAAAAAGTGATTGATGATAAAGATCCGAATTTAGTTTTAATCCATCAAGATTGGAGTGGTGCTTTGTCGAGCGAAAGTGCTATTGTGTCATTTAATGAAAATGAGATTACACCTGATTGGGGTGAGTCCATGATGCATAAGGCTCGACCGCCTACATGGACACTCATGTATTCCATTATTATAATGAGTGTCTTGATTGGTACTTATACGCTATTCGGCGGTTTAAAAGCAGTTGTTTATACAGATGTACTTCAATGCATTGTAATGTTAGGCGGATCTTTATTTGTTTTATTTTTTGGAATATATCGTTTGGGTGGAGTGAGTGAATTTGTATCCATTATTCGATCATTAGGGCCCAGAGCACAAGATCATTTTGACCTTATTTTGTCCGTGGATACAGCAACGCCACATCCATGGTCAGGCATCTTTTTAGGTCTTGGGTTGGTTTTAGCGAATGCGTATTGGTTTGGAAATCAAAATATGGTTCAGCGAACATTAGGAGCTAAATCAGAAGCAGATGCAAAAGCATCATACGTATTTGGTTCCTTTCTTAAAATTCTAATTCCATTTGCCATGGTTATTCCCGGAATTATTGCATTAGCTCATGATCCAAATATAACGGATGCTGACAAAGCAATGGCTATCTTAGTGAAAGATATACTTCCAACAGGTGCATTAGGTCTCTTTTTTGCAGCCTTTTTGGCAGGACTCATGTCTTCCGTCGATTCTGCATTGAATTCAGGTGCAACGATTTGGACAAAGGATGTATATCAGAAATTTATAAAACCAAATGCTTCTCCTGGAGATTTGCTGGTTGTTGGAAGATGGATTACGGGAGTAATGCTTGCGATTGCTATTTTCTTTGCACAATTCGCGACACGATTTGAAAGTATTTATGATTTAAGCCAAACGATACTTTCTTTATTTCAAGGTCCTAGTTTAGCCATTATAGCCGTTGGTATGTTATGGAAACGCGCTACAGGGAAAGCGGCTCTTGTATCGTTAATCTCGGGTGTTATTTTTGCTGGAACTCTCATGTGGGTAAATAGCAATGCATCTGTTCCATTATTTCAAGTTTCTGAGCCATTTTTATATGTCGCTTGGTGGTCATTTGTTTTATCAATTGTTATATTAGTTGTAGTGAGTTTGAATACACCCCCAGAACCAGAATCAAAATTGAAAGGATTGGTTTACCGTTATGAATAATGTCCTATTAACATCAACTGCTTTAGCAGACACAATTGCAAATTTATTTCGTGGAATAGGAGATTTAATGCGTGGTTGGGTGTTGGCTATTCCTTTGGGAGTTGCAAAAGGAATATTTATTGCCTACTTCATATTATTGATCTACTGGATTATAAAATTGCCTGAAAATGAAGTCACATTAGCTTTGGATAATGGTAAAATAGTTCATTTACGGCCTTTTGCTTTATTCTCATTAGCAACAATTGTTGTGATTTATTTGGTTTTTTAGATGGCAGAAAAACCATTTATTTGTGGTGCGTTAGAAGGATTTTACGGCCGCCCTTGGAGACAAGATCAGCGTCTTCAATTATTTCAGTGGTTAAAAGACTGGGATGGCATGAATACCTATATGTATGCCCCCAAAGATGATTTATACCATCGAAGTCAATGGAGAGATTTATATCCAAATAATAATCTCAATGAATTAAAAGAATTAATACAATCATGCCAAAAAAACGAATTGGGCTTTATTTATAGTATTGCACCCGGTTTAGATATTACTTATTCCAGTGAATATGAATGGAATCGATTAGTTGATAAAATTGAACAAATCCAAAATATTGGATGTCAACAATTTGCGATACTATTTGACGATATTCCGTCAAAGTTATCTGATAAGGATGAACAAGTATATTCATCCTTTGCTGAAGCACAGGCAAATATTACCAACCGACTTTTTGATTATTTTTCAGATTCAAATATTTTATTTTGTCCCACGGTCTATTGCGGACAAATGGCAAATTATGATGTTTCGGGAAATAAATATTTAATAGAGTTAGGCGATCAATTAAACTCAAATATTGGATTCTTCTGGACAGGTCCTGAAGTGGTATCTAAAGATATATCGGTTGAATCTATTAAAGAGCTTAGAAGGGTCATAAAAAGGAAGCCTATCCTTTGGGATAACCTTCATGCAAATGATTACGATATTCGACAAATATTTTTTGGTCCTTACATGGGTAGATCATTGGAATTAAAAGACGAATTATCAGGTATCCTTAGTAACCCAAATTGCCAATTTTGGGCAAATTATAATCCATTGCGAACATTGAGTCAGTATCAAATAACGGAAACTGATTGGTGCCCAAAGCAAGCTTATACTGAATCATCCAACGAATGGATTCAATATTTTGGAAATACAAATATATCTGAAGAAGAAATCCAATTATTGGGGGATTGTTTTTATGCGCCGGGAAGCATGGGGGATATAGGGATTCAAATGGTTGAAAGTATTCAATTCATTATGAATCATCCACCTGAAGAATGGGATTCACATTGTAATACTTTCAAATCCTTCGAAAAAACATTGAATTCATTATGTGAAAAATTAATGGCAACGACGAATCGCGATTTATTATATGATTTTTATTTACCATTATGGGAATTACGAGAAGAAACAGAATTTGTATCCAAATGGATTGAATGGAAACAATCAAGTAAGGGTGAATTTATTTCACCAGAATTAGTCCCGAGACGACAAGGGATTTTATACGATATTCAAAAAATTGTTCACAAGGATTAGTACCATTTTGCGTATTAATAATTTTATATTATATATTTTTACCTCAACTATTTTGATTTCAGAAGATTTCCAAGCAATTAAGTCACAATATTTAGGATTAGATGGAATGCCATCTCATAAACTATTTTTACGAGCTCATGAAATAGAAAAACAAGAATCAAAAATAAAATATACGCCCTATTTTTCAGTCAGTTTTTCTACAAATGATATTTCGAACAATACAGGTACTCAAATGCCAAATAAATTGGCAATACCATACAATGTAGATGTGTCTCTAAAAAGGAGTAATACATATATTTCAACAAATAGAGTAAAACAAATTTGGGATGGAAGAGTTTATGAGAGTAATAATACCATAATTGTTGGTGGATATTCATCAAAATATAATGAGCAGCCTGTAGGCACAATCAATAATAAAGGCTTCTTTAGGGCAAGTGATGGCAATAAAACATCTGAAAATTTTCCAATTTTGTCGATTCCAAAAGAACAAATATTATTTGACCCATTTGAGCGTCAATTATTACAAATTCAACCGAGTCGATATAATCATTATGAAAAGTTTTCTCGTACATTTCTTCCATTCGATCTTTATTCTAAATCAGGCTTACCCATTGAATCAGGGAAATTTAGTTTATCATTTAATCATTCAAAAAAATCCGTAGTACTTAACTTTAACATCAATAATAAAACATATGAAATTGCATATGGACAATTAAATAAATCTTCGATTGTTAAACGAGTAGAAGGGTACAAACCTTTATTAATTGACGGAGCTACACAACCTGAATCTGGGCATGTTATTACTTTTGTATTTGAAGGAGTTTTTAATAAAAATATAAAATTGAAAAATGACAAGTTAATTTTGTCGAAATATAAAGCTCCCAAAAAAGAGTTTGAAGATGTGCAAAATAATACTCTGCACATTGATGGCAATTTTGATGAGTGGCGGAATATTAAAGGTATAAGTGATCCTGCGAGTGACTTCATTTCTTATCTCTTTCCTAATCCCGATACGGATATTCTAGATTTTAAAGTTTCAAATGATGATACATATTTATATTTCTATTCTCGTGTTGTAGGCGCTCACGGAAGGACAGGCGATAAGGGTCGATATTATTGGTATACTTATATAGATGTTGATACAAATGCACAGACTGGCTATCCACCGACGCGAGATGATAATTGTTATTTTGGAATACCCATTGGGGATGATTGTGAAGCGCAATTCGAGTTTATTGGAAATAAATTTATTAAAACATTTTTTGGTTTTACAGGCATTGGAGCCGAAAAAGAAGTATTAGATGGAATGCTAACATTGGGTCCATCATATTATTCATCCAAAGATGTAAATGGAAATAAGCGAAAAAACTACAAAGTTGAATATGTACATATAAATGGTAACCGAACAATAACTCATGATTATACTGAGGGTTCTAGTGAAGATATTCATATTGCATTATCACCGGATGGATCTGAATTAGAAATGCGCGTCGAATTAAAAGGGTTTCTTATAAATACGAATGGAGAGCCAATCTTGCAAAAAGGACAAACTATCCATATTGCTGTTGGCGCTGAAGCCTCCAGTGATTATTATAATGCGAATAAATGGGGCGCGGATTCGAGTCCTGTTATTTATGGTTATAAAATTAAATAATTAAATTTTAATCGAATTTAGTCAGATGAAAGAATAATTCTCTTCTCTATCCTACTTTTCTCTGCACTAAAAGACATTAAATGACTTTCCACGGCAGCTTCAAGCGATGAACTAAATAGAGTAGGATCATGGGCTCGTACTGCTAATAGAAATTGTTTCATGAGTCCAAAGTCCCCACCGCCATGCCCCATTTCATCTTCTTCTGATTTTTCCCACACAATTTCTTTGGATTGATGCCTAAAATTGCTCAATGTGATGGTATTAAAATCTCCAATAATTTCACCCATCGTTCCCATGATGCGTGTGCGTCGTTCACCATCCGTAAATGCTGACATCGTAAAGGATGCTTTTATATCATTCTCGAATTCAATGCTCACGACTTGATGATCGACAACATCATTATCACAGTGATAAACACATCTTCCGTAAGGACCATCACGTAATGCTTTCTCTCGTCCTTCTTGGGATAAATCATTCGTAATAATAGAAACAGGCCAACCTGTTAATTCCATATTCATATATAATTTTAATGCAGAATAAGGACATTCATTTTCAACAGCACAATCTGAAATGCATCTATCTGTACTTCCTTCGGGTGCATTTTCTTTTTTAAAATGGCGGAGAGAACCAATGGAATAAATACTTTTATAAGGAGCATTTGCAAACCAACTTACGAGGTCAATATCATGAATAGATTTGGCTATAATCATGGGAGATGATTCATCCAAACGTCGCCAGTTTCCCCGTACATAAGAATGAGCCATATGCCAATAATTGACAGGTTCTAAATGTTCAATATTCACCACATCACCAATGATCCCAGAATCAATTAATTCTTTCATTTTTAAATAATGGGATGTAAATCTAAGAACATGACATAAGCCAATGATGTTTTCATATCCTTGGGCTTTTTCATTAAAAGTGATACAATCATTTTCTGTGGTTGCTAATGGTTTTTCCAATAAAATATGGTATCCTTTTTTCATGGCAGCCAAAGTTGGCTCTATGTGCATCTGATCTTGTGTCGTAATAATCGCAATATCGGCTATTTTTGGTTGGTCAAAAATTGATTCCCAAGAATCGTAACATTGTGAATCGTTGAGATGATAAAGCTGAATAAATTTATCACGTTTTTCCGAATTAGGGTCTGCAACACCCACAATTTTCAATTCATTTGGAAATGATAAACTATAGCTGGCGTAGGTGGTGCCACGATTTCCAGCACCGACGATGATTGCGCTATTTTGTTCCATAATTATCTCTTTTATTGGTGGACGGAATTTGTGAACTTTACCACCAATATTCTAGTGAGAAAATGATGCTAATTAAAAAAATTACACTTCCCATAATAATAATATTCAGCTTCTTATTAGGCCAAGAGCAAAATATGTCTTGGGCGACATATTGGAGTGAATCAGGCAAAAAAGTATTATCTGATAAAACAAATCAGAAATTATTGGGATATTCAGCCTTAACTGCATTGGCCGTGACTCAAATCGATATGTCAGTAAAAAATTATATTCAAGCCAATAAAATTTTATCTGATCCAGTTTCTCGTTTTGGGGATGACTACGGTGGCGATTGGGCTCATTGGATTTTATGGTCATCGATTATTACAACATCCGTAATGAATAATATTAGTTCGAGTGAAATATTCTCTAAAATGCAATTTTCCACTTTTGCCATGTTAACAAATGGAATAATTACCGAAACAATGAAACGAAGTTTTGGTCGAGTAAGACCCAATGGTGGATGTTGTAAATCATTTCCAAGTGGTCATACGTCCCATAGTTATACTATTGCAGCTATTGCGCATGAACTCTATGGGAACCAAGTCGGCGCTTTAGCTTATGGACTTGCTACTTTAGTGGCTGTAAGCCGAATGAATGATAATAAACATTATTTAAGTGATGTGATTTTTGGGGCTGCTTTAGGGACGTCCATTGGTCGCGCTTTTTCAACCCAATACCATGAGAATATATTTGGTAAGGCAAACATAGATATTCTGCCCACAATGGCATTACGCATTTCATTTCCACTTGACTAGAATGAGACAAAGTTTTGTTATTATAAGTTTTATTATTTTTTTGTCTTGCGCAGATAAAGAATCAAATGATGCACCGATACCACCTGTCGGTTATCTCAATTACACTTTGTTAGAGTGGTCTGCTGGAATGGGTTTACTTCATCTTATCAATCGAGAACCGGATATACCATCTGAATTAGAAGCCATTTTAGATATTCCATTTAAGGAGACACCTGAACGCTTACTTAAGTTGGATATTTTTCGAAAAAAAGATCATTCTGGCCTTGCTCCTGTTGTCATATTTATTCACGGTGGCAGCTGGAAGTATGGTGGTAAAGAAGATTATTTATTTTATTTAATTGAATTTGCAAAAAAAGGATATATCACTGCAACTTTGTCATATCGTCTTTCTCAAGAGGCTTTCTTTCCTTCTGCAGTTGAAGATATTAATTGCGGTATTCGTTGGTTTAAGGATCATGGGTTAGATTATGGAATTGACACAGATAAAGTTGTTCTCGTCGGGGGATCAGCTGGCGGCCATTTAGCTATGATGTCCGGATATACAGATCAGTATGAGACCTGTGGGTCTATTGGTGATATTCAAGGAATTGTAAATATTTATGGGCCTTGTGATTTAACAACTGATTTTGCTTTAAGTAATTCTGCCTTAACAGATTTTATTGGACATAATTATGATGAAAACCCAAATCCATTTAAGGAGGCTTCTCCATTAACTCATATTTCTAGTGATGATCCACCAACAATTACATTTCATGGAACGATTGATAAAGTCGTACCTGTTAGTCAGGCGGATACGTTAGATCAAAGATTAAGGCGAGTCGGTGTATCTCATGAGTATCATCGCTTAAAGGGCTGGCCTCATACAATGGATTTAGCCGTTCCAGTAAATGAATATATGCAATTTTATATGGCAAAGTTTTTTGAAAAAGTTGTGCCATTCAACGATGAATGAAAGGAATTATGACATTATTACGAATTTTATTTATTTTATTAATAGGAATCATTTCTTGCTCTGATAAAGAGAAAACAAAGAATACAATGAATATTGAAGGAGCAAACTGGGCAGAAAAGTTAGGATACCCAAAAGGGAGTCGAGTTGTTATTCTACATGCAGATGACATTGGTATGTGCCAAGAAGCGAATCAGGCAGCTGAATCTTATTTATTGAATAATCAGATCCAATCTGCGGCAGTAATGGTTCCGTGCCCATGGTTTAATGATTTTTCAGAATGGTCCATCAAACATCCATCATTCGATATTGGTTTACATTTAACATTAACAGCCGAGTGGAAAACATATCGTTGGGGACCTATCTCAAATGTGAGAGACGTGCCGGGGTTAATTGATGATAATGGTTATTTTTATCACGAAGTATCTGGAGTTGTAATGCATGCTTCAGCGGAAGAAGTTGAAATGGAGATTAGAGCTCAAATTAATCGTGCAATTGAAAGTGGAATGACACCTGACCATTTAGATACACATATGGGAACACTGTATGGTTCTGCAAAATATGCAAAAGCATTTTTTAAAGTAGCAATGGAGTATAATATTCCTGCAAATGTGATCAACTTTACACCCGATATTGTTGAGAAATTCAGGAATCAGGGTTATCCGATTTCTGATGAAATGGTTTCGTATGGCCAAGAGTATACATTACCAAAGTTAGATGATTTTTATTCTGTACCCACGGGTAAGAATTATGAAGATAAAAAGAATAAATTTTTTGAATTAATACAATCTCTTAATCCTGGATTATCCGAAATAATATTTCACCCATCGGTTGAAACAGAAGGGTTGAAAAAAATAACGAACTCTTGGAAACAGCGCGTTTGGGAAGCTGAAATGTTTTCAGATCCTGATGTTATTCAATTTATGGAAAATGAAGGTATCGTATTTACAAATTGGAAAGAAATCATGAATCGATTCGAAGGAAAAGTAAAAGCATGAATATTCTTAAAAGAATTTTATTATTTTTAGGAATCTTTCTTCTATTTGGGTGTGGATTTATCTTAAATAATTTGTCTGATAGGCATCCTGATTACTCAATTAATATATCCATAAAAGATGATCAATCTCATTTTATTAAAGCTGGATTCGCAAAAGTGTCTATCACGCCATCAGGATTTGATACCTGGAATGATGTTGATAATAATGCGCGATATGAACCTAAAGAAGGGGACTCATTTAATGATTTAAATGAGAATGGTGAATTTGATCCCATTTGGATTGCAGGATTTCATAATCAAAGACCAGCGCAAGGTGTTCATGATGATATTTGGGCGAGGGTGATGGTATTAGAAACGGGTGATACTCGATTAGCGATTGTTGGGTTAGATGCAGTAGGGTTTCTCCACGATGAAGTTGTGGATATTCGAAAATCTTTACCAGAATCGCTTCAAATAGATTATTGTATTATAGCAAGTACGCATAATCATGAAGGGCCCGATTTAGTCGGAATATGGGGTGAAAGTTATTTATCATCTGGGGTGAATCCTGAATTTATGGCTGATGTAAAAGCTAAAACAAAAAGCGCCATTGAAACAGCAGTCGATCAATTACGTCCAGCTAAACTTAGGTTTGCGCAAGATTTAGTGAATGGAGCCACCTTTGTAATGGATACACGAAAACCAGAAGAATTAGATGCGGGACTTCGTATAATCCAAGCAATAGATAGTGAAGCCGATACAACATTGGGCTCACTCATTTCATGGGGGAATCATCCTGAAACTTTGTGGAGTGAAAATTTACACATTAGTTCCGATTTCCCGCATTATATTAGAGAAGCAGTTGAAAAAGGAATCCACCGTGATGGAAAGACGATTGCTGAAGGTATTGGGGGAACGGCCGTTTATATGAGCAGTTCTGTTGGCGGATTAATGACGACACGCCCGTCGTTTGCGATTCCTGACATATTTACAGGTGAAATGCTAACGGGTGCTACTTTTGAAAAAACGGAAGCGCAGGGGCAAAATATAGGCTTTTTATTGTTAAAGGCACTTAAGGGGAGCGAAGCAGTAGATATGACTGAAAGTTCTATTTCCATTATGGCTAAAACAATTTCTTTACCCTTGGATAATAATAATTTCAAATTGGGATTTGCATTAGGTGTTATAAAGCATGGGACAACGAGTTGGATGCAAGTTAGAACTGAAGTTGCCGCTTTTAAAATTGGACCCGCAAGTTTCCTTTCTATCCCAGGAGAAATATATCCTGAAATTGTAAATGGGGGAGTGGTATCACCCCCGGGCCAAGATTATATAATTTCCCCAATTGAAGTTCCTAATCTAAGATCTATCATGGATGGAGAATTCAAATTCGTTTTTGGGTTAGCCAATGATGAAATAGGATATATTATTCCTAAAAGTGAATGGGATGAAAAACCGCCCTATTTATATAATGCAGATCATTCACCTTATGGTGAAGTCAATTCTATTGGACCTGAAACGAGCCCATTGATTTATCATCATTTAGTCAGCCTAATTGAAAAATTAAAATGACTTTAATTCCCACCAAAAGGTTTAGTGGTTTGGCCGCTATTTATGGAAGTGTAATTTATTTTATTATGTCTCACATTTCGATATTGTTTTATGCGGGCGGTACACCCTGGGATAAAACAAAATCTGGGTATCATTATTGGGAAAACTTTTTAAGTGATTTAGGAGAGACGGTTGCGAAAAATGGCGAACCTAATTTATCATCAATGATATTGATGAATAGTTCAATCATAATTTTTGGATTATCATTAATTATTTTTTATTTGAATTATTCATCCTTTACAAATATTAAATGGATTGGTTTGATGGCAGCAGGGTTCGGTATTTTTTCTAGTATTGGGTTAATTATGGTTGGTGGAGCCCCAAGCAATACGTTGAAAGCAATTCATTTATTTGGTGTATATATGTGGGCCTTAGGGTTGCTCATTGCAATCATATTAACTCTTTGCTCAAATAATCACATTATGCCTAAATGGTTAACAGTGTTTTCAAGTATTTTAATGGCATTGCTGGCTTACCATATGTATCAAGGAATAACGAATGTACGTGGGTTGCCAATTACAATAGTTCAAAAAATAGTTTTTAATCTTAATGTATTTTGGTATATGGCAATGGGGTGGGTTTTAACAAATGAAAAATCTTTATCTCTAGACTAAATGTAAAGAAAATTATTTATTTTACGATAGCAAGTGTTCCTTTTTGGACTTGGCCTAAACTTTCATCAGTCAATGATTCAACCATCCAAAAATAGATTCCACTTACCACATTCCCAGAAAAGGTAATACTTTCTTGCCTCCAAGCAGATTCGGCAGAAGATTCTTTTAAATGTTTTCGTTCGAGCACTAAATCCCCCGATGCCGTATAAACCCGAATGATACATTTACGAGGTAAATTGATAAATCTTAATTTATATGGGTCACCCGCATCAGGGTACATATGCAAAGGATCAGCAAAATCCAACCGATATGGATTTGGGACAACTCGAATCGGTTCCGTCATTTGATCAAATATAGGATTCGAACCTTGATAAGGTGTCACCGCAATCACATTTTTTTGTTCTGGAGATGACATGCCACTTTCTAATGGTGGAATAGGGCCTAAATCATTTCCATTCTTATCATACCAATGATCATGCCCCGAATCATACGTATGAACACTGTAATAATAATTATACCCTGAAAATGATGTTGTATCTGTAAATGAATACATTCCTTTAGATACATCATAAAAAGTTGAATCACCTAATGGAACATCTATCAGGAATTCCCATGGACCATTGTGCCAAAAATGAGATGGAGGCCACGATTTATAAATACGATATCCTCGAACATCTTTTGCTTCATCACCTTCATAGTCAGGATCCAAAGCATCTTCTGCATCATCTTTCCAATTAACAACCACTTCTCCTAGTCGAGAATTCCCAAACCATATATCTACATCTGGCGGTGCATCAGGAATATCAAACGAATTTTCGTAAGCAAATTTAGCTCGCTCAAAATTCCTAAACAGTGATCTTTCACCAAGCGTGTGCTCAGAAATTGCCTCAGGCGTTAATGACCATGTTATTTCATCTTCATTGAGCCAATCAGCGCCAGACCCGCCCACAAAAGCAATAACAATTTTCGCCTTTTGTCCTGGTTCTAAATGGTAAGGCCCAAATACCAAGGCATGTTCTCCTAAATCATCTACAATGGGAGTATGGGTTATATCATTCTCATCTGGATCAATCATTGCCTCAAACATTTCTCGATCATTATGTTGTAATGGGTTTGGATCTTTATAATCTAATTCATCAATATTTCCTGATTGCCACCATTTTGTAATAATGGGCTGATCACTGGATTCTGGATGAACAAAATCACCATCGGGTAAATAATCGATTATACCTAGTCCAATGTATTGATATGCGAGAAGTTGGTTTTCGACTTGTCCTTGAAATTCATTTTCATGAACATTTGCCACTTCTAATTTGTAAGGTTGCGCTGTATCATCCCAATTTGTTCCAAGCCAGTCGCCATCTCTTTGATAGGCCATAATATGATTTTGATAGTCTGATTTAAATTCTGGAAGGTCAGGACTAAAAGTATCTGATTGGGTATAAAAGAAAACATCATCTTGAGTTTGTTTCCGGTTTACGCGCCAATCACTCCAACCCATTTGATAGCCATCTGCCCATCCATGTGCGGCTGAATTCACATTCAATCCGGTCTTAAAGGCAAAATACACTGGATCAAGCACATCTGTTCCTTTATTCTCAAAAATAATTTCTTGTAAAATGAAATCATCATAATTTGGATAGCTCCAAGCGTATGCTTTACGTGTTCCTTGTATTCCCGACTTGGTTGTCCATTGGCTGATAATGATTTCTTCGGGATATTCATCATTTATAATATAATCGTGATACCGATAATTATGGATTTCAATAGGTTCATTCCCAATGATATTCCGATGGTCTGGAGAATAATTGCTTCGCTGTGAGTTAGGCCACGACGAATCACCTAACGTGGATTCTAATGCATTATCAATATCATATGTTTCTGATTCAATGTCATAGGATAAGCCTCTAGGGCCTGAACAGGATACAAGCGTATCTGATCCATTGGCAATAGCTAAAACCCAAATGCCTTGCCCTTTAGAATTTTGTGAAATGGTAACGCGTGGTGGATCTATAATATGTGGATCTCCATTCAAGTAAGCTTCTACATCTGCAAAATATTCTACAAAATCTGTAAATGAACGAGCTATATTTCCTGGATAGGTGAGACTTTCCTGGCCATGGCTTTTTGAACTATTTTTATCTCCACCACCATCTAATCCATTATTTCGAAAAGCAGACCACATTTTCCCCCTAGTTAAAAGCCTTGGACGATAACCACCAATCATATCTAATTGCGCAACGAGGATCATATGAATAGAAAAAATAAAAATGAAGTATTTCATGATGAGATAATGTTAACTAATTCTTGAATTAATTGCACGAAATATTGCCCATTATTTGGACCAAACCAATTCATAATAAATGTTTCGTATTCCTTTAAGTCATACCAACAATCTTTGGTAATATAACCAATATATCCCCCATTAAAACTGGTCACTATCAGGTTTATATTTCTATCGATCCCATTTTTTATTTCAGGAATTAATTCACCAGAAAAGTCACAAGGCGTTCCCGAAAATACATTATTTCCTAATCTTAATGCTGTAATATATTGTGGAGAATCTTCCGTAAGCCAATGAAATACCCATGGTCTAAAACGCCAATTTTCTGATATTCTCCAATGAGCATCACGGAGTGGTATATTCATAAAGGTCATACCAATTGCGTTCAATTGTGAAAGTTGAATTGCATTATGTTGAACTTTTTGTTTTAACATGGAAGCTAGCCAACGTGTTCTGTCATGTTGTCCATTTCCACCGCTTTCAGGTCGATGACTCCCAACACCACCTGCAGCATAGGCGGCAAATTCAATCCCAGAAAGAGTTTCAAGTGAGTCTACTAATTGCCCAGGATAATCTCTTGAAAATTTTAATTCATCACTTGATAAACACGTTGCATGAGCTGCAAATGTAGTTAATAGAGCTGATTCACCTGTTTGTTTTTTGAATTTAACAACTCGAAACCAAGGATCGATGATTCCTTTATTACCAACGAGACGATTTGTAACTAATTCGGATGCTTCATAATTAGCATATCCAATAGAAGACGGGGAAGTGGAAAGTTCTGCTTCTTGAATTACATCTAATATATCACTTGTTAATTGGTTAACTATATTTTGATCATATTCACCCGCAAATAATTCACCAACAAAACTATTTCCCCATCCACCCACAGATGAGTGAGTATGAGTTGCACTTAAATAAACGTTATTTATATCGTATCCAATTGAGGGTAATCGTTCCATTAATTGACGAGTTACAGTTGGTGGAACTATAAGGGCATCTAAGGTAATGAATGCAATTTTATTTGTCTTATTCTTAAATACAAACCCTCGCGCCCATAAAGAATCGTGAACTCCAACAGCTAAAGCACCTTTTCGACTTCCATAACCAGATAAAGGGGTTAACTTATTAGGCGTAATATTGACTTTTGCCCATCCAATATCAATGGATTGATTTGATAATGATTTTAAGGATGTACGAAGGCTATCTACTTTATTCTCAGCTATTTGAAAATAGTCAGAATCAAGAAAATGAGTTCTGTCTACGGGTTGGATAATTAGAACTGATAGCAATAAAATAAAACCAATAGCTCCACCAACCCATTTCATTATTTTCCCCATTTAATTTATTTTAATCCATATTCCAAATAGTCAAATTTTTCAAATTCTTTTTCTGGTCCACTATAAGAACCGCCACAGTAAATGCAACGGCAAACATAATAATATTCCCAATAAGTCCTGTGTAATATAAATCAAATGGAACATTCATCCAGTCTGGGACTAGACCCCGTTTAGCAAGGATTGTCCATATTGTAAATAAGGTTGTTACAATCAACCCAATCCAAACAGATTTCGCATTTCCTTTTTTGGTGAAAAAGCCAAGTAAATAAAGGCCTAATAAACCACCACCTGTAATGGACGATAATATGGTTGCTGTATCTTGAAGCGTTTTTGTATCTGATGCATTTAAAATAAGAGCTCCACCCATCATAAAGATTGCTGCTCCACCTGCAATCATCCATGCCATTTGTAAATAATGTTTATCATTTTCATCTTTTTTCATATGACGACGGTAAATGTCAACAACGCCTACGGTAGAAATAGCATTAATACTAGAATCTAAGGATGACATTGCAGCTGCAAGAGCTGCCGCAATCACTAAGCCCGCTAAACCAGGAGGGAGGAAGTTGAGTATAAAGTAAGGGAATATTTGCTCTGCTTTGCGCATGCCATTTAACATTTCTGTTGCTTCAACTGTAGGGAAAACATTGAAAAAAACATATAAGGACGTACCAATAAACATATAGAATGCCCAAATCGGTAAACTGGACACCACACAAACAAGCATTGCTTTTCGTGCTTCAAAGGTACTTTTAGCGGCAGCATAACGTTGAACAGTATTTTGATTTGCACTGTATTCTGTCAACCAACTGGTAAGACCAACTAAAAAGAGCATAGTACCCGTCTTAGCTGTCAATGAAAACCCCCATCCAATAGAGCGAAATCCAGATGATGTCATTTCAGATAAGGATAATTTGCCATCGGAAATTGCGACTGAAAAGATTTGGGCTAGCCCTCCCGGCAAATGGCTGACAATAACGCCAAGCGTTAATAATCCACCCAATACAAGGACAATGGTTTGAATTACATCCGTCCAAATCACAGCATTAATTCCACCAATGACTGTATAGAAAGCTACAAAAATGCCACTAATTAATATACTCGTTACAATTGAAAATCCCGTTATTTCATGCATCAATAATGAAACAAGATATAGAATTAAACTGATTCGAACAAGTTGAGCCACGATAAATGTAACTCCGCCATAAACTCTTACTGATGGACCAAATCGATCTTCTAAATATTCGTATGCAGATGTAATTTTTCCTCGTCGAAAAAAAGGAAGAAAGAAGTAAGCGGCAATCAGTACGCCTAAAGGCATAGACCATGTTGTGATAAATCGTATCCATGTTGTTTTATAGGCATCAGCAGGATAAGAGAGGAAAGTGATAGAACTAATGGATGTCCCAACAAGGCTTAGTCCAACAATAACTCCAGAAAACGACCGACCTCCAACAAAATATTCTTCTGTAGTTACATTCTTCTTTGAAAAATAAAAGCCCATGCTTGCAACAAGGGCTAAATATCCGATCAGTACGGTTAAGTCGATCCAATGGAGTGTCATGAAACGGTTCCTAAGTCTACAATTAAGTTAATAATGTGTATGATGTGGCTATGTGCCATTAAGATAGTACATAAAAAAGCCGAATTGAATATGCTAAAATGAACCGCCGATTGATAATCGGAAAGGTGGTTCAAAATATTCAGAAAAATTCGAATAGGCCATATCTACAAAAATCTTTTTTCTGCCTGTTTTCACATTTAAACCAATCCCCGCTGTCCAATCTTCAGTATCGTAGAAAAATTTGTATCCGCCGCGAATTGATAAAATATTAAATAATTGTAATTCTGAACCAAAATGGTATCTGTCTCTATAATCGGTAGCGAAGGCACTTTCTGCGGATACAATTAATCGAACTGGAGATCCTTGTTTTCCAATGATACTCATAGCTGTATTTACATTAAAATAGAGAGGGAGTTTAAAATTGTCAGATAAATATTTTGCTTCAGGACCAAAATTTTTCATAATCATGGCAATGGATAAATCTTTAAAACCTGAATAGTAGTATGTTGCGAAATCTATAGCTATACCATGAGCTTTATCCGAATCAATCCATTCTTCGATCCATTGTCCTTTAAAACCAAATGATAATTGATCCGTTAATTTAATTGCATAGGCTAAACCAATAGACACATCACCTACAGAAATCATTCTACCCGTACCTGTAGGCTCTAATACAGTCGTTTCTTCGAATTCTTCTGGGGAAAATTGAACAATACTTAGGCCAATAACGGATCTTTTACCGAATGGTTTGGCAATAGCGCCTGAATAGAGCTTTGAGCCAACAATCCAATTTGTGACGCCGAAGCTAAAATCAAATTGTTTAATATGTGTCAATCCTGCAGGATTATAAAAAATCGCTGATATATCATCGGCAATAGCTGTAAAGGCATCGCCCATGCCAGCCGCTCTTGCAGATGGGCTTATTTTTAAGAAAGAAAACCCCGATTTCCCAACGCGTTTAAATTCTTTTTCTTGCCCTTGAATAGTATGAGTTGCGAAAGTACATAGAAGAATGATTGTCAAATAGAGTCTTTTTTTCATAGTGATTTACTTTACAACAGCTAAAGTTCCTTTTTGAATTTGTCCCATACTTTCAGAAGTCAATGATTCAACAACCCAAAAATATATTCCACTTACAATTCGTCCAGAAAAAGTCACAGTTTCTTGTCGCCAAGATGTTTCTGCAGCAAAATCTTTATCATGTTCTTTTTCTAAAACTAAGTCGCCCGAAGCACTATATACTCGAATGATGCAGTGACGAGGAAGATTAATAAATCTTAACTTATATGGATCAGCAACGTCTGGGTACATATGCAACGGATCTTTAAAATCCATTCTAAATGGATTGGGTACAACCATGATTCTTTCATTCATTTCATCAAAATACGAATGGGATGGTTGATAGGGTGATTTTGCAATCATATTTTTCTGTTCAGGTGCGGCCATCCCACTTTCTAAAGGAGGAACAGGCCCGTGAGATACACCAAAACGATCAACCCAATCATCGTGACCAGAGTCCACTGTTCGCACACTATAATAATAATTATACCCTGCGAATGATTGGTCATCTGTATAGGAATATTTCCCACTCACAGGATCAATAAAAGTTGAATCACCCACCGCTATTTCCGCTACAAATTCCCACGGACCCCAATGCCAATCAAAAGAAGGTGGCCAAGATCGATATACTCTATAAGCAACAACATCTTGAGCTTCATCGCCTTCATAATCTGGATCACGTGCGGTGTCAGCCGCAGTGTCCCAATTAATAATCATTTCTCCTAGTAAGCTGTTACCAAATGAAAATTCAACATCGGGTGGAGGATCGGGTAAATCGAAACCTAAATCATAAGCTTGTTGCGCCTTTTTGAAATTTCTTACAACAGAATGTTCTCCAAGAAAAAGTTCATCACGTGCCTCATCAGTCATTGACCAAGTAAATTCATCTTCATTTTGCCAATCAGCCCCTGAACCCCCTACATAGGCCATAACAATCTTTGCTTTTTCTCCAGGCGATAGGGAATATGGGCCATATACAAAAGCGTGAGATCCAAGTGTGGATGAATCAGGATTATCACTAATAGATCCTTCATCACTATGAATCATCATATCAAACATTTCTTTGGGTGTGTGTTTTTCATGAGCAGGTTCATCATACTCAAAATCATCTAATTTACCGTTATACCACCAACGAAATGCGTAGGGTTCATCGCCAGATTCTGGGGATACATACACTTCATTTGGGTCATTAACAAATGGAGGCATAACATCAATTTGTCCACAGGCAATATAAGGGAAAGCCATTAATTGATTTTGGTGTTGCCCTTGATATTCATTGTACGCATTCATTCTTGCGCTTTCTTCCTTGAATGGTGCGCCTGTATCATCCCAAGGTGTGGTTAACCAGTCATCGTCTCGTTGATATGCTAAATATAATCCTTTATAAACCATGGTGCTTTCTGGGTTGTCTGCTACATAGTTTTGGGCTTTAGTGTATAAGAACCAGTCATCTTGTGCTGCCAGACCATTTCCTCGCCAGCCTCCCCAGTCTTGCCCATAGCCAGTTGCCCATTGGGCGCCCATACTACTTACACTAAAACTATTCATAACAGCAAAAAATGTTTCTTCTAGGATTTTACTTCCCGTATTTTCAAAAATGATTTCTTCAATAATAAAGTCATCATAATCTTGGTAACTCCAAGCATAAGCTTTTTTCGTCACAGTAACATCCATACCTGTTTCCCATTGACTGATAATGATTTCTTCGGGATATTCATCATTGGGGATGTATTTACCATATCTGTAATTATGTATTTCCACCGCTTCACTGCCAGATATATTTGTATGGTAGTAAGAATAATTACTTTGCTGCATATTAGGACCCGTTGTATCACCGAGGAAATGTTCGGGGACATCGGGTGAAGTAATGGGGTAGCGATCGTCATCAATATCATCCGTAACACCTCTTGGTCCACTATGAGAAACCATCGTATCGCCATCAGCCACTGTTAAGATCCAAACACCACTTCCTTTTGAATTTTGTGAATTTGTCACACGAGAAACATCAATTAAATTAGGGTCGCCATTTAAATAAGCTTCTACATCTAACCAATATTCCATGAAATCATTCATGGCACGGGCAGCATTACCCGGATATTCTAATCCTACTTGGTCATGATTGGAATAATGAGCGCGATTCCCGCCACCCATGAGACCATTACTCCTATAAGTTGTCCAGAGTTTCCCGCGGGTTAGGAACCGAGGTTGATAGCTCGAAACCATATCTTGTCCGATCAGAATACTTGATAATACAAAAAATATAAATGTTTTATTTTTTAACTTCATATAATTCTCTAAAAGGATGCTCGCATACCAATTCTCATTTCTCTTGGCTTGCCGTAATACCTTGAATTGGCTCCTGGATCTCCATATAATAAATATTCTTCATTATCGGGTCTGGGTCTTTCAAGCCCCCAACGAAGGAAATCACTTGATGCGCTAGAAATATCTTTCTGATTAAATACATTTTCTATTTCTGCATAAAGGGTCGTTGTTGCACGTCCCTTGCTAAGAATTTGTTTCTCAATACTAAAATCTGTTCGAGATATCATGGGATTATGTCGCCATTCAAATGGTTTGCCAATCGGCGAATATTCAAAAGCAGACCCAGTTGACATACGATATATCAAATTCATTGTTATATTACCGAATATATTATAAGGACCCAACTTTTCTGGCGATACAACAAAAACACGCGCTTTTCCATAACTTCTAATATCTGAATCTGGTTTAGGTTCTTCCTCAGTTCCATCCCAAAATTCAACATAATACAATCCAGTTGTATCATATTCCTGTAAATCAAGACCAAGGGTAATGAGAGAATCAATGAATTGATTTGCCTTTGCTGCATATCCTTTTCTCAAAAAAGAAAAAATGGACTTAGGCGATTCTGTACCGTCATCATTTACGCTATAGTCCATCCACCATTTACTATCCATAACAAATTGAGAATCCGGTACCCAGAATTGGCTACCCGCTCCAGCAGCGCCTTGCTTTGCCCACTGAAGATTATAAGAAATATTAAAACCTAAATATTTTTGAAACTGTTTTTTGAGACTAAACTCAAACCCTTGTACATCTTCATGGATACCATTTCCTGCTCGGTGGGTAAATTGAAAATCAAACATGTTTTTTGCAGGGTCCCACCATTGTAATTGAACAGCTCCAGGACTAGACACTTGATTATTAGAACTTTTATAAAAAGTAGATATAGATAAAACATAATCTTGATAAAAATTCCAATCAAACCCCAATTCAAAACTTATCGTTTTCTCAAAACCAAGAGAAGGTGTGCCAAAATAACTATCTTCCATTTGGTTATAAATTTCAGATGCATCGATGGTATCATTGCCATTTAAGTCTACATCGGGATTCCCATAATTATCCCAAGCTTCAGTGAATAAAGTAAAAAAACTAGGTTGTTGATATATATGTCCATAAAAAAAGTGAATCATGGATCGTTCCGTAATAGGGTGTGCAACACCTATTCGTGGGCTCCAAACTGTTTTTGGTTCAATTGTTTCCATTAAGCCAAAAGATCTTAATGTATCAAGGTTAAATCGTGTAAATGAGTTAAGAAAATGGTCTGATGCAGTAAATGCATTTGTAATGGGCCAATCAGTGTTTGGATCGAATTTATCCATTCGTATTCCGGCGTTTAGAACGAGACCTTTATATTCCATTTTGTCTTGAATATACCAAGCTAAACTTTTTGGTTGTATGGATGATTTAACTGTGTGATCTTTGCCAATATATTCCAATCTACGATTATTTTGATAATCGCTATAAACAAATGACCACACATTATAATCCGTATAATCAAAACCCGTTTTTATCAAATTGTGGCTTGTAATTTGCGTTGAAAAATCAAATTTAACCCCGAGTCTTTCTCTATGTCCTTCCCTATATGATATAACATCTCTGGGTAAATTATACCATCCATCTGCATCTTTTCTAATATCAGTCGTTGAATCTGGGATATCAAAAGGCGTTTCAGACGTTAACGATTTAGATATGCGTAATTCGTAAAAAGTGGTAGGTGTAATTAAATGGTTTAGAGACAAATATTCCATTCGGTTTGTTGTAACTGTTTTTCCTGCAGATGATTCATTCATGGGAAGAAAAACATTTTTACCTGAATCGCCCATTCCTCTGATTCCACCCACACCAGCCCCTGAATTAAAGCTCCACCCATTTGAATAAACGCCACCCAACTTAAAACTAATAGCCGGATGAAGGTTAAAAGCGAGTTTCCATGTGCCTTCAAAATTGTCCGATGAATGGGTAAGTGGGCTAATTCCATAAACAGCTGACCTACTCGTTCTACCACCCGTATAGAAAGAAATCCTTTTTTTAATAACAGGGCCAGAAAAATTCCACTGATAAGTTTGTCCGCTATTTTCCCAATAAGGAACAATGACATGGATTTGTTCTCCTGTTAAACTATCTATCTCATTGACCCATGTTGGGTTATCCCATTCCATATGATCTCTATGAGTGGGGGATTCATAATAGTTTGGTCCCCAGTGATGGTTACCTGGGAATTGATTTGTCATTTCAAAATTACCATGAAAAGAATCTTCCCCTTCACGAGTAATAATATTCACAACACCGGCTTGCGCATTACCATATTCGGCACTTAAACCGCCCGTAATGATAGAAATAGATTCAATATCATATTTCCCAACACCCGTATAATTATTGAGACTTAAACCATCATTGGAAATCATTTTAACACCGTCTACATAGTAGACAACATCAGCTGAAATACTATTCATATCACCCCCACGAATACGTCCACTCCCGTGGATATCCATTCCGGGTTCAAGAGAAATTAAGTCTGAAACGCTTTTTACCATGACAGAACGAGAAATTTCTTCTGAAGTAATGATATATTCACTAGAAGTTCGGTCAAGCTCAACGATGGGTTTATCGGCAACAACTTGCACTTCATTCATACCGATCACTTCTTGGCTAAGTTCAAAATCTATTTGAGTCGTTCGATCAGGACTTACTTTAATATTCGTTTTCGTTATCTTCTCAAATCCTATTACATTGACCGATACTGAATAAGTCCCGGGAGAAATGGATAGAAATATATATTCGCCGTTGATGTCAGATGACATACCACGATTTGTTCCCTCTAGCATCACGTTCGCACCAGGGAGAGACTCACCGTCGGCATCCGTTACTTTTCCTTGTATTTTACCTGTTACGCCTCCAAATAATGAAGTGTTTAGCGCAAAAAAGAATAGTATGTAGGTGAATAGGTTTTTCATCGAATATCCAATAAATAGATTTTACAAAAAGAGCCCACCGACTGTGTCGATGGGCTCTTTAAGATTATTTAATAAGAGTGAGTTTCCGAGTTTGGTTAAAACCAGTTGCTTCTATATGATAGAAGTAAATACCGGAAGGCATATTAGATGCATTCCAACTCACTGTATGTGTGCCTGCTTGAATATTAGCATCAACAAGTGTAGCCACTTCATTACCTAAAATATCCAATACAGTTAAACGAACTTGATCGTTATTCGGTACTGTGAATTGAATATTTGTTTCAGGGTTGAATGGATTTGGATAGTTTTGAGCTAGATGATATTGTCCTGGTGTAGCAACAAAATCGTCAACGCCTAATTCTGGTTCCATGTTGTAATAAACATCATCAAGGCTAACGGTTGCTTCAGCATGATCGCCTGTGAAAGCCATTATTAAAGAGGCTAAAGGTGCATCAACTTCATCTGTCCCAAATGTCCACTGTGCATCTTCAGAAGGACTATCGCCATCAGCAAAAGTCCAAACAGATACATCATTTCCAACAGCTTGAACTTTCATCCAATACCATACATCGTAAGCTGCGCCAGGAGCTTCAACAGGTCCTCCAAATGCACCGGTAGCAAAATGGAATGAAGCGGCAATTCCTGTTGGGCTTGTAACAGCAGTATAGAGATTTATGTCGCTTAAAAATGTTTCACTTGCAGCTACAACAACGTGCAAGCCATCGCCTCCACCTTCTAAATCTGGTTCAGGTGATTCGAATTTCATTTTAACATACATGGTGAAATCCTCAGGCGTAATCACCGTTCCTGTATTCAATGATTCATCAATTTGAATCCAGCAAGTTACCTCTCCAAATGGATCATCTGTCGCCCATAGTGTTAGGGAACCATCTGATATTTCAGCATTACCCCAACCAGCCCACCAAGCCCAAGTATAATCACAGGTGAAGATTCCTTCGCCACTGGGTGTTGCATCCGTGTCGAAAGATTCGTGCCATCCTTGCGCCATTGTCATTGACACAAAGAGTAAAGCAGTTATCACTTTTTTCATTTGTACTCCTTTTTTCCTTTTTTGTTTTAGAAAATTAAAAATCGTAACCAATCCCTATATCAAAAGATAGAAATTGAATTGGAAATACTTCATATAAGTCCCAATCTTCAAATGCACGTAAATAACCTATCGTGGTATGATATTCCAAATTAACAATTAAAGTCATTTTATCCCCGAGATCAATATCACCACCCATGCCGGCTAATGCACCCCAAGCAACGCGCCTATCAGTGATCGTATCGAGTAAAAAAGTTTGATCCAATGGTGTTGTGGATTGCCCAGGGTATACTAGACCACTCACTTTTTGAGCATAATTATATAAGCCAAACCCATAAGAAAAGAAGGGAGAAAAGGATGCACTTAATCCATCAAAACGATGCCATTTTTGTTGAATCTTTAAAATGAAATCATTCCAGCTCATGTTTGCTTCCGCTTCTGGGCTAGAATAAAATTCATAATCAATGAGCCATTGGAAATCACGATCCTCTATAGAACCATGTGTAAACTTTTGGAAATGTGTCTCGACTAAAACGCGAGTATCGGGGTTTGGATTATTATAATAAGTGAGGGTTAGTTTAGGTGTTATAGAATACCAGTTGCTTAAGCCACCTACTGGTATACCTATACCTACGCCTCCAGAAAATCCCCCTTTTGCTATTAATAGGTTAAATACAATTGTACTCAATAAAATAAATACAAGGTAAATTGACCTTAATTTGTTTTTCACTAGATTTTCTACGCTCCTTGAACTAGCAATGTAACTTTATTAATGCTTTACAGTCAATAAATATATTTAATTAAAATATTATTATATATATGCATTTGAGTAACACCAGACCGCTATTTACCTTTTTATTAACCAAACTTCACTCAATCGGGATTGTCTCCGCCAGTTAATGTCTGGTTCATATGGAATGTCAAACGTCAATGTCATGATTCCATTTTTATAGAGTGTTTTCGGTATTTGAAACTCCTTTATTTCACCAATCCCTTTTCCATCCAAAGATGGATAAATGCGTTCACCGTTTACTCTGGCTAAACATTGTCCAA
>JADHUI010000043.1 GCA_016784605.1 Fidelibacterota bacterium | reverse complement strand
TTACAAAGATATGATGGAAGACGAATCTTTCACAGATCTTTATACATCAACGCTGGAAGGGTCGGTAATAATCGACGGGCGCGACCATTGGATAATGGTCATGGATGCGAAGAAAAAAGGATTATCCTATCCCAAACGCAGAGCATGGATTGATAAAGAATATCTATTACCGATGAAAGAAGAACTCTACGCAAAAAGCGGCAAACTTCTCAAAACATCAACCATGGATGGAATTAAAAAAGTGCAAGGACGATGGTTTCCTTCACGATTAATTTTTAAAGATGAATTGAAACGAAACAGTAAAGGGACAGAATGGATTATTGATGAAATCGAGTTTGATACGGATATTCCTGATTCTCGTTTTTCTAAAGCATTGTTGAGGAAATAGTTAAGTAATAATCCTACTTTTTCTCAAATAAAACGACCGTTTCAATATGAGGCGTATGGGGGAACATATCAACCATAACAGCGCTTTTGATTTCGTATCCTTTTTCTGCCAATACTTTTGCGTCTCTGGCTTGAGTCGTTGGATTACAGGACACATAAACAATTTTTTTTGCTTTAAATTTGTGTAAATAGTTTGTCATATCCGGATGCATTCCAGCTCGTGGTGGATCAACGATTACTACATCTGGTTTTGGGATTCGTCTTGGAAGATTACCCGATTTAAAGAATGTATCCAAATTTGCTTTTAAAAATTGTGCATTAGTAATGCCATTCCGTTCTGCATTTTTATCTGCATCTTCTAAGGCAGATCGAATGACTTCAAAACCATATACTTCTTTGGCTTGTTTGGCTAAATAGAGTCCAATGGTTCCTGTGCCACAATAGAGATCAAAAACGATTTCTTCACCTGTCAATCCCGCTGCTTTCACCACTTCGTCATACAAATTCTCACCTTGAATGGTATTCGTTTGGAAAAAGGAATTGGCGGAAATCTCAAAGCTTAAATCACCCATTTTATCTTGAATACTTGGTTCACCAAAAACTAAAGTTTCATATTCACCAAACGCTACATCTGCTTTGCGTGTATTCACATTATTCACCATAGAAGTGATTTCAGGCACTTGCTCTAACAATGTATCAATCAAAGGAGACAATTTATTCAAATCATCATAAGCCGTTACAAGGTTCACCATGATTTGATTGGTATTAATACCGTATCGCAACATGAGATATCTTAAAAAGCCGACATGTGTTTTGGGATCATAAGGTTTCAATTCAGGATGTTTTAAGCAAATATCTCGCGCAATTTTTAATATTTTATTTCCAATTTCTGGCTGAATATGGCAATCATAAATATCCACAATTTTGTCATAACGCCCCGGAATATGAAGGCCAACCGCAAAGGATTTATCCACATTTTCCGGTTCAGTTTCAAGCACCCAACGGTGGGGAGAAAAAGTAAATTCCATTTTATTTCGATAATTGAAAATCGGATCAGCACCAACAGCATTATCTAATTTAAATTCACTAAACCCACCCAATCGACGAAAAGCACCTTCAACTTGATCTGCCTTTTCTTTTAATTGTTCTCCATAGGAGAGATTTTGAATTTTACAACCACCACAAACGCCAAAATGATCACATTTTGATTCCACTGCTTTGGGCGATTCTTTGATGACTTCTAAGGTGTTGGCTTCTGCAAATCCTTTTTTCTTTTTATACACGCGGGCTTTGACTGTTTGACCCGGAATGGCTCCTTTGACAAATAAAACAAAATTGTCAACTTTGGCAATTCCTTTTCCGCCATAGGCAAGTGATTCGATTTGGAGTTCGAGTTCGACTCCCCTTTTAATGATTATTGTTTCCATGTTTTTTTCTTTTAAACACCCACAGGATGCCAAGTTGTTTTTGTTTCCTGACATTTTAAAATATGATAAGGACTTTGATGTTGATCTTTAGACCAATTTTGTTCTGGGAAATGGACGACTCGTTTTACATTCAATGCTGCATTTGTTTCAACGAGCTTTCTATCACTTCCTTCATTGCCGCAATAAATAATGGCATTCACATCCATATGAGATGAAAAATGTTCAATCAACTCAGAACGATATCCCGTAAGAATATTGACAACACCACCTGGGACATCCGATGTTTGGAGCACTTCTGCAAATGTAATGGAACAGAGTGGATGGGATTCCGACGCTAAAATGACAATCGCATTTCCACCAGCAATAACGGGTGCAATAATAGATACCAATCCTAATAAGGATGTATCATCTGGCGCGATTGCGCCGACAACACCGGTTGCTTCCGGAACGGTAAAATTGAAATAAGGTAGAGATACAGGATTAACGCGACTAAATACCTGTTGAAATTTATCCGCCCAACCTGCGTAATAAATAAGGCGGTCAATGGATGAATCAATTTCAGCTGTAGCTTGTTTTTTCGTCAATCCTTGTAGGACTAATTCTGCCATGAATTGGTCTCGTCTTCCTTCAAGCATTTCGCCAATTCTATATAAAATTTGTGTTCGGTTATAGGCCGTGCGATTTGCCCATCCACAGGATGCTTTTCTCGCAGCAACCATCGCATTACGAAAATCCTTCCGAGAACCCCGGCAAATATTCACAAGAGTGGATTCTTTTGAATCGACCCATTTAATATATCGACCCGATTCGGTTCGCGGAAATTTCCCATCAATGAAAAGTTTATATGTTTTTTGAATATTAATTCTTTCACTCATTTTACACTCCTAACCTAAGTCCACATAGCCGGACAATCCTTCGATACCACCTTCACTGCCAACACCACTTTCTTTATATCCACCAAAAGGAGATGCTGGATCAAATTTATTAAAAGTGTTTGCCCAAATAACTCCTGCTCGAATATCTTTTGTCACTTTGAAGATTTTCGATCCTTTGTCTGTCCATACGCCACCGGACAATCCATAAGGTGAATTATTAGCTTTGGCTATAACTTCATCGACCGTTCTAAAAGTTTGAATCGCTAATACTGGACCAAATATTTCTTCTTGGACAATTCGATTCGATTGACTCACATCTGTAAAAATTGTCGGAGCATGCCAAAAACCCTTATTGGGAAGTGAACAGGATGATTGAAAAATTGAACCGCCTTCTTTGGTACCCATTTTGACATATGATTCAATTTTTTTCAATTGCATTTTGGAATTGATGGCACCAATATCTGTATTTTTGTCCAATGGATCGCCAACAATAAGCGTTTCCATTCGATTCCGCAGTTTGGAAATCACTTCATCGGATATTCCTTCTTGAACATATAATCGTGATCCTGCGCAACAGACATGACCTTGGTTAAAGAAAATAGCATCAATAATACCTTCAACCGCTTGATCAATGGCGGCATCTTCAAAAATAATATTAGCCGCTTTTCCCCCTAATTCTAATGTGTATTTTTTGCCCGATCCTGCAACTGCTTTCATGATATATTTTCCAACATCGGTGCTTCCGGTAAAGGCAATCTTTTTAATATTTGCGTGATTTACAATCGCTTGACCCGTTTTCCCTGCACCAGTTACTATATTCACAACTCCTGGGGGTAAATCTGCTTCTTGAATGATTTCTGCCAATTTCATTGCAGTAAGGGGTGTGGTTTCTGCCGGTTTCAGGACAACCGTATTCCCGGTAGCTAATGCAGGAGCGAGTTTCCAAGCGGCCATGAGTAAAGGGAAATTCCATGGAATAATTTGCCCAACAACGCCAAGGGGATTTGCCTTTCTACCAGGGAAAGCATATTCTAATTTATCCGCCCAACCTGCATGATAAAAGAAATGAGCGGCTGCTAAAGGAACATCCACATCACGAGATTCACGAATCGGCTTTCCCCCATCCATTGTTTCAATGACGGAAAACTCACGTGCCCGTTCTTGAAGTAAGCGCGCAATCCGAAATATATATTTTCCCCGCTCCTTTGCTGGCATTTTTGACCAAACTTTTTCATAGGCATTTTTAGCTGATTTTACCGCTTTATCCACATCAGTTTTATCTGCTTCTGCGACCTTTGCAATCATTTTTTCATTTGACGGGTTTATGGTTTTAAAATAATTACCGCTATTGGGCGCAACAAACTTTCCATCAATAAACAATTCATATTGTTTTTTTAGTTTAATATGATCCGTGCCTTCCGGTGCGGGACTGTATTCCCATTTTATCGTTTTACTCATAGTGTTTTCCTAATCGATCGAAAAATAATCTTTTGATTGATAATTTCCAGTGGATTGTTTTAAGATTTGCATTAAAATATCATTCGCTAAAGAACTAGCGCCGAAACGAAATAAATTTGGAGATAACCAATCTTCACCAAGTGTTTCTTTAATCATAACTAAATATTGAATGGCTTGCTTAGCTGTTCCAATTCCACCTGCTGGTTTCATACCAATTTTTTTACCTGTTTTTGCTTGAAAATCTCGAATCGCTTCTAACATTGTTAATACGACAGGAGGCGTCGCGGCAGGAGAAACTTTCCCGGTAGATGTTTTTATAAAATCAGCGCCTGCATCCATAGCTAAATCACTCGCAAGACGAACATTATCTAATGTAACTAATTCACCTGTTTCTAAAATAACTTTAAGATGTGCATCGCCACATGCTTCTTTCACTTTCGCAATTTCATCTGAAACATATTGATATTCACCACGCAAAAATTTTCCACGGGATATAACCATATCTACTTCATCAGCTCCCGCATCAACAACTGAAGTAACCTCATCCAACTTTGCTTGAAGATCTGCCATTCCACTTGGAAATGCCGTCGCAACAGATGCGACATTTATTCCCGTTCCTTCCAATGATTTCTTTGCAATTGGAACCATAGTAGGATAGACACAAATAGCCGCCACATTCGGCAATCCCGGAAACGAATCATGTAAATGAGAGGCTTTATAGCATAGTTGCTTTACTTTTCCTGGGGAATCTTTCCCTTCTAATGTTGTTAAATCAATCATATTCAAAGCAAGGTGAAGCGCTTGAACTTTTGATTCTTTTTTAATGCTTCTAGAAGATAATCGAGACACTCTTTCTTGTGCACCAATTTGGTCAATTGGTGTTGCAAATATCGGTGACATTATTGTAAATATTCCTTTGCAATATCTACGCGAATCGCTCCACGAAAATCACCTTTAGAATATCCTGTAGCAAGATCATTTGGGTATAGTTCCTTCAACTTCACTCGAACATCTTCTTTAATTGTATTTCCATGACACTTTAAACACATTTGATACATTTTTAATGGTTTATAATAACGGAAATGCGTTTCGCCATTTTGATCTATTTTTTGTACATAAAATTCCGGGAAATAGTCTCGAACATCTTCTTTACTTTCAAAAAAGGATAAAGCTTCCTTATCCCATTTATCAGGAGCATTTATGGGGTTTCTATATTTATTTGTCGTGCGCTTCACTTTCACGGGGATATTCGAAAGAGTAGATGCTTTTTTTGTTAAGGTCATTGCATCCAGCTTACATGCATCGATTGCACCTGCTGGGCCAGATTGTTGCACAGCCCCAATCAACCTAGATTTCAGTTCACTCAAAAGAATATCAGATGCTTGATCTCCAATGGCTCTTACTTTTGCTTTTTCTGAGGTTGTAGGTTCTTTACTTTCGCATCCAACTACACCGAGTAACAATAGGCTTAAAATATTAAATAATACTATTTTGACATTCATTCTAGTTTATTTCCGTTTTTATTTTATTTACTAATACTATAGCTTCTTCCATCGAAGGGGCTTCTGCATATATTCTTAATATTGGCTCTGTATTCGATTTTCTTAAATGAATCCATTGATTATTCCATGAAAATTTAACGCCATCCGTTTTATCAACCGATGCATTCTCAAAAAAGGTTTCTGCTAATGTTAATGCCGCATCCCCATCAATATTTTTTAATTCTAATTTATCTTTGACCATTTCAAATTGAGGTAAGTTTTTAAAAATAGAACTAATGGGTTCAGAAGACTGGGATAATCGATTTAAGACGAGTGTAACACCTACCATGGCATCTCGACCATAATGAGCTTCTTTTAAAATGACACCACCATTTCCTTCGCCACCCATCTTTGAGTCGAATTCTTGCATTTTATTAACAACATTTACTTCGCCTACAGCAGATCTCATGACTATACACCCGAATTTTTCCGCTAATTTTTCTAGTGCTAATGAAGATGACAAATTAACAACAAATGTATTTTGCTCATTTGTTTCTTTCAAAAAACCTTCAGATGCCAAAACCAATGTATACTCTTCCCCTAAAGGATGACCTTTTTCAGAAACAATAGCTAATCGATCTGCATCTGGATCAATGGCAAATCCTACATCTGCTTTATGCTTCAAAACGGCCTCAGACAAATCAGATAAGTTATGAGGCAATGGTTCCGTTCCACGGGGGAATAATCCATTTGGGTCGCAATGAATTCGAACAACTTCACAACCCAAGGACTCTAGCATTTCTGGTAGCGCATGAGAACCTGCGCCATTGACCGCATCAATAACGACTTTAAAAGAGCGTCTTTGGATACGATTTAAATTAATGCAGGATAATTCGGACGTTTTAATAATTTGTTTTTGAATTGCATTTATATCAGGAAAAACCATACCACGCTCAACTGCTGGTTTTAATGGAGTATCATTATCCGCATATTCAAATAATATTTCACAATCTTTCGGATGAAAAAAGATACTATCGCCTCGAATGAATTTTATCCCATTCCATTCCGCTGGGTTATGGCTCGCTGTAACAACAATTCCGCCTATTGCTTCTGTCGTATCAACCATAAATTGGACGGTTGGGGTAGGAACAATTCCTAAATGAATAACATTTCTTCCCAATGTGGATAACTCCGACATCATTGCTTCGAGTAATATGTCACCCGTTTCACGGCTATCCCGTCCTGCCATAATCACGCCTTCAGGAAGAAATTGATGTAAGGCACGCGCATATTGACGTACAACGTCTGGAGAGAGATGCGTTTTGGTAATACCACGAACGCCTGAAATACTTCTAATTAACATTTTTTTGTGTTTTAACCTTCCATAAAATAAAAAAGGTTCGAAGTATCCCTCGAACCTTTTTACTTCTTACAGCGAAAATCTTATTATCGTCTGCGTCGACGCCGTTGGGCGCGCGGATTATTACGTAAAGCTTCAATTCGAGCATTTCTCGCCATTCTGCGAACTGCCTTCTTTTTCATTTCACGTTTTTCATCACTAGGCTTTACATAGAAAGCCTTAGTCCTGAGTTCTCTAAGAACACCAGCCCGTTCCCATTTCTTCTTGAAACGTCTTAATGCTCTTTCGAGTGATTCTTTTTCTCTTACTTGGACTTCAACCACTTAACTCACCTCCTTAAGGATAAAATTGTGGTCATTACTAAATCAATTTACTGCTATTAAAAACAGCCGGCAATTTTACTAGTTCCCATTTGAATCTCCAAGACTTATACTAAGCTGGAAAATTCTTCCAATGTCAATGTTTCCGGGCGTCGGGTAAAATCAATCCTTTCTTCAGTCCCTTCTGCAAATGAAAATCCCTTTAAGGTATTTCTTAACATTTTTCTTCTTTGAGAAAAGGCAGCTTTAACAACTTTATAAAATTGCTCATATTTTTCGTCAGGGACTAAGGGCGTTTCCTTTTTTGTAAATCGAATAAAGGCAGATGAAACTTTTGGTCTCGGAATAAACACCTCAGGCGGAATCGTAAAACAAAGTTCAATATCAAGATATACTCCTACCATAACTGTTAATCGACTGTATAATTTTGAACCGCTTTTCGCAATTAATCGTTCGGCAACTTCCTTTTGTACCATGAGAAAAGCATCATCCCAATAATCTAATTGCTCAATTAACCAAAAAATGATGGGAGAAGTAATGTTATATGGAATATTACCCATTACTCTTACAGGATTTGATATGGGCAAATGATCTATTTCTTGGTTTAAAATATCTCCATGAACGAAGTGACATCGATTTAATATTAAATAGTTATTTAGATATTCAATAAGCATTGGATCAATTTCTACGGCAGCCATTTCTCCCGCTTTTGGAAGTAAACGCTCTGTAAGTGCGCCTTCTCCTGGTCCAATTTCTAGAATGGAATCTTTATCGGTAGGAGCAATTGTTCGAACAATTTTATCGAGTAGATTTTGATCCGCTAAAAAATTTTGACCCCACTTTTTTCTAAATGGGTGGGATGTATTCATTAATTTTTATCCACTTTAACCATACATTTCTTTTGATTTTTTTGCTGCAGCAGCTTCTTCTTCCGAATATCCCTTCCCGGACCAAAGCATATCATAGGCAATTTCTTTATTCCCATTTTCACATAGTTCTAATACTTTTAAAAATAGCGGTTGAAACG
>JADHUI010000042.1 GCA_016784605.1 Fidelibacterota bacterium | reverse complement strand
TTATTTTGTTTTAAACTGGAAAGAAAAATTTACTTATCCTAAATCATTGACAGATGATGATAGATTATACTACAAGATAGCTTATTCTATTAGACTCACGGGAAGAAAGATTAAATGGATTGTAGGTTCTACCATTTTGGCTGGCACAGCATATTTAATATATGTTATGGTTATGAGTGGTATAAGTGGTTCAATTGATATGGGTCCTGGACCACCTGGACCTTACTAAAATACCAAGCATATTAATCAAGCCCCGCAGTAGCGGGGTTTTTTGTTTGTGGGGTGAACAATACATAGACACACTCGGGTCCATCCGTGATCAAGAAATAATCGATGCTTGTGATGAATATGGCATTGCCATGATCTTTACCGAAACACGATGTTTTAAACATTAATATTTAAAAAATATATATTTAATTTCACCATCAAATTACTTGTAGAAAGTTATATTAAAGAATAAATGAAAAAACACACAATACTTATCCTGTTAAAAACAGCCGGAGTTTTAGGCGCCCTCTACATGTTTCTTGTGGGGATTAAAGGAATGTCATCTGCAATTAAACATATGGGTGCAGATGTGGCAGATTCAATTTTTACCGCTACAAGCGATCCTTTTGTTGCATTATTTATAGGTGTCTTTTCAACAGTTCTTTTTCAGAGTTCATCTACAACAACATCCCTTATTGTTGGTATGGTAAGTTCTGGGGCTCTCGGACTTACGGGGGCAATTCCTATGATTATGGGCGCCAATATTGGCACCACAGTAACAAATACTATCGTTTCCATCGGACATATAAATCGTGGGAACGAATTCAAGCGCGCATTTGCCGCATCAACTGTACATGATTTTTTTAATATTTTGGCCGTACTTATCTTATTCCCATTAGAAATGATGTTCCATGGTATCCAGCGAAGTTCCGAATGGATCGCAAGTTTAATCTTTGGAAAAATTGACAATGTGGATGTTTTACAAGCCAAATCTCCAATCAAAGCAGCCGTTAAGTCCGGGGCGAAATTCATTGAGCAATTTTCCTTTGATAATGATATTGTGTATTTGATCTTAAGTGTATTGGTTACTTTTATGATGTTGTATGCTTTGGTAAAACTCTTACGAAGTCTTGTCCTTGAAAAAATTGAAGTATTTTTTGATCAATATATTTTCAAAACAGTTATGCGAGCTATTGCATTTGGAATTGTGCTTACCATCATGGTTCAAAGCTCTTCCATTACAACATCTTTGGTGGTCCCTCTTGCGGGTGCCGGTGTTTTATCTTTACGTCAAATTTTTCCATTTACATTAGGAGCCAATATTGGAACAACCGTTACAGCCTTATTGGCGGCATTGACAGGAACAGTTTCAGCGCTCATCGCAGCCATTAGTCATTTATTATTCAATATTTTTGGGATTTTAATTATTTACGGAACTCCATTTTTAAGAGCAATTCCATTAAAACTGGCCGAATTAATTGCGGAATATTCTTTGAAAAATAAATTCATACCCCTTGGGTATTTGTTCGTTGTTTTTGTTGCTATTCCTTTAACCATAATATTATTGGGCGGATAAACCGCTTATTTTTAAAAAAAGAGAGAGATACTATGTCCGTTTTTAAAGATATTGTTAAACTATGGAGCTCAGACGACCTCCTTTCACAAGCGTGGGATGATTCCTATAAAATGATGGTTTTATCTAATGAAATATTTAATCAAGCTATTAAATATTTGAGAAATGGTGAAAATAAAGAAACCATTATTGCGTTAAAAAAACGCGATATGGAAATCAATGCTTATCAAAAAAACGTGAGAAGAAAAGTGGTAACGCACTACGCTATTTCTCAAGATATGGACGATTTACCTAATGGGCTTGTCCTATTAAATATGGTTGTTGATGTAGAACGCGTTGGAGACTATACGAAAAATATTCTCGATCTTGCCCTGAATCATCCCAATACCATTAAGTCGGAAGATTTTTCCGAAGACCTACATCAGGTTGAAACAGAAGTCATTTCTAGATTTAGTAAAACACTTGAAGCAATTCACACGCAAGATGAAGATGTGGCTCGATCGCTCATGGTTTCCTATAAAGAAAACTTAACAAGCGTTTCTGATACAATTGTATGCGGGTGTATTTCTGGTGATATTACTTTAGGAAATGAATCAAAGACTGTTGCCCTTGCATTATATGCGCGTTATTTAAAAAGAATTGGCGCTCACTTAAAAAATATTACAACTGTTTTAGTGAACCCTTTTGATGCAGTTGGGTATATCCAATAATGAAAAGTTTTATATGGTTATATCTTTCATCTTTTGGAATTATGTTTGCTATCCTTTCCTGGACACAAGACAGTGGACTTCTCCCTACAGAGCCGGGTTGGATGAAAGGTGTATTGGCTTGTGTTTTTGGTGCGGTGCTCTATTATGTATTACCGCGAACGATGGATTAAAATTTAAACTGAAAATTCACTACAATTGAGTTTTCTGCGTCGCCACCTTCGGCGGTTTTCATTCTAAATGTGGGTGCAATAATGAATCCTTTTTCTGCTTTATAATGTATCCCGGCTATGATATTCTGTTCTGAACTGCCTTCAAAATCTGTATCTTCGTCATATAGATCAAAACGACCTAAAACAGACCATTTTTCATTGATTGAATATGTCCCATAAGCGCAAATAATTTGTGAACTCTTCCCCTTGATTCCTTTTTTGTCATATTCTAATCCGCCACGAAAATTCTTTGTGGAAAAACCACCGAACACCCCTAAAACGCCAGTGTTTTCTACAGATATCATTGTGGAATCTTCGGGCATTATTGTATAAGGATCGCCGTCAAAATCGCCCATAATTTCTTGGTCGTAGGGCTCATAAGAAAAACTTGTACCAACGTTGAATCCATTATTTTTGTTCAACTTTGATTCGCCATATACCGCATGGAAAGATACTTTTTTATGTGAATCTGTTTCGGTTTTTTTATAGCCACCGCCATTTGTAATGAGCGTACTTGTTGAAATATTACCAAATGTTTTTGCAAACCCAATACCGACATCTGCAGATGCGGAAAACTTATAGGTGTCCATAGGCATTTTTGCAATAAATCGATGACCCCACGTATTTTCCATCGTTTTAAACATATTCATTCCCTGCATTCCCATGGTGATGTTTCCGAGGCTTGTTTTCCATTTTAACATAGCTACTTTTAAGAAAGCAGTATGAGCGCTTCCGCTCTCATTTTTCCCCATATCGTATGTAACTTTATAGGACATGTTTTCATTCGCTGAATGTGCAAAAGTAAGATAAGCTCGCTTTACATTGAATGCGTTATATCCATCTTCGCCCAAGTCTGTCCTGTGATTAAAAAAAATCTTCCCGCTCACTCCATTATCTGCGAATAATAGTGTTGTGGATAGAATAGTTTGAATAAAAATAATTATTTTCATGAAGGCTTCTCTTGATGTTTTATGAAATTATCTACAGACGTAAAATTAAGGAATGAAAAATATAATATTACAATACTTTAACAACTTAAAATGAACCGAAGCGGTTACATATATATTTTATTTATTCTTGCTTTTGTTGTTATTATTATGGGATTCTCATATAAAGGCGCGAGTGATATTTCAATCAAAAAAACTTTTACTCCAACGGGTATTGTGGGTTCAGAAAAACCTGTTAAATATTTTGGTGTTGTTTCTCGGTATTCTCCTCGAGAAATATATCAAGGATACCAACCAATTATGGATTATTTAACTGAAACTACTTCATTTCGATTTGAGTTAAAATTAAATGATTCTTATTTAGGCACCGCAAAACAGCTTTCGGCTGGTGATATTTCTATAGCGTCATTGGGGACTTATATTTATTTATCATATCGTGATGAATATAATTTAAAGGTCATTTTAAAGCCTTTGAATGAAAATGGGGTTGGAACAAATCGGCTTGTTTTTATCGCTCAATTAGATAGCCAAATTCAATCCATACATGACATAAAAAATGCTCGACTTGTGTTACCATCAAAGGAATCTTTAACCGGGCAATGGATGCCTACTTATATCATGCAGGAAACAGGATTGAAACTCTCTGATTTTCAAGAAATCCACTTTGCATCACATCATACAACTGTCGCAGAATTGGTATTTCAAAACAAATATGATGTGGGCATAATAAAAGAACCTGTTTCAAGGCTAGCAATAAAAAAAGGGTTGCGAATATTCCACATTGCGCCACCCATTCCCACTAGCCCTATTGTTGTTTCAAATAAAACAGATTCAACGTTTGTTGATGAAGTTGTGGGGGCTCTCTTAAAAATTAATCTTAAGGATGATTCAATGGCGATGAGAATAACGTCGTGGGATAATGAGTTGTCAAATGGATTTCATCAGGCAAACAATAATGACTATTTATCAGCAAAAGCGTTAATTGACTCAATGGATTTTAAGAAATAATGCTAATGATTCATTCATTAAAAAGTCGTCTATTTATCATTTTCGGTTCTTTATTAATTGCCATATTGTCTATTGGCTCTTTGATGGTTTTTCATCAAATGAAAACATTAATTATTGAAAAAAATATTGAAGTTGTTCAAAGGGTCGCGCATACAGGTGTAATTCCTCTTGCTGATGCGATGGTTTCCCAATCTATGGGAAAAACACTTCCAATTGGTTTTATAGACCATATTCTCACAAAACTTAGAAATGAATCTGATCAAAAAATCTATTATGCAAAATTCATTTCACATGATGGGCAATTTGTTATTGCTTCCAGTAGCGATAAAGAGTGGGTGTTAACCCATAATGCGTTCAGCTTTAATCCTAAAATTTACCTTCACCAAAATCGTTGGATTGTTGAAGCGGTTGAGCATGTAGCCATTTCAACAAAAACGTGGGGCTATCTTGTGTTGGGGTTTGAAGCAGACTCTATTCAAGCGGAGGTGATGCAGGTATTGTGGGGCGTCTATATGGTTGTTGGTCTCTTCATATTTATAATGCTTTTCGTTGTAGGTATAATTTCTGAGTCACTAACACGAAGACTTAATCAACTAAGCGCCGCTGTTGGACAATTTAACTTATATCCCGTCGACGATGGGCTTCCCGATGGAAACGATGAAATTGGACAGCTTTCTGATAGTTTTAAAAAACTCCGACAACGGTTAATTCGTTCACGCGCAAACTTGAAAGAATCTGAACGAAATGTTTTTCACGCGGAAAAATTAGCTTCTATAGGGCGACTCGCAGCGGGCGTTGCACATGAAATAAATAATCCATTAACCGGTATTCGCCATTCCATAAATAATATATTAAAAGATGATGTAGATAAAAAAGAAAGGCATGAGTATTTGCGCCTGATAGATGATGCGTTAAAAAATATTGAATCTGTGATTTCAAAGTTGTTGGGGTTTTCTCGAAGAAAAGGAGATGAATTATTTAATGCATCTATAAATGAAGCTATTTTAACGGTTAGTAAACTTCTTGAATATTCTATAAAATCAAAAAATATACATTTTGAGACAAACCTATATTCAAATATCCCGGCGATTCATTGTGATCCACATCTGTTAGATGAAATTTCTATGAATTTAATCATGAATGCGATTGATGCTTCAGACGATGGTGGTAAAATTGTTTGCACATCTACCTATGAAAATGAAAAGATATTTTTTTCTATTGAAGATTGGGGACATGGAATTTCACAACAAGATATTTCAAAAATATTTGATCCGTTTTTCACGACAAAAGATGTAGGAAAGGGTACGGGACTTGGTCTCTATGTGACTCAAGAAGTTGTTCGTGGCTTGGGAGGTGAAATCAACCTTACTACCCAACCCGATTCTGGTACTAAATTCACTATTCAATTTCCCGCTAACACATTATGAAAATCTTATTAATAGAAGATGAAAAAATTCTTCGTATATCCCTAAATAAAACGCTACAAAAAGCTGGATACGCCGTTTGCCCTTGCTCGGATGGTGCGAAAGCAATCTCCATTTTAGATCAGGAAAATTTTGATATTGTTTTGACGGATATACGATTGCCGGGAAAAGATGGGATACAAATATTAAAATATATTCAACACCATATTCCAAAAATTAAAGTGATTATGATGACTGCATTTGGATCGGTTGAATCAGCTGTTGATGCGTTAAAATTGGGTGCAACTGATTATTTAACAAAACCCTTTTCTCAAGAAGAGCTGCTCCACAAATTAGCGTCTATTCGCGATTTTCAGTCTATAGAAAAAGAAAATGTTGAATTAAAAAACAAATTAAGCCTATCAACAAAAATTATTGGCAATTCGCCAAGTTTTCTCAATTTAATTGAAAAGATAAAATTAACCGCACCAACAAATCATGCCATATTAATTGAAGGAGAAAGTGGAACAGGAAAAGAATTAATTATTGATCTAATTCATCAATTGAGCGACAGATCTGATCAAGCTTTGGTAAAAGTTAATTGTGCCGCTTTATCTGAATCATTATTTGAAAGTGAACTTTTCGGTCATGAAAAAGGTGCTTTTACGGGGGCATTAAAACAAAATATTGGGCGATTTGAGCGCGCAGACGGCGGAACATTATTTATGGATGATATTGATGATCTTCCTCTCCCTCTACAGGTAAAATTATTACGCGTAATACAAGAAAATGAAATTGAGCGCGTTGGCGGAGAAAAAACAATTCCAATTGATATTCGTATCATAGCCGCAACAAAAGTAAACTTGCAAAAAAAGATGGAAAAAGGCGAATTTCGAGATGATCTTTTTTATCGACTAAATGTGGTGCATATGGCTGTACCAGCTTTACGTAACCGTCCCGATGATATCCCTCTTCTTGTCGCACATTTTATTGAAAAACATGGGGCGGGCCACCACATTACTCCAGCAGTAATGAATGTGCTCCAAGATTTCCGTTGGCCCGGAAATGTGCGTGAGTTAGAAAATGCCATTATTCAAATGATTGCTCTTGCGCAAGGCGATACATTAGTTGCTAGCCTTCTCCCAAGAACGCTTCAACAAAGAAAAGACTTCCTAAACCCATCATCAGGCGAATCATTAAATCAAGCGCTATCGTACTCTGAAAAAGCCATGATTGAATCCGCGCTTGAAAAATGTCGATGGCGACAAGTAGATACCGCAAAGATGCTTAACATACCAAGAACCACCTTAAGAAGTAAAATGAAAAAATACGGCTTAGTTGACAAACAGGTGTAAGTTCGTCTTAATGACGAATATTCGTCATTTTACTCTATTTGTTTTATAATACTCGTCGGTGCTTTTTTTGGCATACTCATTGCACTTGTTTTCTATATAAATAACCAAGCATCGTGTTTCATAAATTCATTCAAGAAATAGTTTAATTAATCATACTTAGGAGAGTCAATGTCAAAAGGAAAAATGAAAGTGGGTGAAATATCCAAACCGCGTTTCGAGTTTAGAACTTTCGGGCAAGATTTTATTGATCAGGCCGAACGAATGGCGCGATTATCCATTCCCATTCCAGAAAAACTCTGGGTTCGCCACTCCCCGGAAATTTACATCATGTCTCGAACCAATGATGAAAACAACACAAAAATTCGAGATGGTAAAATGGATATTAAAACCTATATCAAAACTGTAGATGGGTTGGAACAATGGAATCCACTAACTAAAACAGAATTTCCCGTGTCTGTTGATTTTTTGAAAAGCGATATTTTTCCTGCTTTTCAAGTGGCTATGCCGGATTTTGAAAAAGATGAATATTCACACGATGAATTTTTAGAAATGGTTAAGGCGCATCCTGACTTACAAGCTGTTAATGTTGTAAAAGAGCGCTACGGGTATATGGTAAACGATACGATTTGCGAGGTTGGTTATGTTTTAGTCAATGGCGCAACAATCATGTCTATTAATTCCGAATCAACAGAATTGGAAGATATTAAAAAAACGATGGCAGATGTAGGGCTTAATGACATTGAAAATATTAACTATCTCCAGGCGATTAAACGCGTTATAGGTTGGATCGACAAACCGTTGGCAAACTAAGTCGTAGAACAGAATTAACGGTAAGATTCAATTTTTTTATTACACTTTAATAATTCACATAATTAAATAGGGACTCAAATGGCTAACGAAATCGAAAGAAAATTCTTAATCAACACGCTTCCAGAAGGCATGAGCGGAACCACTATGCGTCAAGGTTACTTGCAACCAGAAAAAGAACGAGCTGTCCGAATTCGAACTGTAGAAAAAGGCGGATCAAAAAAAGGCGTATTAACCATCAAGGGAATGGGGAATAAAAGCGGAATGAGTCGTTATGAATTTGAAACTGAAATTCCCGTATCTGATGCCGATCATCTTCTTTCTCTTTGCGACCAACCGCTCATTGAAAAAACGCGCTATAAATACGATCATGATGGACTTGTTTGGGAAG
>JADHUI010000022.1 GCA_016784605.1 Fidelibacterota bacterium | reverse complement strand
GGCTGATTCCTGAAGCTATTATGCAAATTACAAGTGTAAGTTCACTCAAAACGGCAGTGTTTAAAAATAATTTTGGAGAGTACACTTATAAAACAGTTAAAAATGAATTGATGTTTGGCTATGATTTAAATAAACAATCAGAGAATAGAACTTTAAAAATTGCTCATCCTGAAAAAGCGTTACTGGATCTATTTTACCTATATCCTTTTTATAATTCTGTCGAAGAGATGCAAAACTTGAGAATGGATGATGACTATCTTCATACCCAGTTAGATATTGAACGAATTAATATATATATTGAAAAGATTAAGAGTAAAGCATTAGAAAAGCGAAGCAACTTATTTTTTAAAGCCTACGGATTATGATAGACATCCATGCGATAAAACAATATTTCCCGAAACAGGTTCAGGAGAATGGTATTCATCATAAATATATGCTGAAAGAATATATCCAATTATTGATATTAGATTACCTTTCTACAACGCATTATATAAAAAAGATAACATTTATTCGTGGTACGCATTTGCGATTGGTCAATAAAATAGATAGGTTTTCAGAAGATATAGATTTCGATTGCAAGAATTTAACTAAAGATGAATTTTTAAAAATGACAGATTCTGTTTTGGTATTCTTGGAACGAAGTGGTTTTCAAGTGGAACCTAAAGACAAAAATACAGATAATTTAAAGGCATTCCGAAGAAACATATATTTCCCAGAATTCTTATTTGATTTAGGGATGAGTGCTCATAAAGACGAACGCTTTCTCATTAAAATAGAAAGCCAAGACCAATTATTTGCATATATTTCTGAAAGTGTAAATATTCGGGGCTGTGGTTTATTTTTTCCTTTCCCTGTGCCACCCTTAGCAATACTATGTAGTATGAAAATATCTGCCCTGTTATCGAGAAAGAAAGGAAGAGATTTTTATGATGTTATTTTCCTACTTGGGCTAACAAAGCCCGATTATAAATTTTTATCAGTAAAAATGGGAATAAACAATCTCACAGAATTAAAAGATGCGATTGAAAATATGCTTGGTTCTATAGATATGGAGCATAAAGTAAAAGATTTTGAACATATGCTTTTTAATAAAGATAAAAGTAGTCAAATAATACGGTTTAATGAATTTATGAATGAATTATAAATCTGGTGAATGATAGTCGTAAGTAATTTTTATTTTCATCCATTCAAATCCCCAGCACCTTTTTATTCCCCCATTGTGGGGGATGCAAGGGGGTCTCAATAAATGGGCAAAGGGAGATTTATGGGGGTTATAAAAATATGTTGAAAATTAAAATTACGATTAACCATCGCCACAGTAATAACGACTGGCTTCTGTCCTTTGATTTCTGTCTCCGGTCTTCCAGGCTCCTTCAACCCTGTCATTAAGAGCCGGTACGGCGTGGAATCGCCTTTAAAAGCTAAGATAAAAAATAAGAATCGAGAAATATTATAATATTTGTAGGTATTGAATCGAGATATATTATAAATTAATGGTATGCAAAGAGAATTTTATTGGTAAATAATGATAAAACGTAATTTACAGACATTAATTGAGTCTTACTTGTTTCAGAAAAAAGCGATCATATTATTTGGAGCACGTCAAACGGGAAAAACAACACTCATACAAGACTTAATTAAACCGTACAAGGATCAATGCCTTTTCCTAAATGGAGATGAAACCGATACATCCGAGATATTCAGTAAAGTGAATTCCACAAAATTAACCCCCATTATTTCTAAATATAAAATTGTGGTCATTGATGAGGCGCAACGTATACCCAATATTGGAATTGTTTTAAAAATAATTTATGATAATTTCCCCAATATCCAACTTATCGCAACTGGATCATCCTCTTTTGAATTAGCAAATAAAATGAATGAGCCCATGACTGGAAGAAAATTAGATTTTCATTTGCATCCGTTAAGTTTCGGTGAATTGGTTAATCATCATGGATTGATAGAAGAAAAAAGATTGTTACATCATCGATTGATCTATGGTTGCTATCCAGATATTGTGCAAAATATATCTCATGAAAAAAGATTCCTGGCCTCACTAGCATCAAGCTATTTGTATAAAGATTTACTCATGCTTGAGTCGATTAAAAAACCTATCTTATTAGAAAAAATATTAAAAGCATTGGCCATTCAATTGGGGAATGAAGTTTCTTATAATGAATTGTCGCAGCTATTAAGCGCAGATAAAAATACAATAGAAAAATATATAGATTTACTCGAAAAAACCTTTATAATTTTTAAAATTAATGGTTATAGTAAGAATATTCGCAATGAAATAAAAAGGAGTCGGAAAATTTATTTTTATGATAATGGAATTAGAAATGCCATTTTAGGGAATTATCAGTCTATAGATTCAAGGACCGATTTAGGGGCATTATGGGAAAACTATTTTATAAGTGAAAGAGTAAAAGTTTTAGCCAATACAATTCCAGAAACAAAACACTATTTTTGGAGAACAACACAGCAGCAAGAAATTGATTTAATTGAAGAAAAAGGGGATGATTTGTTGGGGATAGAATTAAAATGGAATCCAAAGAAAAAAGTCAATTTCCCCAAAACATTTACAAATGCTTATCCAAATGCAATCTGCAAAGTTGTAAGCCCTGTTAATATGGAAGAGCTATTATTAGACCCAAATTTAAGGGCACTATGAAACCATCAATAATATTAGCCGGAGCCAATGGACTAACTTTTTTCAAATGAGAGCAAGATTATAATGAATGAATATTTCTATATTTATATTCTGAAAAGCGAAAAAGATGGTAAAAAATATACAGGATATACAACAAGTCTTACCTGTCCCGTTAAATTTGTTTTTTCATTTAACCGGGATTTGAACGATACACCGTTGTAATATCAGTAATGTTCAACTTTAATTATTTTGTTATATAGCATCCATAAAAGTAAAATACTAATCGCAGGTGTATCGGGTTATGTTGGCTCTTTTTTATTTGAGAAATTTCATAAAGAATATGATATAACTGGGTTAAAGAATAGTCGCGAATCTCTCCATACAGATTTTTTTGCATTAGACCTTACCCACGAAGAAAATATAGAAATCTTTGCTTAAAAATTCCCAAAATGTGATGCACTTATTTTTTTAGTAGGTTTAGCCCATAAAAAGGGGAAGGGAAAAGAATTAGATGAGTTTAGGCGGGTTAATAAACAAACGCTGGTGAATCTACTCTCTGTTTTAGAAAAAAAAGATAAGCTTCCAGGTAAAATCATTTTTGCCAGTACGATTTCTATTTATGGCGAAAAAATGAATCAACATATTTATAATGAAGATTCTGTAAAAAATCCCTTTAGCCCTTATGCTGTTACTAAATTAGAAACAGAAGAGTACCTTTTAGAGCATTTTCTAGATAAAGCATGGATTCTGCGATTTGCCCCCGTTTACTCACCTGATTTTCAATTAAATATTAATCGTCGCACAATAGCGGGTGGTAGCTTCTATAAAGTTGGTAATGGTGAAAAGCGGCTTTCGTTATGTAATCTAGAGAATATTGGCTCCGCGGTTCAGGGTATTTTAGATGACAAAGTACCTTTCGGTATTTATAATATTTCAGATGAGAAAGAGTATTCCTATAATGATTTATTAAAATATGTGAATGCAAAGTGGGTTATCCCTATCCCAAGAATTCTGGTAAAAGGGTTGTATCATATAGGAAAAATGATGGATAATATTTTCTTAAAGGAGAATGCAACAAAGCTTATTTCAGATAACATCTTTCCTTCGGGTAAAATCCGGGAGTATATAGAGCTTCCTTACACATTAAAAAAAGATGAATCAACTAACAAGCACTAACAAGACGAACAAAAAACATTAAAAGAGTTAAATGAAAAAAGTTTTAGTAAAAAATGTCTTTTCTTACAGTTCGTATCGTTCGTTTAGTTCGTTGAATAACACAATTATCAACTAACAAAAACCAACAAGACGAACAAAAAACATTAAAAGAGTTAAATGAAAAAAGTTTTAGTAAAAAATGTCTTTTCTTACAGTTCGTATCGTTCGTTTAGTTCGTTGAAAAAAAAGAAAAATAATAAAGGACAGTTATGAATTTAATCTATAAAGAAGAATTTTATTTAATTAAACAGGCATGTATTATTGTTAGAAAGAATCTCGGAAATGGATTTTTAGAAAAAGTATATGAAAATGCCTTACTTATTGAATTAAAAAGGTTGGGGCTTTCGGTTGTTTCTCAAAAAGAATTATTGGTCCATTATAGAGATCAGACTATTGGGCAGTATTTTGCAGATATTGTTGTAAATGATAAAATTATAGTTGAGTTGAAAACCGCTAAGAAAATTGAGAATATCCATAAAATGCAGGTATTAAATTATCTTAAAGCTACCGGTTATGAACTCGGTGTTTTAATTAATTTTCCAAATGATTCTGCTGGGTTCGACATTGAACGGATTCCTAACTTTATTGAAAAACAATAATCAATTATCAATTAAAAACTAATCGTTATAAAGGATTAAAATAATGAATATAATGTTTTTTTTCCAGTTCGAATCGTTCGAGTTGTTCGTTGAATAACACAATTATCAACCAACAAAAACCCACAAGACGAACAAAAGGTTTATAATATATCTAATTTCTTTTTTTAGTTCGTATCGTTCGGGATGTTCGTTGAATAACATAATTATCAACCAACAAAAACTAACAAGACGAACAAAAGGATTATAATATATCTAATTTCTTTTTTTAGTTCGTGTCGTTCGAGTTGTTCGTTGAATAACATAATTATCAACCAACAAAAACTAACAAGACGAACAAAAAGTTTATAATATATCTAATTTCTTTTTTTAGTTCGTATCGTTCGAGTTGTTCGTTGAGAAAGTTTTAAAAGTTTGTTTTGTGTATTTATATCCAGTGTTTTCTACGGTGTTAGTTGAAAAATATAATGTCTAAACTTTTCAGTCTTGTCCTTCTTATTTGCATTTCTCCAATTCTTGGTGTTGTTGCCTTGATTATAATAATAGACGATGGCTTTCCCATTTTTTTTAAGCAAAAACGAATAGGACTAAATAATAATCTCTTTTGGATATATAAATTCAGAACCATGAAAAAAAATACACCGGATAACTTAAATAATTCCCTGTTCCCATAATGGGAATATATGTAAATTTTAAGTACAATTGAAATGCGAGTAATTGCAATTAAGCCCTTAAGGGAGTTTTGGGAACAAAATCATGATGCAGAAACAGCCCTTCGCGCATGGGTAGCAGAAGCAACAAATTCACATTGGCAAAAGCCAAGTGATATTAAGAAGAAATTTGGATCAGTCAGCATCATTGCAAATAATAGAGCAATATTTAACATATCAGGGAATAAATACAGATTAGTCGTTGCAATAAAATATGATTTTCAACTTATTTACATAAGGTTTATTGGTACACATAAACAATATGATAAAATAAATGCAAAGGAGATTTAAAAATGGATATTAAACCCATTAAAGATGAAAATGATTATAAATATACATTAAGCCTAATAGAAAAACTTTGGGATTCAAAAATAAACACACCTGAAGGGGATATTCTTGAAGTGTTAACTATTCTTGTTTCTGATTATGAAACGAAGCATTATGAAATATTGCCACCTAATCCCATAGATGCAATTTTATTTCGCATGGAACAAATTGGAATGAAACAAAAAGATTTAGGTAAATTAATTGGTGGTGCAAATAGAGCTTCAGAAGTAATCCATGGTAAGAGAAAACTAACCGTAAAAATGATTGCCACCCTATCTGAAAAATTAAATATTCCTCTTAAATCACTTTTAAGTTGAGATTGATATTATTTTTAATTCTGTTTTATTGTTGATATTCAGTAAGACTATAACGCTATTTTTCTGATACGTCTTTGTCAAAACTTTTCAGCCTAATCCTTCTTATTTGCATTTCTCCAATTCTAGCACTGGTCGCTATTGTTATAATTATAGACGATGGCTTTCCCATTTTTTTTAAGCAAAAACGAATAGGCCTAAACAATAATCTCTTTTGGATATATAAATTCAGAACCATGAAAAAAGATACACCTGATATACCGACTCATTTAGTAGAAGACCCAAGCTCATTATTTACAAAGAGTGGTCCGTTTCTAAGAAAATTCAGTTTAGATGAGTTGCCACAACTATTCAATATTCTAAAAGGCCAAATGACATTTATTGGTCCAAGGCCAGCTTTGTATAACCAAGAAGATTTAAAAGATTTAAGAACTGAGTGTGGTGTTCATACTTTAACTCCTGGCGTTACGGGGTGGGCACAAGTGAATGGACGGGATGAATTGAGTATTCCTAATAAAGTGAAAATGGATGTATATTATTTAAAGAATAAATCGGTGTGGCTAGATATTAAAATACTTTTCCTAACCTTGCTGAAAGTGTTAAAAGCAGATGGAGTAAAGAGAGAGAATTAAAAGCAAAAAGCAGGGCCACACTCCGTAAACAGCACGGGATTTACGAGATTGGCAGATAGTTATAAAAAATAGAAAGCTAAAGATGATTGAATTACAGTTTTTTCCTGTCTCCGGCTTTCTTTTTCCTATTTTTTGAATCCGTTTAAATCTGTGTAAATCAGTGGCAGAAAGAACAAATGAAAAATAACAAACAGCATATATTAGTAACAGGTGGAGCTGGGTACATTGGTTCCCACGTTGTATTAGCCTTATTGGATGGAGGGTATGATGTTACCGTTTTTGACGATTTATCTCTAGGCTTTAAAAGTAATATAGATGAACGGGCAGACTTTATCCAAGGATCTACTTTAAATGAAGCTGACCTAGAGCAAGCCTTATCCCAGGAGATAGATGGTGTGGTTCATTTGGCCGCATTCAAGGCCGCAGGGGAGTCCATGACCGACCCAGAAAAATATTCCACTAACAATATGACTGGGACACTCAATTTATTGAATGCTATGGCTAAAGCAAATGTGAAGCGGATTATTTTTTCGTCCACAGCCGCCGTTTATGGCTATCCAGAGTATTTACCCGTTGATGAGAATCATTCCCTTAAACCCATTAATTATTATGGCTATACCAAGCTAATGGTAGAAAAAGTCCTTAATTGGTATTCTCAGCTCAAAGGGATTTCTTTTGCAGCACTTCGATATTTTAATGCAGCGGGGTATGATGCAGATGGCCGTGTCCCTAACAAAGAAAAGAATCCTGCAAATTTATTGCCGATTGTCATGGAAGTGGCCAGCGGAATGAGAGAATCCATGCTTGTTTTCGGAGATGATTATAAAACAAATGATGGAACAGGCGTTCGAGATTATATTCATGTGACAGATCTTGCCGATGCACATGTTAAAGCGTTCGAGTATATTGATGCCAAGGGGGAGAATCTAACGGTCAATTTAGCCACTGGAGTTGGGTATTCTGTTCTAGATGTGATTCATTCAGCGGAAAAAATAACAGGGAAAAAGGTAGCCTACCAAATTGTTGATAGACGCCCTGGTGACCCGGATGAATTAATCGCAATTTCAACAAAAGCGGCAGAGTTATTAGACTGGGAAGCAAAACATTCTCATATAGATACTTTATTAAAAACCATGTGGACACTTTATAAGACGGATGAAAACAAAATAATCTAAACCATAAGTTAGTCCATATTTATCTAGATTAACATCAAGGCTCGCAAGAGCCTTTTTTATTATCCAGAACCAAATCATGTCATTGCGAATGGAGCGTAGCGGAATCTATTATTTATTGTCATGCCGGACTTGATTCGGTATCCAGTAATTTTGATGCTACATCAAAATAATGTTTTTTAATCCCAATCTTCTGAGATCTGACTTCTGTTTCCTTTCTTCTATCTCCTTTCTCCGTATTAAGTCATTGCTAGCGTAGCGGAATGGAGTTGAAAATCCCGGAATTACAAATCTGACCACTGGCTTCTGTCTCCGGTCTTCCAGTTTCCATCAACCCTGTCATTCATAGCCGCTTGCGGCGTGGAATCTATTATTTATTGTCATACCGGACATGATTCGGTCTCCTTCAGCCTCGTCATGTTGTTCTTCGTAATGACTTTTCTTTTTATATTATTACGGAACACCAAGACTCAATTATTTGCATATAATTCTGAAATTATAAATATGAGGGCCTGAGGTTATTATTCCCCAAAAAGAGTCTATTTCTGTCATATGTGGATCTCGTCTTAAAGCAACAAAAAACCCCGAATTCTCAACGAGAAAACGGGGTTTATTAGAGCGGGACCGACCGGGCTCGAACCGGCGACCTCCGGCTTGACAGGCCGGCGTTCTAACCAACTGAACTACGATCCCAATAAAACAAAATCTTTTTAGAACTTCCTACATACCTATCAAATATGGTAGGCGTTCCCTGCCCGACTGTGTCATTCAGGCGGGTAACCAACTGAACTACGATCCCAATAAAACAAAATCTTTTTAGAACTTCCTACATACCTGTCAAATATGCAAGGCGTTCCCTGCCCGACTGTGTCATTCAGGCGGGTAACCAACTGAACGACGATCCCAACAAATGTTAAGTGATTGTTTTATCCCGATATAAAAGTGAAAGGGGAATAAAAACGATATAACCTGCAAATAACATGATAGGTGCTAATGTTAAACTTTGAAAACTATTAACCTCACCCAAAACCATAACGATGTAGCCAAGAATAATGAGTCCTAATCCTAGCCCAAAGATCATATAGTTTGTTCTAGAATAAGACCATGTTTCAAATAGGCGACGATTCTCATGATCATGTGATTGTTTAAATAGTTTGCTCATAGCGACGGCGAAATTAATGGATTAAAGTCACTCACCAAAATCATTTTTCATGTAATTTTATTCTAGTGTAATAAATTATTATAAAATTGGATTAAAGATACAACATTGAATAAATTTGCCCCCCTAAAATGGGACAATCGGCGACATATAATAAAAACTTTCTTTATGGAGCGGGATTCGTTGTTAGTTTGTTGATAACCTTTACAATAATGATTCTTTTCTGGCCACAGATTCAGAATGGGAACATTATTAAATACAAAATTAATAAAGGTAAAGTATTAAAGAATATCAGTCATGATCTTGTTGAGAAGGGTATACTTGAAAATGAACAAACATTTTTGTTGGCAGTGAAACTTCTCGGATATGAAAAAGATATACAGGCAGGTGTATTTCAATTGAGAGATACGTCTAATAATCTTGCAATCATCAATCAGCTGGTTAATGGAACGCCTGATATGATGCGAATTATGATCCCAGAAGGGACCCATTTAAAAGGGATTGCTCAGGTGATGGCAAAAAAGTTGGGTTTTACTGAAAATGAATTTTTAAAATTATCGGTGAATAAACGCTTTATTGAAAAATTGGGAATTAATAGTGAATCATTAGAAGGTTATTTATTGCCAGATACCTATTTATTTTTTGATGGCGATTCTCCAGAAACCGTCATTAAAACAATGGTAAAAGAGTATCATTCCTTCTGGACCCAAAAAATGAAAAACAGATTAAATGACATTCAAATGAGTGAACGTGATATTGTTACATTGGCATCTATCATAGAAGGAGAAGCAATATACAATAAAGAAAGACCTGTTATTTCAGGTGTATATCATAATCGCCTAAATATAGGAATGAAACTTCAAGCAGATCCAACTATTCAGTATATCATTTCTGATGGTCCGAGGCGATTATTAAATAGAGATTTAAAAATAAAATCGCCTTATAATACCTATTTGAATAAAGGACTTCCTCCGGGACCCATTAATTCTCCGGGGAGAGAATCTCTTGAAGCTGCATTATTTCCAGATGAACATAATTACTTATTTTTTGTAGCAAAGGGGGATGGTTTGCATACATTCACCATAAATGAAAAAGAACATTTGAAGGCTAAAAGAGCCTTTCAGAAAATTAGACGAGAAGCGAGAAGAAAGAAAAAAATATGAGTTTGAATAAATTAAATAAAACACAAAAAGCAGCCGTTGAAGCCATTGATGGCCCTGTATTAATCTTTGCAGGTGCCGGAAGTGGAAAAACACGGGTCTTAACCCATAAAATGTATTATTTAATTGATGAGGGGCATTATAAATCCAATGAAATCTTAGCCGTTACTTTTACAAATAAAGCCGCCAAAGAAATGAAAAACCGTGTTATGGAAATGTTAGGGGAAAAAGACTTAGATATAAGTATTGGTACTTTTCATTCTATTTGTGCGAGATTATTAAGAAGCGAAATTCAACCTTTGGGATATACGCGCCATTTTGCTATATATGATGTTCAGGATCAATTAGATTTAATGAAAATCGTGTTAAATGATTTGAATGTACCAAAAGATATGTTAACGCCTAATGCTGCCAGAAATCAAATTAGTTTCTTTAAAAACAAAATGCTTACACCAGCAGCCCAAGCTCGAAAAGCGAGAACGAAATTAGATAAATTAGTGGTAGATGTGTATGCTGCCTATCAGGCGAAACTAAAAGAAAATGATGCATTAGATTTTGATGACCTATTACTAAAGCCATTGGAGCTCTTTGATCGAAAACCTGAAATCCTTGAAAAATACCAGGATAAATGGAAATATATTCTTGTTGATGAATATCAAGATACAAACCGTCCGCAATACCAATTTTTAACTTTATTAGCGGAAAAACACGGCCAAATCTGTGTGGTAGGTGACGATGATCAGTCAATCTATGGTTGGCGTGGAGCTGACGTATCTAATATTTTGGATTTTGAAAAGTTTTTTCCTTCATGCAGGATTTTCACGTTAGAAAAAAATTATCGATCCACGCAACAAATTTTAGATGCCGCTACAACGGTTGTGGGAAATAATGTAAGAAGAGCAGATAAGCAATTAGTTGCTGCATCGGGACAAGGTGAATCCATTGCAGTCATTGAAACAGTGGATGAATTAGAAGAAGCCGATGCAATTGTTTCTGCTTTAGAAAAAGAGATAAAATTAAAGAAACGTACTTTCGCTCATTTTGCCATTTTATATCGTACAAATGCTCAATCGCGCGCATTGGAAGATAGTTTACGAAGAATGGGGATACCTTATAATATTGTGGGTGGAATCCGATTTTATAATCGGAAGGAAGTGAAAGATGTTGTGGCTTATTTAAGATTGGTCATGAATCTAAAGGATACCGTGTCACTTCGGCGAGTGGTCAATTTCCCTGCTCGAGGTATAGGCATTAAAACAATTGATAAATGTGTGATTCAAGCTGAAAAAGATGGAATTGAATTATTCGATGTTTTAAAAGAACCTACGAAAATGCAAATACGTGGAAAGCAGTCGGAAGCGTTAGCGAAATTCTATGAAGTTGTGCAAAAATATCATGATATGCGAAATAAACTCAGTGCCAGTGAGCTCGCAAGGAGTCTTGTAGAAGAAGTAGGCATATTAAAACATTTTAAACTTTCAAATGATCCCGAAGATGCTGAACGATATGAAAATGTCGCAGAATTATTAAACAGTATTGATGAATTTACAACCCGAACGGATAATGCTACTTTAAGCCAATTTTTAGAAGAAGTATCTCTATTATCTGATATTGATCATTGGAATGATGATGATAATCGGGTCACATTAATGACGATTCACTCATCGAAAGGATTAGAATTTCCTGTCATATTCGTTGCTGGCTTGGATGATGGTTTATTCCCACTCTACAATTCCTTAAATACGGAAGATGGAATAGAAGAGGAAAGACGACTGTTTTATGTGGCTCTGACGCGAGCAGAAAAAAGGGTCTATTTATTATACGCAACAAATCGCCGTCGAATGGGAGCCGAGAATGCTTCTGGAATGGTTTCAAGATTTGTGCGAGAAATTCCTGAAGAATATTTGGAACGTCTCAATTTTTCATCCGCATTAACTCGAAAAGTTATTGGTGGCGCAGCGCGAAAAGCGACAAAAACACAATTTAGTCGAACGGTAACAACTTTTGATGATTTTCAGGTCGGAGATACAGTGGAGCATGCCATTTTTGGTCCAGGTAAAATTATGGCTTTGAGTGGATCCGGCGAAAACCAACGGGTAGGTGTTGTCTTTAAAGATGGCATTAAGAAAAAACTTATTGTCAAATATGCCAACTTGAAAAAAGTATCTGCTTAGACTTGTTTCTAAAAATAATATAAACACAATTGCCATTCCCATTCGGGAAATAATGTTCTTTTATTCTAAATCGTAATAATGTAAACTCTTATGAGACTCATTCTCAATAAAGAAAGAACATTATGAAAACAAACACCCAATTAAAGCAAATCCTTCAAAGTGAAGGATTTCGATATACCCCTCAAAGACAAATGGTTTGGAATGAATTACGTAAAATGGGCGGACATCATGATTGTGAAGAAATATATGATGAACTCAAAAGTAAAGGAACGCGTGTATCTCGAGCGACTGTTTACCGAACAATAGATGTATTGGCTCGAAATGGGATGGTGCGAAAATTAGAGGTTGGTGATGGGATTGCTCGTTATGAAGCCAAGGAAGATGAAGATCACCATGATCATATGATTTGTCTCGATACGGGTGACATTATTGAATTTTATGATGAAGAATTAGAACGTCTCCAAGAAAAAATTGTTGAAAAACATGGATATACATTGGTGAAACATGTTCATCAATTATTTGTGAAAAAGAAATAAATGAAATTGACTGAATTGCAGATGGGGCAAGTCGCCCAAATTTCATCTATGGATGGAGATTCTGATTTTGTATCTCGATTAATGGAAATGGGTTTTTCAGACGGACTCGATGTTAGGTTAATAAAAATTATGCCATTTAAAGGTCCTGTTCAAATTCGTATCCGAAATTTTTTAGTATCATTACGTTTTAATGATGCCGATAAAATAAATGTAAAAATAGTATGACATATACAAATGATTGGATTGCCCTTACCGGTAATCCTAATTCCGGAAAAACAGCCTTATTTAACGCATTAACAGGATTAAACCATAAAGTCTCTAACTATCCGGGCATAACAGTTGAACGTAAAATGGGCAAAGGTCAAATCGGCAATTTTGCTATTAATATATTGGATTTGCCCGGCACATACAGTTTAATTCCTGAGTCAAAAGATGAAGAAGTTGTTTCGAAAGAAATAAAAAACTGGCTCATTGGAGATCAGAAACCATCCGTGATTATTTCCGTCGTGGATGCAACAAATTTGAGCCGAAATTTATATTTAACCAGCCAATTATTGGATTTAGATATTCCTGTTATTATAGCGCTTAATATGATGGATATTGTAGAATCAAAAAATATTGAAATAGATTTAGAAATGATTCAGAAAGAAATGGGACCCCAATCGGTTATTCCAGTTTCAGCTAGAACAGGTAAAGGTATGCCTGAATTAAAAAAAGCAATATTAAAAGCGCTTGATAAGCCAAATGAACCAAACCTTTTCCCCATTGATATTCCTGAACCTGTTCACAATGCAATCAATCCTGTGGTCCAATGGATCAAAAATCGACATGGCTTATCTGAGAGACAATCTATTGGTATTGCACTTAGAGAAATTACGGGTCAATCTCATGAACACTCTTTTTTAATTGCTGAAGGGTTCGATCGCTTAAAGGAAGCATGCGCTCAATTGACGACCATTGGATTCCCGTGCCACACACTCGAACCTACAATTCGATTTTTATGGCTTGATCAAGTCATCCAACAAGCTGAAATAGAAATTTTAACTCAATCACGAAGCGAAAGGGTGGATGAAATATTAACCCACCCCTGGATCGGCCCGATTATTTTTATCAATATTTTATATTTTATTTTTCAATCCATTTTTACATGGGCAGCCTATCCCATGGAATGGATTGATGGAGCGATCGGTTGGGTAGGGCATGTGGCAATTGGACTTTTGCCCGCTGGATTATTGAGAGATTTGTTAGTAGAAGGAATTATTGGTGGAGCTGGATCCATTTTGATATTTTTACCCCAAATTTTAATTCTAATCTTTTTCCTGACATTATTAGAAGATACTGGGTATATGGCTCGTGTTGCCATCATGATGGATAAACTCATGACAAAACTTGGCCTTCATGGCCGATCCGTTTTACCCTTAATGAGTGGATTTGCTTGCGCAATACCGGGTATTATGTCCACCCGAACAATTGATAGTTGGAAGGAACGATTAATAACGATTCTTGTATTACCCTTAATTAGTTGTAGCGCTCGATTACCGGTTTATGCCCTAATGATAGGCGCATTTGTACCTGCATTAACAGTTTGGAAAGTATTTAATCTCCAAGGGTTAATCATGGTTCTCATGTACTTTTTAGGAACGGCAACAGCTATGATATTATCTTTAATATTTAGCCGATTCATAAAAGCGGACCAGAAAAAATCCTTTATAATGGAATTGCCACCTTATCGAATTCCTGTCATGCAATCTGTATTCAGACAAGTTTATACAAGAGGAAAATTATTTGTGTCTGGTGCAGGAAAAATCATCATGGTTGTGTCTATTATTCTTTGGTTTTTGGCATCCTTCCCCAAATTAGAAACGAATGAACATTCCATCGTAGAAAGTTATGCCGCCAAAATTGGACACACGATTGAACCGGCGATTGCCCCACTTGGGTTTGATTGGAAAATTGGTGTTGGATTAATTACATCTTTTGCTGCACGCGAAGTATTGGTAAGTACCATGGCTACCATCTATAATGTAGAAGAAGAAGGGGATGATCTTATTAAGTTAACGGATGCCCTAAAGAATGACATAAATCCAAAAACGGGTCTTCCTGTTTATTCTCCTTTAGTGGCCTTATCCTTAATGATATTTTATGTGTATGCAGCGCAATGTATGGCAACATTTGCCATTGTTCGTCGAGAAACTAATTCATGGAAATGGCCATTATTTATGATTGCATATATGACCGTTTTAGCCTATTCAGTGTCATTTGTGGTCTATCAAAGTGGATTGATTCTCGGGTATGGTTAAAAATGAAAAGAAATGAGTCTCATTAGACTTTATTAATCTGGCGAAAGATAGTCGCCTGACTGTTCATAGTTGAACGCAGGGATGTAAGTCATTTCGATTTTCTTACCTTGCATATCCCCGGCACCTTTTTATTCCCCCATTGTGGGGGATGTAAGGGGGCACAATAATGAAAGAAAATTAAAATGAAGATTAACATTCCCCACCGTAATAGCATACCAATATTTGCCTAATGCAATTCCTTTTCAAAAACGAAATGTCCAGAATGTGTATTTCCATGTTGAGAATAGCCTGCGGACTGGTATAAACGAATGGCACTCACATTTTTAGCTGAAACATTTAATCGTGCTTTCGTAAATCCTTTTTTTTGAATAATATCTTCAGAGGCAACTAGGAGTTTTTTCCCGTTCCCTTTTTTTCGATGAGATGGATCTATAAATAAATGAAATATATGTCCTAACTTTTTTTCAGGAAAAGGAAGAACACTTATATGTCCCACAATCCAACCTTCTGATCTAAGTACGAGTGTTTCGATAGAATCGTTTTGGTAATGTGCCTGAACCCAGTGATTAAATGAAAACGGGTATTTTGTTTTTGGGGAAGTAAAATTTAAATCTTTAGGATTTCGAAACCATTCTGTTAAGCAAGGTTTAAGAATACGTGTATCAGCGGGTCGATGGTAAGAAACATGAATTATTTCGTATGGCATGAGAGAAAATAAGGAAAAATAATGAATCACAACAATTGTTCTCATTCCTTGACTCTTGCCCTGTTTTAGGCGGAATATCAACCCCGATGAAACCTGTTACTTCGATCAAGAAATTTAAAGAAGGTGCAAAAGTGCAAGGCTTTTTTCTTTGCACAGCAAAACATCTACGCCATACCCGTTCCGGTGATTTATATCTCGATGTTACATTGAGAGATCAAACAGGGCAAATTAATGGAAAAATATGGGATAAAGTTTCCGAACTCAATGATCTATTTTTTGCAGGGGATGCTGTTGTCGCATCGGGGAAAGTTGAAACCTTTATGGAACGTCCACAGCTGGTTGTTCAAAAAATTAAAACGGCTACGGTAAAATCTTATGGGCGATATGGATTTGACCCAGCCAAGATTGTTCCATCATCTAGACGTAACCCGGCTAAAATGTGGGAAGAAATCACCCAAATTATTAAAGGGATGGAAAATCCGCACCTTCAACAACTGGTTTCCAAAATATATCGCCAGAATAAGAAAAAAATATTAATCCATCCCGCTTCTGTAAAAATGCATCACAACTATCGATCTGGGTTTATGGAGCATACCTTATCAATGGCACGAATCGCAAAAAGATTATCAAGCCATTATAAAATGGATCGAGACTTATTGCTTGCGGGTGTTTTCCTTCATGATATTGGGAAAATTCGAGAAATTAATTCAGAATATGAAGCGGATTATACGGATGAAGGGAAACTCATTGGGCATATTTCAATCGGTCGTCAAATGGTGCATGATGAAATTCAAACGATTAAAAAATTTCCGGAAGATTTAGCCTTAAAGATTGAACATATGGTTTTATCTCATCAAGGGCGTTACGAATGGCAAAGCCCTAAAAAGCCTAAATTTAGAGAAGCATTATTGTTACATATGATAGACAATTTAGATGCATCTATTAATTTGATGGATATAGCGATTGCAGAAGATCAAGATGAAGGTAAATTCACATCTAGACATAATTATTTTCGTATTCCCATTTTAAAGGAATCGGATGGAACTAAATAATCTGGTAAAAGCGGCAATCTTTTCTGCTTTAGCTATCGGATTGGGGTATGCATTTTTATTCGTCCCAAATATCGAATTTATAACGGTCATTGTATTTATTTCGGGATTAACACTCGGAATTAAGACCGGTATGATTGTCGGGGGCAGTTCTATGTTTATTTTTTCTGCCATGAATCCAATCGGTTCGGGGTTAATTTTTCCGCCATTACTCATTGGACAAGTTTTGTCGATGCTATTAATTGGCATGATAGGTGGTCTCATTAAACCACTTTTTAATGCCAATCATCATCACAGATTTCAGGCGATTCTTGCAGGATTATGTGGTTTGGGATGTGCCTTATTGTATGATATTTCAACCACTATTGCTTATCCCATTTCGGTTGGATATGGTTTTAAACAAACGATCGGATACGCCATTTCTGGAATATTATTTACCTTTATCCATCAAATATCTAACGTTATTATATTTTCCATTGTTGTGCCGAAATATTTAAAAATAAATTCATGAAACAATCATATAAAAAACGTAATAATAATATATACAGAATAATACTTAAAGTAACACTTGTGCTTTCGATATCTTCAATCGTAGCAAAAGATATTGAAATAATTCCACTCGATTGGGTGAATCATTATGGACTTGAATCAAAGCAAGGGATAGCCATGTGGAGTCAAGATTGGGAATCAGGTCCCTTATTATTTGATGGAACTTTTGCCCATTTCCCTATGCGGTTTGGCCAATGGATTCAAAAGGGTAGAGTTGCAACAAAATTTGATTCCATTCCTGATACTTCCATCGTGGATTCTTGGTTTAATTATGAACAAGGCGATTTTCTACAAGATGAATTAACGGTTGGATTAAAAACGATTGGTGAAGGTCGAGTTATAAATTTTAATGCTTATAAGCAATCCTTTGGCGGGCAGGCAAACCAGTATGCACTCATGGATGGATCCAATGCACCGATTCAACAATCCTATGGAATCCAATATCAGTCTGAGCAAAACGATCAGCAGATTTGGGCTGGGTTAGGACATTTTATTACAAATAACGGCATTCCAGATACAAGTTCCACAGGAGAAATCACATCCCGTATTGTATCGAGTGGAGTGAAATACATGAAAATGGGAGAAAGAACATCTGTAGAATTATCCCTCAATCAATTCCAAAATAAACGAAATGTAAATCACAGTCAATCGGATTTCGATGGAGACCACTTTTTAAATCGAAGTCAATTAAAGGGACAAATGACTCGAAATTCCAAATGGGGAATCCAATACTATATTGGTATATCGCAGGACAGTCGCTCTTTCATGGATTCGTCAACCACAATCCAAGAATGGCTAACGATTTACGATGGCATTTCTTATAAAGGATTTCACCTAAAAACAGGAGTTATCCAATCGCCTTATGATGAGTCAAAAACGATTTATAACGCAACGTATGAGCAACAAATGGGACCCGTTTATATAAGAGGAAATCTTTCAAAAGAATTTCAACCTCGACACATTACTTTTTGGCCGTACCCAAGCAATATGCTAGAAACATGGAAAAAGAAATCAATCAATATTCACTATTCTCACAATCAGGGGTTCCTTTCGCTTCAAGTGGGGAATAATGCATCTGATCGATCGGTGCGCCAAAATTATATCAATGAAACTCCGTATATGCCATCGTCAGATGACCCATTTCCCATTTTAGGATTTAATTATTATGAGATTCGCACCGACATAAACCTGTGGAAAGATTGGAAAATCCAGGGTTCGCTTACAGGCGTGGATACGGTTAATATTTTAACAGATGGCGTGGGACAAAAAGTGTATGGAGCCATTTCTGGGAGACGATGGCTATTTTCAAATACGATGGATTTTAATTTTACAATATCAGCGAATGGATGGTTAAATCGTTCAAATGAATTGCAATTTGACTATGTCTCAAGCGAAATGAAGCAAAATATTTCGACCGAATCTTTATCGAACATTTGGATCCTTAATGTAGATATTGAAGCAATTGTTTCTACATTTACCATTCGATATTCCATGAAGAATCTTTTAGCGGCTTTTAATCCTGGAAATTCATCCTATCAATACAGTTTTGATGAAAATTACCCTGCATTGGGGCGACAAATGACTGTAGGATTTGAGTGGCATTTTCATGATTAAATCTAAGCATGTAGGGAAATGGGATTCATTAGACGTTTAAATGAGTATATGAGATACATCGTTGCCTTTATATTTATTTTAACCGCTCTTTGGGGTACGAATCTACCCAAGGATGAACTTCCTATCGGCTTAACCGTCGAAGAACGAACTCGAATTCATGAAATAGGTCCCATGGGACGAAGCACCGATCCGCCGCCTTTTCCTGTTCGAAATATAGCAGAATATGAGCGAATGTCGGGTGTCGTGATTCGCTATCCATTTGGCATTTCCACAGAACTCATTCGTGAAATGGCAGAAGATGTTATTGTGTATTGTCTCGTATCTTCTGGTTTGCAAACATCTGCATACAATAGTATGAATAATGCCAATGTAAATATGGAACATGTGGAATTTGTATTAGGCAATACAGATAGTTATTGGACGCGTGATTATGGCCCATGGTGGGTCGTGGATGGCAATCGGAATGTGAGTGTGGTCGATTTTACCTATAATCGTCCACGTCCAAATGATAATGCAGCCCCTACAAAAATGTCTGAACTATTGGGCGTACCGTATTTTGCATCCGATATTGTACATGCAGGCGGAAATTATATGACGGATGGATTCGGAATTTCTGCATCCACTTTATTGGTTATTGAAGAAAATCCGGATTTAAGCCAAATGGAAGTTGAAGCCCTTTTCCAATCGTATTTTGGCATTTCGAATTATCATTTATTGGAAGATCCTACTGACACATATATTGATCATATTGATACATGGGCGAAATATTTATCTCCGGCAAAAGTTATGATCCGAGAAGTACCCCAATCTCATGCTCAATTTGATGAAATCGAAGCGGCTGTTATTTATTTTGAAAATACCGTAAACGCTTGGGGTGAACCTTGGGAAATTGCTCGTGTTTGGACACCCAATAATCAGCCTTATACAAATTCACTTATTTTAAATGAAAAAGTACTTGTTCCAGTCGTGAATAATCAGTGGGATGATGAAGCACTTTTAGCCTATGAAGAAGCGATGCCCGGTTATGAAATAATCCCTTTTACAGGATCGTGGGAATCGACCGATGCACTTCATTGCCGAATAAAAGGCATTCCAGATTTGGAGTTGATTCAAATATTTCATAATCCCATGAATGATTCCACGGAAGCAGAAGATGAAGGGTATCTCATTGAAGCGGACATTGATGCATTGAGTGATTCGGGGCTTTTAGAAGATTCGACAAAAATATTCTGGCGAACGGATGGAAATGATGCTTGGTCCAGTGCTCAAATGTTTGGAATGGATATTCCTGAATTACCCAATTATCGATTTGGGTATATACCGGCGCAAGTGGCAGAAACAAACATCGAATATTTTATTCAAGTGGCAGATAGTGCAGGCAAAGTTGAAAAATTACCCATTGGCGGTTATTATGATTTCTTAGCTCTTCCCACAGATGTGTGTGACGAATGGTTATTGGGTGATATGAATCATTCATCCACATTTGATGTAATGGATATTCTTTTATTAGCTGATTTAATTATGTTTGACGAATCTCAAGGCATTTGTTCTGAATCAGTTGCCGATGTGAATAATGACGGTATCCTTAATGTTGTGGATATTCTTATGCTGGTTAATTGGGTCATGAACCCAATTATTTTAGGAGAATGATAAGACACTTTCATGCAATTTAAAAATATCCACGAACCCACCACAACTATAACTGACCTTATTTTAGCCCTTTTGGGATTTGGCTTTGGTGTCAGTTTATTATATGTATATAGTGAATACCATTTTGATTTTCATTTTTATTGGGGATTGGGGTTTGTCGTAAGTGGCTTTGGAGCAATACTTGGAGCCATTAGCCATGGGTTTGGACCAAATCTTGCAACCAGAATGGCTCAGATCGTTTGGAAAGCAACTGTTTTTTTAGTTGGGGCTTCCGGGTGGTTATTTTCTATTGGTGCATCCATATTTTTCTTACCACCCTTTTTGTATGATTGGGCTCGATGGATATTAATTATTTCATGGGTCGTCTATACACTTTGGCTGCTACGTGATGATCGATTTATAATTGTAATAGTGTATTATTTACCATTAATGATTTTTATTATGACAGGTATGTTTTACCATTTTATTGTTATGAATTCAACCGGTTCATTTGCTGTTGCTGTGGGTATATTGGTTAGTTTAGGCGGAGCAGGAATTCAAGCGAGCGGATTTTCAATTCATAAACATTTTAACCATAATGATTTATTCCATGTGATTCAAATGCTTGGATATTTACTTATGTATCAAGGTGGCATGGAAATTGGAAATTATAGTGTATAGAAGGGAATGAGACTATTGTTAGGTTTATAACTATAAAACTTTATTAATTTTATCTTCAAAAACCGAATTATGAGTAAATAGGAGATGAGAGTCGTATTAATGGTAAGGTTTATTAATTAATCTTTTATATCTTTGTAAAGATTTGATTGAAAATAAGGAGTCTGACATGAAAAAACGACCTTTTCGCTTAATTTTTCTTTTAATCTCATTTTCTTTTTGTATGGCGCAAATCGAAGTATCCGTTTTCACAGACAAATCCAATTATATTGTAGATGAAAATATTGAAATTACTGTTTCTGCCTATAATCCAACTGCAGAACCCATTACACTGAATTGGCCAGATGCATGTCAATATGATGTTTTTATTGATGGTCAACCAAATATTGGGTGCGTTATGGTTCCATCTCAATTGACAATAGAATCATTGTCAACCTACGCTTGGGCATTCACCTATCATGAATTACTCGATATTGGAAATCATGAAATAATAGGATTGGTGGTGAATTATGGTGAACCTGACACAACGATAATCAATGTGCGTGATGGAGATGGGTACTTCCCGCTGGATGTTGGAAATGAATGGGTTTATAGGATTGATTATGATTATGATTTGTATATCCATACACAAGCCATCACTGGAACTGATTCGGATTCATCAGGAAATTTATTTTCTATTTTCAATACGTTTGATACAGGATTTGGTTTTTCATTTCTACCGACACATTTTCGATGGGAGGACGGTCAGATTTGGGGGTGGTTCGGCCCTTATTACGATTCGGTGGAAATCAATGGAACCGGAGAACTTAACTATCCGATTTTTAAATTTGACGCAGCTGTGAATCAATACTGGAATGTTACATTATTAACTGATCTGGATTCAGTGTCCATTCACCAGACATCAATGAGCCTACAAAGTAAAACGGATACAGTTATTACCGAAGTTGGAACTTTCGAAAATTGTTTTCATTTTTTAATATCCTTTCCCTATGGAGATGGATATTCATTTTGGTTTGCGGAAGATGTTGGATTAGTTAAAAGACACGATTATTATGAAGGGTCGCCTTCCGTCGATTGGATTCTTCAAGCAACACATGTATCAACTGAACCAGAACCTGCAGTTTTGCCATCCACAATTAAATTATACCCTGCTTATCCCAATCCATTCAACCCAATAGCTACTATCCGGTTTAATATTCCGGTAGAGACACGGCATGCCGTGTCTCTACAAATATATGATATTACCGGGCGTGTTGTGAAAACATTGTTGAATGACTTAATTGAAACGGGAATACACGAAATCAAATGGAATGCGTCCGGGTTTTCCAGTGGGATTTATTTTGTGCGCTTAGAATCTGAAGATGTTTTTGAAACACAGAAAATTGTGATGATGAAATGACCTTTGCGAAAGTTATTCTTTAAGCTCTACACATTAAGAATGTTAGGTAAAAACTTGAATAGATGAAGTTGATTATTATAAAAAACTCATTCGCTAAATACGCTAGTATCGTATTCATACTTATATCCTTTACTTTTTCATGGTCATGTAAGGGAAATGGAAATCAGGTAGTGGCTTGTGGCGTAGCTGATCCCTTGAATGATCTACCGTGGTTAAATGAAATTGTCACCATATCCAAAAGTGATAATACAGGAAATTACGTTGGCACAATTTGGCTTATAGAATACGAGGGACAATATCTATTTGTAACAGATATGATGCTTGGTTCTGGTGGAATTGCTTAATGGGTTTTTGATTGTGATGGGGAGTTAGCACCTCCAGATGATATAGAGTTTCTTAATTCCCTATGTGAATGTGATATCATTTTCGAGAATTTCCCATAAAAAGAATGATTATGAGCTGGCACTCAATATGGGGAATTGACATTGGATATTATTTGAAGAATGGAAACTAAAGTATTAAGATAGGGAATGATTTTGGTAAAATAAAGGAGTAGTGTAATGAACAAACAAAAAGCAATCATTATTTATTCGATTCTCTTACTGATATCGTGTAATGAAGAGTCAATATATGACTATAATTACACAGGGGATCTTTATTTTACCTTAACAAATGATACACTCGCGACACAGCAAAATGGATTAGAATGGATGTTACGGTTAGAAACAGTAGAGACGTTTAGGTGCTCTAATTTTAGCATTGTGACCGAGATTGAAAAAGAAATACAATTTATGGATATTCAGATTTTAGATATCTATGCGCCTGATGTTTGCGCAACAGCAATTGGCCCGGCTATAGTTTGGATTTCCGTGGATCTAGAAAACCCGGATTATACACTATCGTTTAACAATGGACAATTCTTGGACACGTATCGAATTTCCCTTGAAGGTGATTTTGTGATTGTAGAAGAAAATGATTCCCATTTTACGGAATATTATTTATATGGAACAGAACCAGAGAATTGATCTAAACCTTTATCCATATTCTTTTTTTTAGCATAAATTCCCCAGCTATTTTCGAATCGATGATTGTGATTAGAATCATCAAAATATTAACTACGTGGAGAAGAAGTGAATATTACAGTAAAAGAAGTCAACGAATACACCCGAGAATTAAATATAGATATACCCTGGGATGAGCTGGAAGCAGATTTTAACGCATCTGTCAAAGCTTTTGGGAAAAAAGTAAAAATACCCGGATTTCGACCAGGGAAAGTTCCAAAAGATAAATTAATGAAACAATATCAGCCCAATATTGAAGCTGATTTCATGGAAGATAACTTTCAAAAATATTATGCAATGGCGTTACAACAAGAAAATTTAATGCCCGTAAATCAAGCAGAAATCAAAGATGTCCATTTTCACTTTGAAGCTCACTTTTCATTTTTAGCTACTTTTGAGATTGAACCAGAAGTTGTCCTGCCTAAAATGAAGAAAAACATGCTAAAAGTTCAAAAAACAACTTATATATCTGATGATCAAGATTTAGAAGATGCCATTGTGCAACTCCAAAAATCAAAAGCGCAAATTGAAACAGTGGAAGAAGGGGCTATTGAAGGAGATTTCATTATTTGTGATCTTCAAAAATTAGATGAAAATGGTATTGCCATTATTGGAAAGAAATTTGAAAACCAATATTTAAAAGTGGGGCACGGTTCTTTTACGGATGATCAAAAAGATAAACTCATAGGATTAAAAGCTGGTGAAACAGCGCGATTAACTATTCCCGAAAATAAAGAAGGTCAATTAGGCGACTATGATGTAACGGTCACAAATGTGGAAAGGGAAGTGCTTCCTGAAGCCAATATGGATTTTATCAAATTAGTTGACCCTGATAGTGATACGGAAGAAGCATTTCGTCAAAATATAAAAGAAAAAATTGACGAAAATTTTTCTCAAAAATCTGCGGAAGTTTTCGAAAGAGATATTACAGATGCGTTTATTGAAAAAACCAATCCAGTTTATCCACCAAGTATGGTAGAATCTTATTTGAAGAATCTTGTGGAAGATGTTAAAAAACAAAACCAAGGTGAACCGCTTGATGAAGCGCAAGTGAAAGAAACTTATCGATCCTTAGCCGAGCGAAATTTGAAATGGTATTTAGTTCGAAAAGCTCTTATGCGCCAAGAAGAGCTTTCGGTGACACCGGAGGAAACTTCAGCTGAAGTTGATCGCCTTGTAGAACGAACACCTGCGAGTGATAAGGAAATTCGGAAATTCTATAAAAAGCCAAGCAATCTTCGCCATTTAGAAGATGATATTATGGAAAAGAAAATCTTGGAAGTCCTGAAGCAATTGGCTAAAGTTAAAGAAGTAGAAGTACAAACGAATACCCTTCGTGGGGAAACAGGAGCATCATAATATGAATATGGATCATCTTCTTAATCAACTTGTTCCAATGGTTGTTGAGCAAACGGGCCGTTCAGAGCGGGCATTTGACATTTATTCCCGTTTATTGAAAGAACGAATCGTTTTTCTTGGAACGCCCATTGATGATAATGTGTCATCTCTCATTATTGCCCAATTATTATTTTTAGAAGCAGAAGATGCTGAAAAAGATATTTATCTATACATCAACTCTCCCGGTGGAATCATTTCTTCAGGGATGGGCATTTATGATACCATGAATTACATTAAACCAGATGTAGCTACCATTTGTATGGGGCAGGCAGCGAGTATGGGTGCTTTTCTGTTAGCAGGTGGAGCAAAAGGAAAGCGATCAGCTCTCCCCAATTCGCGCATTATGATTCATCAACCTTTAGGGGGTGCAGAAGGTCAAGCAACGGATATTAAAATTCAAGCAGATGAAATTATGCGTATTAAAGCCCAATTGAATAAAATATTAGCCAAAAATACTGGCCAAGCGCTGAAGAAGATAGAAAGTGATTCTGATCGAAATTTTTTCATGAATGCACCTGAAGCTAAAAAATACGGTATTATTGATACCCTGTTAAAAGCTCGAAAATAATCGTGCCTTTTAATCCTGAACAACCCATCCATGACTTCTCAACTGAACCCGAGCAAGACAATCGAGAGTCAGAATATAAGATAACGCTTCAAAGACCGCTCAAAATAAAGGAATTCCTTGATTCTTATATCGTTGGGCAGGGTCAAGCCAAAAAAGCCATTTCTGTGGCTGTTTATAATCATTATAAACGCATTATTCATCATGCTTATTCCAATGATATTGAAATTGATAAAAGCAATATTTTAATGATTGGGCCTACCGGGACTGGGAAAACATTATTGGCTCAAACATTGGCTCGTATATTATCCGTACCCTTTGCCATTGCGGATGCCACGACTTTAACAGAAGCTGGTTATGTCGGAGAAGATGTTGAAAATATATTAGTCCGATTACTTCAGGTAGCCGATTACAATGTAGCTTTAGCCGAAAAAGGCATCATTTATATTGATGAAATTGACAAAATTGGGCGACGTGGTTCGAATGCATCCATTACACGAGATGTCTCGGGAGAAGGTGTTCAACAAGCTTTATTGAAAATTTTGGAAGGAACGATTAGTTCAGTTCCGCCCAAAGGAGGGCGAAAGCATCCTGAACAAGCACTAACCCAAATAGATACATCCAATATTTTATTTATTTGCGGGGGATCTTTTTCAGGATTGGATGAAATTATTGAAAGAAGATCAGGAAAAGGAGAGTTAGGGTTTAATCGCGACTTGCAGGAAAGTAAATCACTGCAGAATGTGACCCATTCAAATGATATTCGTCCCGAAGATTTAATCTCTTTTGGATTAATTCCGGAATTGGTTGGGAGGCTTCCTATTGTCACTTCTTTAGATATGTTGAATGAAAAAGAAATGTTAAGCATTTTATTAAATCCAAAGAATGCTCTTGTGAAGCAATATAAGAAATTATTTCAATTAGAGGGCATTACCCTTGAATTTCGAAATAGTGCATTAAAAGCTATCGTTAAAAAAGCCCTTATTCGTAAAGCTGGAGCACGTGCTTTACGTTCTGTTATGGAAGAAATATTATTAGATCTCATGTTTCATATTCCTGAAATGGAAACGGTTGAAAAGGTTGTTATTACAAAAGAAATGGTTACGAATGGAGATGACCCCATTTATCATCATAAGCGTAAGTCTGCATAATGATGATTTTCAGTAGATAAATCAAAATATGGATTCCTGATCTCGGCTTAACATCGTCAGGAATGATACCATCGAATTTTTATGTAACTCAAATTTTATAAAAATGTGTCGTATTATTTTGTTCAAGTGTTTATTTTTATGAGCAATAAAAAGTTCACATATTTTAGTATAATTATTAGGAGAAATAATGTCTGATTTACAGATACACCAACAGATACTCGACTTGCAAAATAAGATTTTCTCCTTAAAAATATCATTGGTAAAAGCTATCGAAGAGCGGGAATACCTATTACGGACAGTTAAACCAAGTATTGAAGCTAACTATCAGCTCAAGATTGGTGTATTTCAGATTGAATTAACTCAAATAGAGGTAGAAGCACGTCGGTTGAAAAAAATGATCCATAAAATTCAGGCAGACATAAACCAAGACCGGAAGCCTGATATTGTTAAAATCGAAAAAGAATTGGAAAAAGAATTCCAAAAGTGGTATCGGCAAATCAAAAATGAAGCTGAAAAAATAGAAAAAGCTCAAAATCGATTCAATAATCAAATGACAGATTCACAGTCAGCAGAATTCAAAAAATTATTTCGCGAATTAGTAAAAAAACTCCATCCTGATATAAACTCAAATTTGAGCGAGGCAGAAAAAGAAGTATGGCTAAAGGTTCTTCATGCTTATAATCATGGCGATTTAGAAGAATTACGCGCTTTATCTGTATTGATGGAATCGTCTAACGACGGTGAACAGATTCCTAAAGAAAAAAACGAGCTCCAGAGCCAAGTGGATTCCTTGACGATTCATTTAAAGAGAACTGAAGAAGAAATAACGACCATTCAGAATGCACATCCATTTGATCTTATTGACCCATTAGACGATAAATCATGGGTGGAAAATAAGCAATCCGAAATTTTAGATCATATTTCACAATGGAAACAAATGATAATGACTTATGCTGATATTATTGAAAAACTACTGGGATTTAAAATTAACACTTTATTGGATTAAAGAATGACAAGCCTTGTAAAGATTGATCCAAGCCTTATTGCCATCATTCGAAAATCGTTGGATAGGAATGGGCTTCCCATGCCATTTGTAGAAGAAATCTATCTATTAAAAACGCATATTGCTGGTACCACTTTTTTAGACTTGGATGAAGTTGAACCAAAATTAAAAGATCAAGATTTACTTATTTTCAAACGTGAAACAAAAAATAAAGTAGATAAATTGGCTATCATTATTGCCACTGAAAATGGGCAAAAGTTGGGCTATATCCCGCGAGACCAGAACCCAATTATGGCTCGACTCATGGATGCGGGAAAAATTATATTTGGAAAATTAGAGAAAAAGGAATGGGTGAATTCTTGGCTTAAATTGAATATTCGTATTTATTTGCGTGATTTATAAAACAAAAGAGTTAAACGCTAATAATAACAACAGATATAGCGTAATATATAAAGTACATACTTAAGCAAAATGCACTCTTTAGAACGGCAAAAAAAATACAAATCCTATTTTGTACTTGGTTAAGAATAGATCCATTATTTCAATAGAATTACTTTAGATATATGATAATTATTTTCAGTTTTTATATGAATAAAATAGGTTCCACTTCCAAGTAAGTTTCCTTGCGATGATTGTCCGCTCCAAACAAAGGTGTTCATACCTTCACTTCGATGACTTTTATCCGTGAGCACTTTTTGCCCCAATAAATTAAAAATGGATATATCCACTACAGACGATTGAGGGAGAGTGTATGAAATGGTTGTTTTTGGATTAAATGGATTTGGAAATGCATCAAAAATTTTAAATGAATCGGGAAGGCCATCGACTCCTGTGCCAGATGTTTGCGTAATGGTGATTATGCCTGTCGCATCCACATAAGACATATTTGTATTGCCTAAATAATCCATCATTAATTCACCCGATAATTCCAGATTAATCACTTGTCCAACATTCGCGCTGGCATCCACTTGATTATTCATTTTGAAAATGGGCCCATCCCCAATTTCGATTGGATATTCCCAAGAATTCCCCAATACCTGAATGCCGGATTCAACATAATTATAACTAATATCCCAATGTTCCGTTCGCAGTGTTGTTTCAATCGCCGGACTCCACGATCCATTATTATTCCAATCATCAAATGCTTCTCCTTGATCCCACATTCCATTCCCATTCAAATCAGTAAAAGGCTCATCGGCTGGGATTAATAGATCAGGAGTGTCTATGAGTGTAAACACAAGCATTCTAATCGGAACGCTATTATTTAATGCAACATCATAACTTGCTGTTCCGCCAGCGATTCCTGTTCCATCATTAATAGAATAAATTTGATCTTGAGAATAGATTGTATATGTAGCTGATTGATTAAAAATCATACCAATTTCAGCGCCGTCGCTATGACGAGTAGCCAACACATTTTCTAACGTAACATCGCATTCAAAAAAGGCACCCGTATTAGCGAAAAGAGATAATTCTAAAATGGGCCCAGATCCGGCCGTTAAAACAGGGTTATATAATGTCAAATCGAACCCATCCACGGCAATCGAATCAACGGATAAACGATCCAATATTTGTACGTCTGTTATTTCCAAAGGAGCAGGAGAAAAGTTCAAAGAAAAAGAAATAGATTGAAGATCCATGTCATTCTCAAAGCCAATCTGCATTGTGCCTTCGCTAAAAGCGTATCCTGAGCCAGAAATCGGATAAGCTGTTGCTGTAATAATTTCATTAAATTCGATATCAAAAGTCATCGTTTCCGCTGGATCAGAAATAGCGTCGATTCGAATCATAGACGGATAGCCATAATAACTATGTGAAGATGGAACGGATGTGTGGCTAAATTCTCTATTATTGGTTGTTCCTGGAAAGGTATCGCCTCCATCACTAGAACCGCCATTTTCAAGTTCAAACAGGCCATCAGCTTGTTCTAATGCAACCCCATAATGGGGCTCATTATTATTGGGAGCCCACCCGGTGGCTGTCATTTCTTCGTCGATATGCCAAATAGCAAATCCGGGGGAGGGCATCAAGGTATCCGTTCCTACTTTTTGCCTATTCTCAATTAACCAATATTCAGAATTATCCGTTGGATGATCTACTTTATAAACCAGATTGCTCGAATAAGATTGTTGAAGGGCCATGCCATCTAAGTTTTGGTTTAAGGGATAAACGTTTGTCCAGCCTAATTCAGTTTTGCACCAAGCATTCATCGCGGAAGGATAGTATGGGGAATTTCCACTTGTTCCCCAAGATCCACTTCCCATTAACGCTAATTTTCCAGATCCGGAAGATGTGTAATCTGTATCGTATAAATCAGGTAATCCTAAAGCGTGACCGAATTCGTGGCAAAGAACCCCAATGGCAACAATGTTTCCACCTTGAATTTCAGGATTTACGGTATATGAACTAATTGTTACACCATCATATTGGACCGCATAACTGCCCAAACTCCATTTATGGGACCAAATATTTGTTTCATCACCTTCTTCGGCACCTGGACCTGCATGAATTACATTTAACGCATCGACATATCCATCACCATCATTGTCAAACTTAGACCAATCAAAGCCATTCGCTTCCATTTCATCCACCGCTTGACGTATGAGCTCTTTTAAATGCGTATAGCCATTTGGATTACTATTGGCGAAATAATCGTGAGAATGAGATGATGTAAACCAATCACCTAGGGTTGAAATAGGTAAAAATTGCTGATACGATATTTCTTGATAAAAATCTCTGAAACTACCTGTGTTATCTTCTCCGGGGTGAGTGTATCCTTCCATATTCCAAATCTGTTCAAGTTCTTCTTGAGAATAGGTTTGAGCGTAATTTGAAAAATCAATTAAGACGCAGGGAACGAAAAAAGTATCAGAGCGAGTATGGGTTAATGATGGTATGGGACTATTATCTTCAAATGCAATGGCATTTGGAATAAGCTGTGTCGTTATGTGATTTAAATTCGGATTTGTTTCAGGGGACTCATCACGTCCAACAATTGCCTCTGATGGTAGCAGTTTTGTGTCATTAATACCATTCGCATATACCCACCAGTTATTTCCATTTTTAACTATAGACCATCCATTTGCTTCATACCAGGATTGCCGAGGATTGCCACGAATATGGCCAACAAATGTAGACCCATCCGGTTGGGATAATTCAATAGGACTCGGTGAGGCTGATGTGCCGTATAAATTGACAGCAAAACATGTAAGTAGGAAATGTGTAAGAATCGTTTTTTTCATAATGAGGATATTAGCTTGGAAAAATTGTCACTCAAAGCGACAAAATGGATCATTTCAAATTCAATCAAATAATTTTAGAAATTGTTTCTATCAAAAGTTAACTTCCGCGACTCAATCTATAATGAAACCATTGATTTTGAATAAAAAAACCATATTTCAATTTATCGTTGCTCTCCTTTTAATCAATATTTGGGGTTGTGAAAAACTGGAAGAAACGGACACGCTTTCCGGAGGGCTTGCGAATACAACATCGAATGGATCTGTTGGCTCAGGAGCGACAGGACCGGTTTCAGAATATTTTTATAATTTTGAAAATGATTTAGATGTAGAATTTTACTATTACAATCAACTCATTATCAGTTATTCTTATGATAAATATTTGACTCTAGCCTTAGAAGAACCACCAAAATTAACACTCAAATCATTTCCAGATTATTTAGTCGAAATTACACCCGACTCTACACAATTTTTAACACGCTTCCCGATTGATTCACTCTCAACCCAAATGATTCGGTCAGATTCTGTGGAATTAACATCCGCCCAATTTAAAAATATCGAATCGATTGAGTGGGATTTTGACGCCGAACCCAGCTTTCAAAGATATAAGCAAAACAATTCAATTTGGATTTATTCTGACACAACGATATACTTTCAAGATACCGTGGATGTTTCAGCCTATTATGCTGTGTTAGATACACCGTTGATCGAAACAGGCATTATGTTTGTGGACTCTTCTGAATGGAGAGATACAAGTTATGCGTTTTTCAATGAAACACCCCTATTCTTTTCCACGGCCTTTATGTTTACAAAAAAACAAATCAGTTCTGATTCTTTATTCTTTAGAGTCAATACCGATTGCAATGACAATAATCAATGGGATGATGCTGAAACAGGAATGTTCGACTATAATAATGATGGCGATATGAAGGATGTTGTTTTTGAATTTGAAGATGTGAATAATAATGGACAATATGATGCTGGATCAGATATAGACATTGCGGATTATAATAATGATGGTGATTTTGCTGATATAGTTCTTGAGTTTGATGATCGTGGAAATAGTTTATGGGATCCAGAAGAAGCATACTATGATGTGAATGGTGATGGCATTTACACCTTAAGTGAACCGTATGAAGATCGAAATTGTAATAGCGAGTGGGATGAAGCAGAATTACTTACGTTTGATGCGGATGGCGATGGTTTTTTTGATGATGGGGACACATACGAAGATCGCGGAAACGGTTTTTTCGATCATGCGGAAGAATTCAGATTATCTATGATAGATCAAGATACTATTAAGGGATTATATTTAATCGATGAAGTTCCAAACAACCTTATAGTGGATTGGACAGATTTCGAAGCGCCTGAAGTTAGAATTAACTTAAACCTTGGAGATGATATTACGAATCGACATGGTCAATTATATACAGACTTAATCGAAGAAGTTTCATTTACAGATGTTAAACAGACTCAAGTAAATGATATTGATTCATTGGTTACTCTATATACGAGACAAATTGTCGCACATATTCCAAATGGAGTCAATCCACAAGATTATTATGTGGCAAAATCTGAATGGACAAGAGAAGATGCTGGCACTGGGGATGAAATCCGCGGTTATCGATATCATTTATATCGAGAAGATGGCGATATTATTCAATTGATTTACCCAGGTTATTTCTTGCCGCCAGGATTTTATTTTGCAGCAGGACAGATCAATCGAGGCTTTTGGTTTAAATCTGAGTTAGAAGAAGATATTCTATTTTACACATATAATGGACAATTAAGAGACGGCGAACTGGTTGAAATGTCGTATTCTGATACAACAGAAATTGCTATTTATAATGTGGAAAAATCTTATAGAGTTGACTCTTATTCCAGTGGAATAACTGTCGCGGCTGGGCAAAGATCAAAAGGCTGGGTCCAAAATGATTCTGTTTATTGCGTGAGAGATTCATCCTACCTTGGTGATATTGGCGCGTTTGAAATATCAGACTGTCCTGGTTTGGATACGACTTATTTTGATTGTTTTAGAATTACGAGTGAAATGACTTCAACAATGTTGGGTTCTGGGGTGGAATATGGACAAAAAGTTATTTCGTATCTTGCCAAAAACCAGGGGATTGTCAAAGAAGAAGTTTTCATCCGGTGGACAGAAAATCCTTATTTCCCGGAATTCAATCCAGCCCCACCAGACTCTAATGGGCATTCTTGGATTGGTTTAAGTCGCATTGAACTAAGTTCTTTTAATCAAACGCAATCCAATGGATTATTTAGACAATTAACTCAGCCAACAGAAATACTTGAATTAGAAGATTTTGAATCCGTTTCTGAATTTAATTATGATCCGTTTTTACCGGCACAACCTGCTGGAATTCAAACCATTGAATTAGGGAACGAATAGTGAAATTCACCCAAAAATATATATTAGCCCTCACTTTTATGTCCATTTTATTTGGTGGAACCGATGGGACTATTCGTGGAAAAATCGTTGACATGGATGGAACGGGTTTACCGGGCGCAAATATTTATTTACCCGCTGTTGGATTAGGTGCTGCAGCGGATGTTGAAGGAAATTATATTATTCTGAATATCCCGGTGGGAACCTATGATGTTGTTGTTCAAATGGTTGGTTATCAAAAGCAAACGATGAAAAATGTTCGAGTGCTAATGGACCAAACTGTGTGGCTTAATTTCAAACTTCCTGTTGAATCGATTGAAGGGGAAGAAGTAGAAGTGCTAGGCGAACGCCCTATGGTGGAAAAAGGGGCAACATCTAAAAAAGTTACAGTTAGTAAAGAAGCGATTCAATCTTTACCCATCAGAAACTTATCTGATTTATATACTTTACAATCAGGTGTCGTTAAGGTTGAAAGTCGGACGAAAGGTGTTCCGGATCATGAAGAGCGTGGATTGGAAGAGATTCACGTCCGCGGTGGTCGAAGTGGCGAAGTATCCTATATGATGGATGGCATGTATTTACGAAATCCGATATTTGGTGGCATTGGGAGTGGAACAAGGCTCAATTTATTTGCAGTAAAAGAATTTGATTGGCAGCCGGGTGGATTTAATGCAGAATATGGTGATGCCCAATCAGCCGTTTCTAATTGGCATACAAATAGCGGCGGAAAACAAATGGAATATCATTGGCGATATGAAACAAGTTTAGTGGGTGCGCTCTTGAATGATTTAGCTGGAAAAACATCCCCCAATCAAAATTATGATGAATTGCGTGGTTATGACGATTATAATTTCGGCGTAGGTGGACCTGTTCCATTTTTACCAAAACTATCCTTTTGGGCTTCTGGCCAATATACAAATGAAGCCAATTATAGTGTTTATGAATTTGATGATAAAGCTTATTTAGGATTAGACAAAGATTCTAATTTGGATACATTAGCCATTAATATGAATAATTTGGTTAATCCGTGGGATGATGTAGCCGGTTTTCGTGGATTTGGATATGAAAAAACCTGGGATATTTTTGGGAAACTCACTTATAAATTTTCGAATAAACTTCGTTTCCATATGGCTTATTGGCAAGTATCCAATCAACGTATGTCTTTTAATCCGCGATATTTATATTGGGATGATGGCCGAAATGAACTTTTCCGAGATACATACAGATATAATTTTGAGGTAAACCAATCTTTATCTAGTCGTACTTTTTATTCTGTAAGAGCTTCACGATTTATTCAAGATCAGTTCCAAGGTGTGCGTTGGAGAGATAATGATGAAGATGGATTCCCAAATTGGTTCGAATGGAGACATCCTGCCGGATATAAACAAATTTCTGATCCAGATAATCCAAACGTCATTCCTTACTCTATTGGTGAAGATGGAGATACGATACGATACACCATGGTAGATGAAAGAAGTGGTTGGCATTATGGAGCGACTCCAGGATTATGGAATTGGGAAACAGCTGAAGATTTTACAGATGTTAACGGGAATGGTGTTTTTGATGTTGGTATTGATGAATTTGACGCATCTCGGCATGATGCGAATGGCAATGGATTATGGGATGGGCCGGAACTGACAGAAGAATTGACTTATCGAGATGGCGATTATTGGCTGGCACCTGAAATGTATGAATCCTATGAAGATTTTTATGATTTTGATCATGTTGATTTGCAATACCAAAATGTACCTGGAAATATGGGGCAATTTATGCGTCGTTATTCAGGTGCACCCGATGATCCATATTATTTTGCACCTACGTATGAAGGATTTGATTGGACTGAGTTTAGAGCGTTTGGGGGACATGATAATTTTTTTGCCACATCACATGCCATTACGGACGAAATTCGTTTAGATATTACATCTCAAATTTCAGATAATTGGAAATTGAGAACTGGTTTTGATTATAAATATCATCAATTAAATTTTTATGAAGTGAAGAATCCTTGGTTGGGGCAAGCGGCCTTTATTCAAACATTTGCAGAATATTGGCAAGACACAGGTCCAGACGGATTACTCCCCATTGATGAAGAGTATGATGGCCCAGATATTGGTGAAGGTAATGGTCGTTGGGATGACGGGGAAGCATTTCAAGACGCCAATAAAAATGGGAAGTGGGATGATTTTCGTGAACCAGAAGAATTTTCAGCCTATGTTCAAAATACATATGAAGTACCTTGGATGGTAATAAATTATGGCGTTAGAGTAGATATGGTAAACTATAACACTCAAATTTGGGCTGACACTTTAGACGAATATTCAGCCGGTCGTCCTTGGTTTTATTCTGATTTAAACGAAAATGGTTCTTGGGACAAAGGGGAAGAAGCGTCGGATCAGGCTGGATTATCGCACCAAAAAGTTTTATTAAAAGATTCCAATTGGTTTTACAAAATCAGTCCAAGAATTGGTATTAGTCATGTTATTACCGATAAGGCTATGTTTACATTTAATTATGGTTTGTATTACCAAACACCTGTCTATCAAAATATTTATTTAAATACCAACCGCATGGAAGACCCGGAAGAATTATTTGAAGAATCAGAGGGCGCATTAGGTAATGGGACAATGAATGCTGAAAAAACACAAGAATATTCAGCTGGATTTAACATTCAAGTAAGTAAAACATGGGCATTTGGATTATTGTTATGGGTAAAAGATATGGACCAATGGTCTCGTTTTACTACGGAACGAAGTGGCGTTTATACCTATAAAGTCATTAGTAATGGTGATTATGGAAGTGCAAAAGGAATTGATTTTACATTAGAGCAACGTGGTAAAAGATTTCATTCCACGCTTCAATATACATTATCTGCAGCCAAAGGAAACAGTGAATATGCATGGGAATCTATCAGTGGAGTATATGTGGATGCGCCTTCTCAGGAATTCTTGATGGGCTATGATAGAACACATGATTTAACCTTCGCACTCTATACCACATTGCCCTTTAAAATTAATGCAGGCTTAACAGCTTTTTACCAATCTGGATATCCTTATACGCCTTGGATATTTGCCGGGCGTGATCCAAAAGAAGATGGGCGAAATCCAAATTCAAAAAGAGCTCCTGCTTATAAGAATGCAAATTTATCTTTTTCCAAATATATTTCTGTAGCCAATCAACGAATTGCTCTCGGTCTGAACATTTATAATATGTTTGATATCCGGAATCCGCTAGACGTTTACCCATTGACAGGAAAGCCGGACGATCCTGGCGAATATTATACAAAAAATGTGGGTCTTCCCGGAGAAGATCAAAGCTTATCCTCTGCGTATTATGACCGCCCATGGAATTATTCTAGCCCACGGGAAATGAACTTTTTTATTCGAATCGATTTCAATTAAATCATGAAACATTTTAAACATATTTTATTCCCATTATTAGCGATTGTTCTTTGGAATGCATCTTTATTAGGATCAGAGCCACGAAAGGCAACTCGGACACTAAATTCAACCCACATAGGAACAACCCCTCGAGCACGTATTGGGGACAATCCATTTCCCACCAACCCAATGTCTGATCGAGCTATAGGATATTTGTTGCAAGGTAAAACCAAAAATGCTTTAACAAATTATGGCAATTTCATCAATTGGGATGAGCATCCAGCTGGCATGTGGGGTGATTATACCTACTTACCTTCTGTGGCATTTTTGGCGGGTGTGCGAGGACATGAATATTCGTCTAAATTCTCTTGGCAAACCGTTGAATCTATCGTGGATGCTGATGGAGCCATTTTATACCAAATATGGGAATCAAGAGAAGCTTATTTAGATTGGTTCACTGTAGATGGGGATACCAATTATGTCGGTGTCTTATTTGATGCGGAAAATGACTTTGGCCGTTGGGAACCCGACAGCCTATCTAGGAAAAATAATATTGAATCCATCAATGGCGGATATCAATGGTTTACAGATGATATAAATGGAAAATTGAATATATCTCTTATTGGAGAAACAGACCCGAATTCAACATCGGCAAGAGTTGGGCTCATTTTTCCTTGGGCATTACGCCCTCGTTTAAAAGAGCGAACCGATGATTTTGATTTATATGATTATGGTGTAGATAAAGAAGAATGGACTCAAGACGACAATCATTATTATTATGGCGCAACGGTAGCTGAATCCTGGTTTACACGATGGAATCCGTCTATAAATACCGATTGGCAAGCATCGACAAAAGCTCGTGTCAATACACATAATACGGAAGTGGATGCTGGGACTATTTTTGGTGATACACCCTTTACTGATCCGGATGATACATTTCCTGTCCTCGCTCATAGTGCCTTTTCACAAACATGGCCATTACGTTTTGTTGAAGAAACAAACCAATACGAACCTTATTGGCCGGGTTGGTGGGCGCAAGATTATAATGTGAATTTACCCGGATGCGAAGGGTCGCGATTGGATCCAGATTGTTGGGAAGAAGTCCCAGGCAGATTTGTTTCTGATATGGATGTTTATATGGAATTTGACGATCGATGGGCCCATCGTGGAAATATCGTAAATACGAACAATGACTATGAACAAACGGGATATCCACTTGGATTAAAAGTGATGGCAGAAGCGCATTCGTATGGTGTGTCTTATGCGGAAGATATTATGTTTGTTACAGTGAAAGTTCGAAATGAAAGTGGTGATTGGGCTGCTACGGACGAAAACGGGAATCCTGTTTTAGATGAAAATGGCTTTCAAAAAACAGGAGAAGGTCTCATTATGCCCGATGGGACAAAATTGAATCGAGGAAAAGGATTTAATTATCAAGATTTATCATTAGGCTTTTATATGGATGCAGATGTTCTTGTTGGTGACATTAACGGATATAATCCGGCTCTTCATACGAATGATGATGATTTTATGGAATTCTATGATTGTGCGACTCAACCGGAAGGGTGCACCGAAATTAATGGCCAAAAATTAAGAGTGAGTATGGCGATGATTGGTGACTTTGATGGTTTAAGCGGTGCTCCGGGTTATGCTATTGGTCCGGGTGAAGAATCACCTGGGAATGGATTTGGTGTTGTGGCGACTCAATTATTGGATACACCACGTGCAACTGAAAAAGTGGATTTAGACCAAGATGGCTCTTGGGATATTTTTCCGGGTGAACCATTGAAAATGACCGATTGGCATTGGTTTGATTGGTATAATCGTCCAGGCGTTGTAAGTCGAGAAAGTAATACCAATTGTTGTGCGGGAGATAAGGGTCGTCCGCAAGCTCGAAATAAAGAAGAAATTTTATTAAAACTTATGACAGGGGATACGGTTAATCTTACCCCGAATGAAAAAACATGGTTTTTCCATACACCCAATCCAGACACAGATTTAAGTACAGAATTGAATCCGCATTTTGATTCATTAGAAGGATTGATGGAAGAAGATGCCTTTGAAGAAGGTGAAGATGGATTAGATGGTGTATTTATAATGAGTTGCGGTCCTTTTGATTTACCCGTAGGGCGAGAAGTGCCATTTTCATTTTGTATTATTTTTGGGCAAAATAAAGAAGATTTAATTAATAATGCCCGATTTGCACAGGTGATGTATAATTCCCGTTATCAAGGGTTTACGCCTCCAAACAGGCCCACTACTTATTCAGAATCCGATCATGGAGAAGTTCGTATTTATTGGAATGATGTGGCTGAAAATGCTCAAGATGTTGTTACAGGTTATTCCGATTTTGAAGGATATCGCATCTACAAAAGTGACGATGGTGGAAAATCTTGGGGTGATCCGGATGATATGATTTTTGATACAGATGGTATTTTTGTTGGATGGCGCCCAATGGAGCAATATGATTTAAGTGCTTATGAAGATTCCGTTCATTGTATTTATGTGAATGATGAATGTAATGATGGGCGAAATCGGGGGCATTCAATCAAAGGGCAGGATCCATTTTTCCCATGGTTCAATCTTGGAACAGATTCTGGTTTTGAATCGATTCGACTCAATGAAGCGGATTGGAAAATTGTGGGTACGGATACATTTAAATATATGTATGTAGATAATCATGTGGTGGATGGAATGGAATACACTTATTCTGTAACCGCCTATGATATGGGTGTCGAACCGCCAACACGAACCAATTATATTGAAACAGAATCTGGCTATGTTGCCGTTGTTGATACGAATTATTCCAACCCGGATAATTGGGCTGATCCTGATGGGTATGCTAGTATTGAAAATTCAAAAGGAACAACGGAGTTAGATCCAAACTTTATTAAAGTATATCCGGGTGTAGTTGCCCAAGAGAATCTTGATAAAGTTAGGGTCGTTCCCAATCCCTATATTGTGCATTCTGAGTTTAATGAAACTGAATTTTTAAAACAGATTCGATTCACTAATTTGCCCGCAAAATGTCAGATAAAGATTTTTACTGTTACGGGTGAATATGTGACAACCATTTACCATGAAAATGAAAATAGCGGGAATGTTGTTTGGGATTTGAGAACTATCAATAATCAAGAAATTGCTCCCGGGCTTTATATTTTCTATGTTGAACAGATGGATAGCGCTGGAAAAGTTGTGAATAATCATATTGGTAAATTCGCGGTGGTCCGATGAAGCGTATTGTTATAATAGTATTATGTGTGAGTGTAGCTCTTGGTCAATATCGAGATATTCCTGAAGTAGTGACTAAAGTAGCCTCCTCTGCAGGCAATTGGCTTAAGATAGAAACAG
>JADHUI010000002.1 GCA_016784605.1 Fidelibacterota bacterium | reverse complement strand
ATATCAATCGCATGGCTGACACCTTGAAATCTCTATCATATGTCTTTCTTATTCGTCTATTATCCATTTTGCTTCCTTTCAACTTATTCAAGTTAAAAAGTTGCTTAACTACATGTACACTTTTTTATACTAGGTCCATTCATCAATTACTTGAACAAAAACATATTTCAATTGATGATTCTTTGGTATATCATTCTATTGGGCAAATATTTACTCTCATTCAATTACAACAAGGCCAGGTAGAATCAGGCGCTATAATTCAATATGGTGATTTATTAATATCTATTTCCCAGTCCCTTTTATCTCGTTTGAATGAACCACTTGCTCAGTATGATGGTGGTACTTTTACTGTGCAAGATTTTATGGATGGACTATTATCTCTTCGTCCAGCACAATCAACCCATTCGCCTATTACTTCTTTTTATCAATCACTACGGAATAAATTATTAGTCGAAGAAGCCATAAACATGAATCTTGAACAGGACCCCATAGTGCAGTTGAAGGTTAAAGATATAGAAGATCAATTCTTAGCCAGCGCTTTCCTTAAAACACGCCATTATGGACAGTCCAGTGGCCATTTCACTTCATCCGAACTTAAATCTATTTCAGATAGTCTTCGTTCCATTTATTCTGTTATCATTTATCCTGATCATTTGGATGCACTTTTTCAACAACCTAACTAACATATTTTTTTGATTTTCTCATCCATTGTTGAAGGCTGGCTAACTTTTCAATGGTAACTGTATAAACGCCAAATGCTTCTTCTACCCTTCCTCGTAAAATGAATAAAGATTCCCAATGAAGTAAATCACCATATTCCTTGAAAGCATCAGGAAAAAGAACACATTCATAAATATCTGATTCATCTTCCAAAGTGAGAAATTCCATCGGCTCATGTTTTCGAGTCACACTTTCCTTTCGTGTAATATATACACCAGTCAAATAAATCACTCGCCCTACATGACATGGAATATTTTTCGCCAGTTGAATGCGCGGACTCATCAATGAACGGTAGGGGGCCAATGGATGCAGTGTAATTGGAAATCCAAATACATCTATTTCCAGCTGATGACGTTCCCATGATGATATTTCTTGGCTAACCGGAGCCGTATCTAAAGGTTCTTTTACACCCTTTTGGAGATAAAAACCTGCAATACGATATGCCAAGTCCCGATGAGTTAATCCATATGCAATTTCATTAAAACATCCTGCATTGGTCAAAGCCATGGCATCGGCTAACGCCAAGTCCACACGAAGAAGAAAATCATCTAATGAATCAAATAGTCCCGCTTTACGTTCATCAAGAATAGAATCAATTGTTTGTTTCTGTAAATGTTTTATACTCATAAATCCCATGCAAATTTTTCCATCATATCCCTTATACGTTTTACCACTTTTGTTAATATCCGGAAGTAGAATACGAATCCCAAACCGTTTTGCCTCACTGAGATAAGCATAGGCTGAATAAAAGCCTCCTTGATTTGATACAACAGAGGCTAAAAATTCGCTCGTATAGTGAGATTTTAAATAAGCACAGGTAAAGGACAGCATGGCATAGGATGCGGAATGGGGTTTACAAAAAGAATATCCCACAAAAGATTTAATCATATCCCAGACTTGCTCAATCAATTCCGGTTCATATCCTCGCTCCAATGCACCATAGGTAAATTTCTTTTTCCAAGCTTGAATCAAATGTTGCATGGAATCTCGGCTCATAGTTTTTCGTAAAGCGTCCGCTTCCGCATAACCTAAACCGGCCAAAACACGTGCAGCTGTCGAAACTTGTTCTTCATAGACCATAATGCCATAACTTTCGGACAAAAATTCTAAATCTGGATGTAAAAGAGTCCAAGGTTCACCATGGATGCGTCTCAGCATCACGGTTGTAAATCGATTTGCTGCCGGGCGAATAATGGATGAATAAATAACCACGTGCTCAAAATCAACGACACCTGCTTTAGCCAATAATTGGCGCGTGGCCGGACTTTCGATATAAAAAATGCCCATGGTTTTCCCTGCTTGCATAAGCGCTTCTGTCTTTGGATCGCCAACAGGTTGAATTTGATGATAATCGGCATAATCTGTATCCGTTTTTTGATGGCCCCCATTCAAATTGACTTGTTTCAATGTGTCTCGAACAACGGCCAAACTTCGATTTCCTAATAAATCGATCTTTAATAATCCCGAATCTTCAACCTGATCTTTTTCCCACTCCACAATTTGAACTCCTTTGGGCGCCATGAGTACAGGAACATATTTACGAATAGAATCTGGCGTAATAATAACACCACCCGGATGAACCGATGGATGACGAAATGTGCCTATAATTTTTCCACTTAATCGTAAAACAGTCATTAATGTCTCATCCAAATCCACATTTGCAAATCGCGGATCTGTTTTAACCCATTTTTCTAAATCTCGCCGAGAAGCATACCATCCGATTCGTTTGGTAATACTTTTTATTTCTTCGTTCGAAAGGCCATACACTTTCCCCACTTCTCTTACAGCAGAACGTGGTTTTAAAAATACCTGACTGGAAACCATGGCTGTATGTTTATTGCCATATTTTTCAAAAACATATGCAAGAATATCATCTCGCTCATCCCAGGGAAAATCCACATCAATATCTGGCATATCTTCCCGCTCCGGATGAATAAAACGCTCAAACTGAAGCATATATTTCAATGGATCCACTTGTGTAATAAATAAACAATAACTAATGATGGATGCGGCAGCTGAACCTCGCCCAATGGTAGAACGTGTTTGCTGAACAATATCTTGTACGATGAGAAAATAAGGCGCAAACCCTTTTTGCGTAATCAGATCCAATTCATAATGGATTCGATCTGAAATAGCAGGCGTTATGGTGCCATATCTTTGTTTGGCGCCTTCAATCACTCTTTCTTTCAAATCTTTATTAGCACGATGTGTCTTTTTTAAAGAAAGATCTGGGAAAATAGTATTCACAAATGACCAATCTGTTTTACACCGCTCCGCTAAATAATGACTGTTATTTATGGCATCCAAGCTATTCGGAAAAAGAGAAATCATTTCGGCTTCTCCTCGAAACCAATGTTGATCTGTCTTATACTCACTTTGGTCCAGTTTCTCTAAAGTTGTATTTTTTTCAATGGCACGCAATATTACATGTGCTTGATGATCTATTTTATGTTTAAAATAGATATCGCCCGTTACAACCATTTCCACATTAAATGTTTTTGACAAATTTTGCGCCTGCTTTTCCTGAAGCCCAGGACGCAGTTCCACAAATAAATGAGAATTGGGTACCAGTTTCGCCAATGAGTCTATGACAGATTCTTGATGCGCTAACATAAATAACCCAGATATTTTTCCACGTACAAGCGAAACAATGGACGCTCCCGGATCATCGTGTACGGAAGAAATAATGTGACATAGATTATGATATCCAATTTGATTTTCGACTAATAGAATTAACTCTTCTTTTGGCGTTATAAGATGGGTTCCAGCAATGGGCTCAATATTAGCTTGCTTACAGTGTTGTACGAACCGAATAAAGCCCCAGAGTCCATTTACATCCGTCATAGCCAAATGGCTCATACGATGTACTTTAGCTAATTCAATGATATCTTGGAGCGATAAAAGTCCACGCATTGCTGAATAAACAGAATGAAGATTAAGATGAGTAAACATCGTGTTACCTCAGCTAAGGTTTAAACTTGCGCCATGGCGTGAAACACATTCGCAGTCTGGAGACTGCTAACACCATACTTTTTTCGAACCGTTTCAATGGCACGAGATAAAGCCATATTACGGCTTTCCTGCGTTTGGAATAAACAAGCTTGTTCTGAATATGGGGAAAAACTACTCGCATCTAATAAGAGAGATCGAATGCGATTTCGGCGACTATTTGCTTTTTCGAATAAACGTTGGCATTGCCGAATAACGGATATGTCATCTATCGCCTTTAACGCTCCTGCTCTGGCACTTTGGAGCCCATCCGCATAATGCACTTCCAGTTTTACTTTTTTAGCTATCTCGTTGCGTTGTCGCAACTTAAAGGCTATTTGCTCAGCTAGATTTTTAACCAATGCCTGAAGTGTATTTTCATCATTTGTATCATTCGGTACCACCGTTTGCTCCAGTATATGATTTCGGAGCAAAGGTGGTGAAACAACAGATGTGTCTTTCCCACGCGCCTCCATGGATAAACGGACAGCATTCAATCCAAATAAATTTCGAAACACATCTGGAAATTGAATCATATCCTGAATATGGCCTATTTGTTGAATAAAAAGAAAATGAAGCATTTTTTTCACAGAAACTTCCTGTACGGAAGGCAGAACGGGTGCATGTAAAGGAGATAAAAAATTGGCTTCATCTCCATAATTCACTTCATGAATGGATTCGGGAATGACAGATGTAGAAATTTGGCTGATCAATTTATTGGGACTAATGCCCACAACGCCGGTTAGACGTGTCTTTTCCGTAATATGGCGAACAATGGTTAAACCTGTATTTTGAAAATTTTGGTAAACAGATTTCATTCCATTCATATCCAAATAATACCGGCCATATCCTTCCGGTTCCACCACGGGCGTAAACGAAGATACCGTTTGATATACATATTGATTTAATCGCTGATATAAAGATTGATTATAAGGAAGCATTTGCACGCCATGGCTCATGTGTCGAGCAATGGATACTTTCATTCCCGCATACAGGCCTTCTTCTTCCGCCTCCGAAGAAAGAGACACAATCGTTCCATTTTGATTTTGAGAAGATAAAACGGCAATAGGGCGGGTTCGGAGAGATGGATCCATCATCCGTTCCGCCTGTAACTCAAAATGCCGTAAACGAATATGAAATACGGATGGGTCCATACATGCTAGTACTCGCGGAACGAGTAGAGAAGCACGCCATTAATCGCAAAATGATCTTTTTTGTCCACTTGAATAATTGGAAAATCTGGATTTCTCGGATGGAGTTCCACGCCACCCGACTTTGGATAATAATATTTGAGTGTCGCTTCTCCATTAATCAAAGCAACAACAATTTGGCCCGAACGTGCTGAAGGTGCTTTTCGGACAATAATATAATCTCCATCTTGAATATGTTCATCAATCATGGAGTTTCCTTTAACTTTAAGGACAAAATTGTCAGGATGCGCAAAAGGAGGTGGCACGTCAATCGTTTCTGCATTTTCTAAAGCTTCAATAGGCTCACCGGCAGCAATAAGCCCCAAAAGGGGCAAGCGAGCCGAGGTAACGTGCTCTTGAGTTGTGGATAACGCCCGCTTGCCATTGGAACCTTTTAAACGTGTAAGATGTCCCGCATCTTCTAATGTTTTTACATACCAATTCACTGTCCCTAAGGATGCGAAACCAAGACCTAGCATAATTTCATCATAGGAGGGCGCCTGCCCTTGCTCAAGCGTAAAACGACGAATAAAATCTAAAAAGGTTTGTTGCTTTAGGGATAAAGGTTTCATGGATTTATGAATGGGATATATCTTTCAATAAAGTGCCTTCACACTGATGCCACTGCGGATAAAGAGATGTTTGTTTTGCCGTATGTTGGTTTAAACGACTGATAGCTCTTTGGACAAATTCGTCCTGTCTCTTCGGGAAAAAATGTTTTAATAATGCTCGTATCATATCAAACTCCTTCAATTTTATCATTACTCGTAAGTTGCTCGTAAGTATATTACAATCATTACCCCATGTCGGTCAATGGGTATTTATAAAAAAATTAATTTACAGGCTAATTTGTAACGATATTTAAAAAAAATACATTCTGAGTGCTTTCTCTTTCGCTGTCATTCCTGACAAAGTAAAGCGAAGAACAGGAATCTTTACCCGCTCAAGACAAAGCGTAAACTGGGTTTTTATTATTAGAAAACCCTTGATTACAATTAATATTGTTTGTACAGTATTACTGTGGTTAGCAGGTAAACTTATGAGAAATCTTATATTATATGCAGTCATAGTATCTGCATTTGCATACTCTTCTGGTCCTGAAATAGTTGAAGGAATGCTACAATTTAAATCTCAAATTATAATTACAGGTATTGATAATAATAAGTGTTAAGAATTAATAAAAAACTTATAATAATTATGATATCCATATCCGCATATTGTGGACAAAATATTCAGGATACTATTCTTTCTACCCCAGAATTGGATGGGCATATAATGTATGACTACGATGATAATACTTGGGAAACCGTAAATAATGAGTACAATATTTTTGTTGGTGATAATTACTTGGACTGGCCTTCAAATACCTATACTTATAGAGGATATTTATCATTCAATATAAATGGGATTCTACCCGATTCTGACAATTACAGTATTAATAGTATTATATTAAATGTATATATGAGTATAGCTGTTGGTAATGGAGAAATAGATAGCTTTCCACAATTTTACGACATTCCATCTGATTCTAATTTATGCCTATTAGATCATATTGATTATGGTACAGAATTATCCATTGATGACTGGGGAGCAGGTGATTTAGGTAATACAAATACGATTCATTCTAATATTGGAATTTTTGTGAATTCATCTGAATCTGGTTGGAAATCTTTTGATATTACTCAATATGCAATAGAAGATTATTATTCTGGTAATGAAAATACCCAATATCGGCTTCGGTTTAATATTGGCTATGATGATGACCATTATCAAGATGTTTTAAGTTTCTTTTCAAGTGATGATCCGATAAATGAGATGAGACCATATATACACATAACTTATACGCCCATTACATCAACCGTTATTAAAAATCCAACAATACCAAATGAATTTAACTTATACCAAAACTATCCAAATCCCTTTAACCCAACAACTACCATCAAATATAATATATTAACCCGTAAAAAAGTAACAATTGCAATCTATGATATACTTGGAAATAAAGTAACAACACTAATTTCAAAGATTCAGGGTCCCGGAGGCTATGAAATTAAATGGGATATTAATGATAATACTGGTGGTATATATTTTTATCAATTCATTGTAGGAAATGTCATACAAACTCGAAAAATGATTGTTCTAAAATAAGGAAGTATTTCCTTATTATAATAAAAGAACTAGGTTATACTTGAAAAAACTGCCACTTCTTCTTCATATTTGCTCATCATTGAAAAGACGTTGTCTCTTTTGATGGTATAGATTCCAGATATTTTCTTCAAAAATTCCGGAATGGTACTGCAAGAACGACGGGTTATGTTATTGTTTACCTTGAATCAAGTCTTCTACTTCACCTGGATTAGGAAATCGTTCCAAGGCTTTTTTTGAAAAAATGAGTTCGCCATCTAATGTGACTTCAAAAACTTTGTATGTGGCAGGCCAAGATTTGGACCAAATTCTAATATCAAATCTGTTAATCATAACTATTTTGCCAATAGACCATCAGGTAGTTTAATGTAAACTATATTTAGGATTATATTTTTAATATTCCTACATTCTTTACAGTAGATGAATTTGAAATGGAAACAGGGATATGAAATTTATTAAAATAATCCTTATGACTTCTTTAATCCTTTCTTATATAAAAGCATCAGATTGGTGTACAACGCCAAGTCCAGAGGAAGACTACTATCATTCAATTGGCGTTTACAGATATGTTTCTGACTATGAACCAAAAATAATAAATGTTTTTTTCTATATATTCAAACCAAGTGTCGGGACTGGAGGGTATTCTAACATTCAAGTTGACGAACTACTAACGATACTAAATTCAGATTTTTCTATTTCAGATATTTCATTTACTGATGTTGGGAGAAAAACTATTCGAGATGATAATTATTATAATTCCACTAGTATATATGATCTAACTGCAACATTTGGACACAGCAATGCTGTAGATATTTTTTTAGTAAATGGGTTTGCGGCTAATGCAGGTTCGATTCCGAGCAACTCTATAATATATGGTACTAGATTATCAGGCGAGCATGTAATTTCTCATGAAATGGGACATAGTTTTAGTCTGTATCATACACATGAATTTCAAGCGGGAGGCGCTGAGGACCCTTGGGCTCCTGATTGTGAAAATAAAGGTGATTTTGTATGCGATACGCCACCCGATCCTAACTTACACCATGGACGATGGGTAGATGAAAATTGTGATTATATTCGTCATATTGACCAAGACCCAGAAGAAGCAGGTATTCAGGATCCATATAATCCGGATTGTTACAATCTTGAATCGTATACATCATTGGAATGCTTGACATGGTTCACAAACGGTCAAGTGGAAAGGATGCATACTGGGTTTGATGAATCTGATATTATGGATGCATATGTAGAAAATATTTCTGCACCTCAAAACCTGATATGGTCAAATTCAAATAACCATCCACTCCTAGAATGGGATGCAGTGACAGATTCTAATATCGATGGTTATTCTATATTTAGGAGTACGAATGAAGGTGAGCATTGCGCGGAATATCAGTTGATTGCATCACTACCAGACAATATAACGTCTTATCTCGATAATGAGATTGATATAGTAAATCCTAAAATTGCTATCAATAGTGCAGAATATTATGTTACAGCTGTGAATAATGTTAGTGATATCTCTTTCCATTCAAATATTATTTCGGTACCGACAAATATAGCAAATAAAATCGTGAATCGAACGGATAGTTGGGAGCTAGCTGCATCAATTAATTTTGAAAGATATGATCATTCAGCAATCCTTTTACCCGATGGAAGAGTATTCGTAGCTGGTGGAGTCTTGTACAATGAATTTCCATCTTATATTGATAAATGTGAGATTTATAATCCCTATGGAAATTCATGGGTTTTAACTGATGATCTTAATTATGCACGAAGTAACCATACTAGTACATTATTAGATAGCGAATTTGTTTTAATCACTGGAGGATTAAATGAAAATGGGTCGTTAAGTACGACAGAACTTTTTTTTATTGCAGACAATAGTATAATTGAAGTTGATTCTATGAACAATTCACGAAATAACCATGCATCAATAAAATTATCAGATGGCAGAATACTTGTTTCAGGAGGATTTTTTGAATCATCCTTTGAAGAATCCACAATTGGTAGTTGTGAAATATTTGATCCATTATCTGGACAATGGGAAATAACTGGAGAATTAAATTATCCGAGAGGAGACCATCAAGCGATTTTGCTCAGTAATGGAAATGTTATGGTTGTAGGCGGCCATGAATTTTGGGGGACTCCGGTTAACACAGTTGAATTTTTTGATCCTACAACTGAATTGTGGACAGAAACTGATGGTACTATATTTCCTAGGCCGTTCATATCTTTAGAAACTATTAACGAGAATATTTTCTTAATCAGTGGTGGAAATATTGATACTTGTGAAGTTTTTAATTATGTAACAAGTACTTGGAGCGAAGTGGCTCCATTTGAGTTTTCCCGAGAATATGGAATGAAGACTGTAAAATTAGTTAATGGCAATGTGTTGCTTACGGGGACTAGAGAAGAATGTGAAGTGTTTAGTGTCCCTAATATGTCATGGGTAAGAGTAAGCGATATGCCATCAGTTCGATTTAATCATACTCTCACACTATTGGAAAGTGGCAAAGTACTTTTAGTGGGAGGAAACTCTTCTCACACAACATATATTTATAATCCAGATACGACTACTGTAGGGTCGCAAATTGAGACCGACCTTCCAAAGGGGTATTCACTTCACAATAATTTCCCCAATCCATTTAATCCAAAAACGACTATCCGCTATGAAATTCCTGAATATAGTGTTGTAACCTTAAAATTGTATAATATAAACGGACATCTTGTCAAAACATTAATTGATGGAGATCAAAACCCTGGTAGTGGTTCTGTAGTTTGGGATGGCACGAATAAATCAGGATTACGATTATCGAGTGGTATTTATATTTTTATTATGAGAGCAAAATCAATCTATAGCAATAAATTGTTCACTAGTACCAAAAAAATGATATTCCTAAAATAACTGTTGTCCCTCCCAAAAACTAAATCTATATAAGAAGTTAGTGTAATTTGGCTTTAGATTGCATTAACGAAGCACTAAAAAGGTCAAAACAATTTTTAAAAAACTGATAAAAACCAGAAGAGTGAGGAAAAGATGGGTTTATAAAAGGATTCTATAAATGAAATTCTACCCGATTCAACTCGAAAAATGATTGTTCTTAAATAAGGGAATACTTCCTTAATAAAATAAAAGAACTAGGTTTTACTTGAAAAAACTGCCACTTCTTCTTTACATTCGTTCATCATCGCAATGACGCTTTCTCTTTCGCTGTCATTCCTGGCTACGACCAGAAATCCATTTGATTCACAATGGAAACATCTGAATAGATTCCGGAATGACACTACAAGGGAAACGGGTTATGTTATTGTTTACCTTGAATCAGGCCTTCTACTTCGCCCGGATTTGGAAATCGTTCCAAGGCTTTTTTTGAAAAAATGAGCTCACCATCTAATGTGACTTCAAAAACGCCACCCCCGGAAGAAATAAGTGTTATATCGCTATCCGGAAATTGTTTTTTAAGATCCGCTTCCAAACTGGAAGCACGTGGTAAATAGTTTCAAACAGTGCAATATTCAATAGAAATAGTCATCTTCTCTCCTTTTGATTAAGGCTTAGTTTACATATACCCAATTCAATAGGACACATGTTATTCTTCAGTTTTAGAATTGAAATACATTATTTTATTAGACATCTTTGTGTCTCCCCAGAAAAAAACTCGGGATGCAAGCACCCAATGACAGGGGAAATAAATCAGATGCATCCGTTTACCTTCTCCCCTTTTGTAGGGGAGAATCGAAGTGGGGTCAAAATAATTTATTTCTTGGATAAAGTGCTTTAATTCATAGTTTAGAAGAAAAATATAAAAGGTGAGTTTACCCAAAGATCGGGACTCTCATCGAATCAAACGAACAACTATTTAAAAATATGAAATCTTAGTTATTTTGCGTATTGCTATAATTAAAAAATTTTAATACATCATCTGGATGTGTGTCCAAATCCACTTTATTGAAAATTTTCCCAATGGTTCCATCCTTTTCAATGAGGAATGTTTTTCTTGATGTGAAAAAGTATCGATTCACGCCATAGGCCTTCCCTGCTATTTTTTCTGCATCGGAGAGAAATGTAAATGGAATATGATGCTTTTCCGAAAAAGTTTTCAAAGCATTAGGTGAATCATAACTCACGCCAAAAACCACAATGTCTCGATCTTTAAACGCTGAAAATGCATCGCGGAACCCGCATGCTTGCTTGATTCAACCCGGCGTTTCTGCCTTGGGGAAAAAATAGAGCACAACTTGCTTCCCATGATAATCAGAAAGTGTATGATAAGTACTATCTTTATCCATCAATGTAAAATCTGGTGCAATATTTCCAACGGTTAGTTCTGCTTGTCCAAAAAGAGTGTTTAACATAAAAAGTGCAATCAAATATGGTTTCAAAATAAGTGGATTCCTTTCCCCAATTAAAGGGATAATCTACACAATAAAATGTTTCATCGCACAGGAACAATGCCATTAAATTGCCCGCCACTTATGAAACGATTCTTATCCCCTAAAACCATTTTCAGTTTTTTCTTAATCTCTCTATTTTTCGGATGTGGCGAAAAACAAAAAAGTCTTTATGAAGAAATTGACTTTTCTGCCATTCCAACGGATGTTTTAGCCAATGGAGAAGCGGTTTATGCACGATCTTGTTTCGCATGCCATACGTATGGACTCAACGGCGCTGCATCATTGGATGATACAAAAGTCTGGGATCAAGCAGCTAAAAAAGGGATTGAAATTTTATATCAGAATGTATTTCAGGGATACACGGGGATGGAAGGTGTTATGCCCAAAAAAGGGAATTGTTGGGATTGTGGCGAGCATGATATTCGGAATGCTATTGTTTATATGTATTCTCATGTCATTGTTTTCAAAAAAGAGTCCACACATTAAGCTAATCCAAATATATTATTAATCCGGCGAATGATAGTCGCCTGCCTGTTCGTAGTGGAACACAGACAAGTCAGTCATTTTGATTTTTGATTAATCGCTTTATGGATCATTTCCTAAAATTCTCCATAAATAAAATGTCATCCTGAGCGTGACAGATAGGAAAGGCTTATTTTATTGAATCTAGAAAATATCCAAAATATACAAGAATATTATACCCGATGTAATTCACCCAAAATACTTCTTTCGAAGTCCGGTCACCTGCATATTTGAAATTGTAAAATGATTTTGCAAAAAATCCCGCAGATAAAAGATAATACCCAATTGATTGAATACCTGACTCCTGCACCAGTGCATTATTCACACCTGCCACACTCATAAACGCATCAAAGCCACCGGCAAATTGCTTCCCATACCATTTATCTTGACTGGCTAAATAACTTACACTGCCAAAAGTCACCTGCTGGAGAGAAATGTACCCTAACTCTTCCATAATGGATGTTTGTGCAAATATAGGCGTTGTTAATATGGCCAGAAGAAAAAATATACCTATTTTCATAAGAATCCCTTTACTTTTATTTTACGAAAACCATTTTTTGAACGCGTCGCTGTATTCCATGACGTAATTCCAAAAAATATACTCCACTCCCATAGCGAAACGCATTCCATTGAATTTCATGGTTTCCCGGTTCAATTTCTCTCTCCAGTATTGTTTCGACGAATCGCCCTTGAATATCATAAATTGTTAATAATGTTTTTTCATATGAATCCACTGAAAATTGTATGTGGGTCACTGGATTAAAAGGATTGGGGTAATTGGGAAATAGAGCGAATTGATTTGGCGATATATCTGTTTCCGACTCCAATTCAACATTGAAACCAAAAAAGGCTAATAATCGTCCAGCTAATGCTTCTTTTTCTTGACCATTATAAATCGTTTCAAAAGGAAAGCCCATGACAACAACACGTGCATTCATTTGGCTACCAGGAACAACACCACTGAATTGAGTCGCAGCAATCAGTCCATTCGAATAGGTCAAAGCTGGCATTGATCCACCTGTGGGTGAAAATGCATCTGGATAATTTTCTTCATATACACCATGGCTTCCATTGTCATAATGTAAAGTCAGGCCATCAAAGAGTGTCCCTTCTACCCCGTTAACAGTATATGCGTTAGCATCATCCGAGCCATAACCTGCTTTTAAATAATCATGAATAAAATCTCGATCTGTGGATGAACCCATATTATCTAAATCCCATGCCACTTCTGATCCGGATACAAATAATCTTCCACCATCCATTAAATAATTTTTTACTTTATTTTGTTCTGCAACAGAAAATGTTTCATGCTCCGTACTTTCGTCCCCCAATAACCAAAATACGGCTGTGTATTGACTCAATTGGACGGATCCATCGATGACGGCATCATTATCTGCTGTATCAAAGGAATATCCCCAAGGATGCAATGCTAACCCCATTCGTTTGGCAAAATTATGATATGGAAATGCATAACTGCCATTCGTGCGGTCAAATCCGTCAACGATTAAAATATCTTTATATTCGTCTGTTTGATACGTTCCATAAATATCCGAAGAAAAACTTTCGGATACGCTATCCACTTGAGATACACTGGTCATTTTAAAAAATACGGGATTATCATTTTCATTTGAAAATTGAATGGCTGATTCCGAAGATTCAATCTCACTCAATAAGGACCATCCAGATCCTATCGTATGCGTATAAAGATGAAACCCGGAAATAGATTCCGGGTCTTGAGCGTGCCATGCTAATGATAGGCTATCTGTCCAAACAATAGACCGTACATCTGTTCGCGGTATACTCGCTGGCGACCCTTCCATTCCCACATAATATCTTGGTGTATAGGATGTAAGTTGACTCAAATTATACGTTCGATAACTCACTTTCCAGTCCGCGGCAGAGGCTTCTACAACTAAAAAGGACCCATCCGTATTTCGCAGTACAACCATCCGAACATGTCCTACTTTATGGATGGCATCTCCCGGCCCTAAATCATTCCAATTATCGTAGGAAATTGTAATTTCATCATCCATCATAGCTGTAGAATAATGGGACGATAAATTCCAGCACCGAGACACAAATCCGGAACAATCCACGCCAACAGCATAAGAACTTACACACCAATTTGTACTGCAATCAGTCGCCTTATCTCCGGCATATTTTCCATCATCTATGCCATTATTAAATCCATCTAAAGTAAAAAATCCACCCCATTGATAAGGCACATGATAATTCGTTCCAACTTGAACCCAACCGGGTGTTTCTACCGTTACTCCATTGGGATCAGTAATGGGTCCGCCTGTAATATTTCCCGCATCCGCAACCCAATCATAGCTTACATAAGCCTCCGCCATCTCTAACGCTTCTTCCGGAGTAACAGGTGGATAATTATAGGATTCCCTTTCATTATTGTCATTGGGCTTCGGTTCAGGGAAATGATTTGGAAGTGTATTATAATGGATACCTTCTAATAAATGGTTTGGAAGAGAATAAACAGTTCCTTCTTCCACTTCTCCTTCTTCTTGAATCCAACCACTTATAGTTAATCCATCACTTCGTGAATTCATCATATATAAATTGCCTACATCATCAACATAAAAGGGATCTTCAATAAATGAATAATCAATATTTGGAATTTGGAAAATTGATTTTATGACTCCATCGGCATCATATAAACCAATGATCCGATTTACATCTAATGGAACGTGCTGAATAATGGTTTCCACATACACATAATGATATCCATTTGCATTTTTACCCAGATATTTTCCAGACCCAATCATGTTCGATTGCGAAAGGGTAAAAGACATTTCTTTCCCAGTGATACTTAATGTAAAATCATTTTCACGTACCACTCTGATTGATGATATTTCTTTAGAATTGTTAGTGCGAACTGATTCGGAGATGGGTTCTTGTTCAACAAATTCATTATGGATAAATGTTTTTGTAGATTGAGTAACAGGATTTAAAATGTGTATTTCATTATTCGAAACAGAAAAAGATGTAGGCCCAAGTGTAAATCCAGGTACATTTTTTATTTCCATTCGATGATCACTCTCTCCCCATGGAACATATAATAATTCCTGATAAGTGTATTGGGCTTGGAGAGTACCCATCAATATGAGACTCATAGAAATGATTTTCAGCATGGGTGAAATGTACGAAATCTTTTGAATGGGAATCCAATTCATATATCAAAATATTCTCATGAAATCCAGTTCTTTTGATGGGGAATAATCCTTAAAATTCCCAACACAATTTTTAGAAAGAACATGCCAAAACATCCATTATTCGATTTGATTAAAAATGAGCCCCTTTTTCATTCCTTAGCGGAAGAATATGGGACCCCCCTTTATATCTATTCCAAAGATCGTTTGATTCATAATATTCAAACATTAGATCAAGCACTTGGAGACCATTTTGAGTCTCATCATATTTGCTATACGGTTAAAGCCAATAATAATCCCCACTTAATTGAAACCTTAAAATCAACGATTCCTTTCCTGGGAGCCGATTGTGCCAGTCCGGGCGAAATAGCTATTGCAGGAAAATCCGGCATTGCGGGGAATGATTGTATTTATACGGGGAATTATGAATCGCCAAATGATTTATCTTATGCGTTAAAAACGGGTGCTCATATAAATTTAGATGATATATCATCCTTTCACCGGCTGAAAAAAATTGGATTGCCAAAAGATATTTCATTTAGATTAAATCCGGGATTTGGTCGTGGTGCCTTTTCTCAAATTGTGACAGGTGGAGAAAATTCTAAATTTGGTGTCCCCCATTATGATATTGTAAATGCATATCGACTAGCAAAAGAGTCCGGAATTTCATCATTTGGAATACAATGCATGACTGGTTCCGGCGTATTAGATCCAGAGTATTATCCTAATCTTATTTCTGAAATATTAAAGACCGTTGGAAAACTCAAAGATGAATTAAATATTCATATGGATTATATTAGTCTTGGTGGCGGGTACGGCATTCCATATTCTGACGAAGATTCACCCTTAGACTTTTATGCAGTCTTTAAACATGTCGCTCAAAATTTTAATGCATTTTTTGAATCTCGAAATGAATCGAAACCAGCACTTTGGATTGAGCCAGGCAAATCTGTCGTTGGAGATACGGGAATTCTATTAACGCGGGTAACAGGGAAAAAAGACAGTTATAAATCATATATTGGTGTAGATGCCGGCATGGAAACATTAATGCGTCCTGCCTTGTATGGCGCCTACCACAGGATTTACAAAGTGGGTGACCCAGAAGCCCAACAATCAACGAAGGTGGATATTACGGGTCGGATTTGTGAGAATACAGATCGGTTAGCAAAAGATCGATTATTCCCAGTTGTAAATGAAGGGGATTTGTTAGCTGTCATGGATGCGGGTGCCTATGGGTTCACCATGTCCCACCAATTTTGTACACGCCCACGAGCAGCTGAAATATTATTAGATGGAGAAACATCCACCTTAATCCGCGGTCGGGAAACAATCGAAGATATATTTAGGAATTGTTATGAATAAAATATTTTCATTTATTTTTATACTATCAACGCTTTTAGGGCAAAACAACATCGGAATTCATCAAGAACAATCAGATTATTTTAAGATTCATTATGATGAATCATCTAGACAACAAGATTCAGGTCCCATTTATCCCAAATCCAACCGAAATAGAACCCCTTCTAAAGAAATTTTTGGATATCACCCTTACTGGATGGGTACAGCATGGCAGAATTACAATTTTGATTTAATTACAACACTTGCCTACTTTTCTGCAGAAGTAAATGCGAATGGAAGTTTGGGCGATATTCACGGGTGGCCAATCACAGGACTTATTAATGAAGCCCACGCTCATGGGACAGATGTTGTTTTATGTGCAACATTATTTAGCAGTAGTGATATAACAACATTATTAGGTAGTGCTACAAATCGACAAAATTGTATCGATAATTTATTAGCACAAGTCCAAGCTGGAAATGCCGATGGTGTCAATATTGATTTTGAATCATTCCCATCATCTCAACGAGATAATATGGTCACCTTTATTACAGATCTTACTGAAACTTTTCATACAGAAATTCCCGGATCCCAAGTTACTTTAGCCATGCCAGCTGTGGATTGGAATGATGCGTGGGATTATAATGCATTGGCTACTATTAGTGACGGACTTTTTATCATGGGGTATGCTTATTATTGGAGTGGAAGTTCCACTTCTGGACCCAATTCCCCTCTCACGGGTTCTGGTTATAATCTGACTTGGACTGTGAATGATTATTTGAATAAAACAAATAACCAAGCAGATAAAATTATTTTGGGTGTCCCCTATTATGGAAGGGAATGGCCCACAGAAACGGATCAAGCCGGATCACAAACAACTGGAAGTGGAGATGCAAAATTTTATGCAGAAATGGAAGGACGTGCCTTGTCTTATGGGAAAATATGGCATGAATCATCTCAAACACCCTGGTATAGATATGAAAACCCAAACTGGTTTCAGGGTTGGTATGACGATAGTTTATCCTTATCCTTAAAATACGATTTTTCCATTGAACAAAATTTAAAAGGTGTGGGTGTTTGGGCGCTTGGTTATGATGGAAATAATACCGAATTATGGGATTTATTTTCTGCGAAATTTGGCGCAACAGCTCCACCGACGTCCCCACATCGTATTTCCATGACAAATACATCGAATGGATCTGTCATTATCCAATTTCAAGGTGCAGATACAGCTGATGAATTTTTTATTTATCGTCGAAATCCATCCACAAATACAGACGAATTATTTTCCACACACCAACAACGCCCTATTGTTATGGATAACTTAAATGAAAATGAATTATACTTATTTTCGATTCGTGCATCCAATACTCATGGGGAATCTCCGCAAACGGAAGTATTGGGTATTGTTCCATCATCTCAAACAGTCAAATGCTTAATTGTAAATGGGTTTGATCGTGTCAATGGGACCACAAATACATTTGATTTTATCCGTCAACATGGGAGTGCCATATTTGAAAATGGATATGCATTTGATTCTGCCACAAATGAAGCCATAATGCATGATGAATTAGACTTGTCCCATTATCAATTTGTTGATTGGATATTAGGAGAAGAAGGTACGGCCACAAGCGCATTCATTGGATCAGAACAAGATCGGGTGGAATCATACCTTGAAAATGGTGGTTTCTTTTTTGTATCTGGTTCAGAAATTGGATATGATTTATCTGCGCAAGGCAGTTCGGCCGACCAAGATTTTTTAGAAGATTATTTAAAGACGGAGTACATTTCCGATGCAGCTGGCGGACATCAAGGAACCTATAGTGGATATGGAATAACAGGCACATCTCTCGACCAAGTGACAAATATTACCTTTGATAATGGAACGCATGGTACATATGACGTGGATTGGCCCGATGGTGTTAAGCCAACGAATGGTGGGACAGTTTGCGCAAAATTCAATAGTGTGGATTATAATGCAAATGGTGGAATGGGTGTGCAATATACAGGACCTTTTGGGGCAAGCTCACTTGATGGTGGTGTGGTATTATTATCTGTAGGATTTGAAACCATTTATCCAGCTTCAAAACGTAATGAAGTTATGGATCATATTTTATCTTATTATGAATCTGAATTATCCACAACGGAACATTCTATGGTTCCTGCTCCCAAATCCATCACCATTCATTCTCTTTATCCCAACCCAACCAATACATCATTTACAATTGATTATTCTATATCGTCATCGGAAGAGAATGTAAATATTTCAATTTTGAATATAAAAGGGCAAATCATATTTGAAACAACACAGAAGGCTTTATCAGAAAGCCGTCAATCATGGACGTGGAATGGGCTAGACCAAAAAGGATTGAATGTTCCCACAGGTATATATATTGTTCAAGTGAGAAACCAACACCACATTGCAACCCAAAAAGTGACTTTGCTTAAATAAATTCATGCACATAACTTTTATTATTGCTCATTATGACCCCGGGACAAATACTGATTGCCGTCAATCATTTCTTCGTACCTTAGATGCGATTCATGCTCAAAAAGATGATTTTGATGTTGAAATTATTGTTGCGGATGATGGGTCAAAATATGAAGATGATTTTTCAACTTTTTCTACCAAGACCCTTGACCAAAATGGGCGAACCATTCATCATTTAAAAGAAGATGAATTACACACATGGCTCAAGAAAGAAGATTATAATTTTCCGGAAATCAGCCATTGGCTTTATTTACCCAAAGATAAACCATGTATGTCTAAAGCACGTGTTTTAAATGCAGCCATATCCTTGGCAAAGAGTGATTTACTTTTCTTTTTAGACGATGATAATTATTTTATTTCTGAAGACAGTATCAAGCATATTATTCAATTATATGAAAAATACAGTTTAATAATAGGCCAAATAAAAGATGGAAATGGGCGATTCCGTCCGTATAACAGCCATCGTGTTCAAGGAACAACCATTGGCATTAAAAAAAGTATTATGGAAAATATTGGGGGATTCGGCGAATGGACAGAAGATATATCCTGTGGAGTTGATTCCGATTTATTTTTGAAACTATATGATACTTTTTCAAGGGACACTGATTTAAAAGCGTGTTATACAAGTCAAATTCAAACGGTAGATAGCTTGAGTAAACGATGGCGTCCATTTATACCTACTTTTTTTAGAAATCGGCAAGCTAGAAGAGCTTTTCAACATGAATATGATTGTAAAAATTATAGAAGTGTTCGTCATAATCCGTCTCGTGACAAATTTAGATGGGTCGAAAACTTAGTTTCGGCGCAGGATTAAACCTGTTTAACTTTCTTCTATAAATCCAATGCGAATTTCTCTCATAATGCCAACCTATAATCGCGATTTTATCATTGAATTGGCGATTCAGTCGATCATACACCAAGAGCCACATGATTCTGAAGTGGAATTATTTATTGGAGATGATGGGACGGATCAAACAGAAGAAATCATAAATAATATTGATAATACAAATCCAAGATTGACGATTCATTATGAAAAAATGGAACGCATTGCCTTATCGGATAAATTAAATTATCTGGTGCGAAAATCAACTGGGGATTATTATGGCATCATTGGAAGTGATGATTTTCAGTCGCCTTATAAAATCACAGGTTTTGAGAAAGCGCTTTCCCAAAAAGGTGGAGATGTCTTTGGCCAATATAAATTCATCTACCATGATATAATTTTTAGCCATTCAAAAATATGGACCCAAAACAGAGATTTAGATTTTTTCAAAGCTGGATCATTCTTAATCATGAAACGGTCTATATTTGATCAGTATGATGGATATGATCCCGGGCTATGGCGCGCCATTGATTCTTCCCTTGCAGAAAAAATTGATTGGGAAAAAGTTGATTGTACCAACGTTGAAGACGTAGAGCCAAAAGTGATTCAATCATCTATTGCCATTCAACATATTGATAATATCTGGAGGCGAAAATCCAAAGGCTTTAGACGAAAACAAAAACAAACAGCTAATTATTTAACTCAATCTATCGACCTTAACCTTCAGGAAGAAATGGGGTCCGTTTATCCTACGTATCACCGATTACGTGAACACATGGTGAAAGATTTATCCATATTAAAAAAGATATTTCTCATTCTAAAAAAATGAATATTGCCTTTTTCCAAAATACGTTCTGCACCCGAGCATTAAAACAAGCCATTGCCTTACGCCCTCATGTTGATCGCCTTATAGGAATCACATCTCATAAAAAGAAGGTGCGTTCTTTCCATAAAGGTTTTTCCGACTCTATTTTTGATCAAGAATATTCAGGTATTTCATCAATTGAAGATTTCCAACATATCATTCAAAAGGAAAATCCGGATATTGTTCATTGTCATAATTTTCCTGATTCTCAGGCAAAGTTAGCATTGGATTCACGCGATTCATCTAAATACAGAGTTATACACGATATCCACGACCATGGAACATATCAATATCAAAATTTGACACCGGAGCAATCGGAAGTAGAACGATTTGTAGAATCGAACGCAGATGGATTGATTTTTGTGTCGGATTTAAGCAAGAAAGTGTTAACAAAAGATCGCTCCCTTTCAGACCAATCCATTGTCATTCATAGTAAGCCCAATAAGCAATTTATTCCTGATGTAGATTCTATTAAAAAGAAGAAAAATTTCACACTTGTTTATCAAGGGGGGACACATTCTGCTCCTGGGCATCATCGAAATTATATGCATGTATTCCAGGATATAACTGCTGCTGGTCAAAGAATTGATATTTATAGTTCCACACTACACAATTTATTTAAAAAACCACAGCGCATTATTTATAAAGATTACAAGAATATATCCCCATTATTAAATATGCATAAAGCCGTTCGGCTTGAAAAACTTTATCAAAAATTATCTCAGTTCCATGGGGGTGTATCAATACTTTCAGGTGAAAATACGCCTTACCAGCAGTTAACGATTCCAAATAAAATTTTTGAATATGCGGTATGTGGACTCCCTTCTATTGTAGATAGCAAATTTGAAGCAATCCGTGATTATGTTATTCAAGAGAATATGGGAATCATTGTAGATGATTGGTCTACATTTTCCCCAGACTCTATCCTCGATATGCAAAATGATATTATAAAGCGTCAAGATGAATTTTGTATGGAATCCGAAATTGGAACGCTTGTGTCCTTTTATAGAAGTATGATTTAAATCCATGCCACTTTTTAAGAAACATAAATTGGGCGCCCCCAATGTGGATAAGATAGAACGCTCAAAATCATATTATGATCAAAAATATGAAAAAGAATATCATATTGAGAATTATTATCCCATATTCGACAAAGTGATAGAATACATAAGCCCGGAATCAAAAGAATCGCCAATCCTTGATATTGGTTGCGGTATTGGAGAATGTGCCCGAAGGCTTAAAGAAGAAGGATTTCAATCTTACTTAGGATTTGATTTAAGTGAGTCCGCCATTCGGGAAGCAAAAAAGCGAGTCCCGGAATGGAAAAACCATTTTAAAATCCAAAATGTATATGAAATGGATGCTTTATCATTCCCCTATAAAATTGCCATTGCCATCGAAGTTTTGGAACATATTCAAGATTTAAAATTATTAAAAATGTTAAAACCGGGAACGATCCTTATTGGAAGTATTCCTAATTATTGGTCATCAAATAATGAACATTTAAGAGTGTATCCAAATAAATTCCATATTTGGTGGCGATTTCGCCCATTTATGAAAATTCATAAATGGCATAAACATTCGTTTAATAAATATCGATTTATTCATACCTTTGTAGCTACTATAAAATGAAAATAGCCGCATTCATACCAGCCCGCGGGGGCAGTAAAGGAATTCCTAGAAAAAATATTCTACCCTTTTTAGGATTCCCCCTGATCAATTATTCTATTGAATATGCAAAAACGTGTGATTTCGTAAATGATATTTACGTATCCACGGATGATCGAGAAATTGCAAAAATATCGACTTCTTCTGGTGCACATGTAATAAATCGGCCAAAAAATATTAGTACGGATACAGCCACAACTGAAAGTGCCATCCAACATTTTCTTGATACGATAGATATTAAACCAGAAATAATCATATTATTACAAGCTACAAGTCCATTACGCCCAGCGGGGTCGTTAACAAAGGCAATCAATACCTTTATTCAAGGCGAATATGATTCACTATTAAGTTTAACGCCAACACATCAATTCTTCTGGAAAGTGAATGGGGATATTGCGTCCCCTGAATATGATTACATGAATCGACCTAGAAGGCAAGACTTTCATCCATCTGACATTCCCTATGACGAAAATGGATCTTTATATATTTTTACCCGTAAACATTTTGAAAAAACGGGGAATCGTCTGGGAGGTAAGATTGGATATATATCCTTTCCAGAAAAATATGGTTATCAAATAGATTCCATGGATGATTTTACATTTTTAGAATCATTAGCTTCAAATAATCGCAACGAAAAAATTAAGATATTCTCAGAGAATGATTCTAATTTTATGGGTAAATAAATAACTAAAATGACACAAATTACATTTAATCAAAGAACTATTGGGCCAAAACATCCTACATATATTATTGCAGAAATCGGCATTAATCATCAAGGGGACGTAATCCTTGCTAAAAAATTAATTGATGCTGCAAAAGAATCTGGCGCCGATGCCGTTAAATTTCAAAAAAGAAGCATAAATCGAATTTTAACAAAAGAAGGGTTGGATATGCCCTATGATAACCGTAATAGTTTCGGTGCAACGTATGGTGAACATAAAAAAGTGTTAGAATTATCCGAAGACGATTATGGTGAATTATTCATTCATGCTCGTAGTGCAAATGTTGACTTTTGTGCATCTGGATGGGACGAAGAAAGTATTGATTTTTTAAATGAACTTGGCGTGCCATTTTTTAAAATGGCTTCCGCTGATTTAACAAATATTCCCCTTCTAGATCATACCGCTCGTAAAGGGAAACCTATGTTTCTTTCAACCGGAATGGCAAACATGGATCAAGTTCAACAAGCTGTTGATACAATTATAAATCATAATACTCCCTTTGCCGTTCTTCAATGCACATCTACGTATCCAACAGATTTCGAAGAAATTCATTTAAATGTATTATCAACATTTCAAGATGCATTCCCGCAGGCAGTGATTGGATATTCCGGACATGAATTGGGAATTGCTATCCCTCCTGTTGCCGTTGCTTTAGGAGCCAAAATTATCGAGCGTCACTTTACCCTTGATAGAACCATGAAAGGGGGCGATCATGCCGCTTCGCTAGAGCCTCAAGGATTTACAAAAATGGTACGGGATATTAGACATATTGAATCTGCTATGGGTTTTCCGGAAAAAAACATTCAAACATCGGAAGAGCCTGTTTTTAAAAAATTAGCAAAAAGTATTGTATCAACCCAGCCCATTCATTCAGGGACAATTATCTCTAGAGATATGTTAACAACTAAAGGGCCTGGTACGGGTATTTCACCTACGCGGTTGGATGAGATAATTGGAAAAACCGCCAAAAGTGATATTGCGAGTGATGTCGTTATCCAAGAAACAGACTTATACTAATATGGATTCTGGATTAAAAAATAAAATCAATCATATTAAACTTATAGCCACTGATATTGATGGTGTTTGGACAGACGGAACAATGTATTATTCCCCAGAAGGTGATGTAATGAAAGTTTTTTCTACCTATGATGGTATGGCCGTTCAAATATTAAGAGAATTGAAAATTCCCGTTGCAATTCTTACGGGTGAAAATTCTCCAATGGTTCGTCAACGCGCCAAAAAATTAAAGATTCCTTACGTTTTCCAAGGTGAACAAAATAAAAGAGCACGTTTAGATGAAATTTGCCAATCGGAAAAAATTACACTTGATGAAATTGCTTATATTGGCGATGATATTAATGATTTAGACTGTTTAAAAGTCGTCGGAGTCACTGCCCTTTCGGGAAATAGCCCAATTTTAAATCAATTTACCCCAGATTATGTGACCCAAAGAATGGGTGGAAAAGGGGCGTTCCGAGATTTTGTAGATTGGCTTTTAGAAAATCGATAAGGAGCTTTATCCTTGTTGATATATATTGTTTATACCATCCTATCACCCATTTTTTGGTTATTCCTTCATTTAGCCAAATGGTTTTTTCCGAAAATATCTGAACATTTACAAGATCAAAACCAATCCGTAGAAAATGCATTAATTCGAATTCAAAACGAATCTAAAGGAAGAACAATTGTTTTATTCCATGGTGCTTCCGCAGGTGAGTTTGAACAAATAAAACCGCTTCTACAGAGAATTGATCGGTCAAAATATTTTTGCATTCAATCCTTTACATCACCCACAATTTATTCAAAAGAAAAAGATAATCCACTAGCAGATGCCGTTTGTTATTTCCCTTTTGATTTACCTTGGGCTGTCCAAGGATTTTATAAAATGTTAAAACCAGATTATATGGTTATTACTCGGCACGACCTTTGGCCACATATGATTCGCCTAAGTCAAATGCATGGCATTAAACTGTTTTTTATTAATGCCAATATTCATGAAAATTCTTTATGGGTTAAGCCATGGATAAAACCATTGAGCCGTTATTTATTTTCGTTCTTTCATAGTATAACAACAAGTTCTTTACGTTTAAAATCTTGTATTGAAGCTATTACATCAAATGAAAAGGTAATTGTAACAGGCGACACACGATTTGATCGTATCATTGATAGGAAAGAACTAAAAAAAGACTCTATAAATCTAAATGATTCCGAAAATAATGTTATCATCTTTGGTAGTTTAGATGAAATTGATTTACCCATTGTAAGAGATTCAATTCAAGTTCATTACTCGAATGGTGACTCATCTTTATTAGACTATAATCATAAACTTATTATAGTCCCACACGAATGCGATGAAGATACATTGGCGGTATTCGAAAAAGCTTTTTCTTCAATCAATATATCGGCTATCCGGTACTCTAATTATGACATCAAACAAAATTTCTCATGTATAATCGTTGATAAAGTTGGCATTCTCGCAGACTTATACGCTTACGCAGATCTTGCTTATATCGGTGCAGGGTTTGGGAGAGGTGTCCATTCCGTTATAGAGCCAGCTGTTTATGGCTGTGCCATCGCTCACGGGCCAAAAATCCATAATCTAGATGAAGCTGTATCCATGACACAATTAGGATTAAGTACCACTGTAAAAAGTGCTCGTGAGTTGGCTAACTTTTACCGATTATTAGATCAACCAGATATATTAAAAACAATCCAAGAAAAAACTGAACAATTTATTACACAACATAAATCATGCTCCCAATCACTCTTAAATATACTTTTTTCAAAATGAAATCTATTTCTTTATCCATCCTAGTCGTTTCTTTTTTATCATGCCAAAGCATATCTCCTTCGATTCACCAAGAACAGGCCAATTATTATAAAAAGCAACAGACTGTCCCAACAAGTATTATTCATGTAGAAACCGGTTTAGATGTATTATTAGAAAAATATCCTAATTCTCTTATTGGTAAATCAATTGCTCTCGTTACAAATCATACCGGGATTGATAAAATGGGCGTTCCCAATTATAAACGAATTATGGCATTGGATAGTGTGAACCTTAAAGTAATCTTCTCTCCAGAACATGGATTATTTGGTGAAGCAGCTGCCGGTGAAAAAGTAAATTATGAAGGTAAAGAGATTCAACTTCCAACCGTCATTAGCCTTTATGGAAAAAACCGTAAACCGAATGAAATGATGTTGAAAGGTGTTGATCTAATTCTTTACGACATTCAAGATATTGGTGCTCGATTTTACACTTATATAACAACTCTAGGACTGGTCATGGAATCTGCTGGAGAATTAAATATTCCAGTTTGGATTTTAGATCGCCCTAACCCAATTCGTGGCGATCGGATTGAAGGACCAACCTTGGACATGAATTATCGAACATTCGTTGGCTATTACCCTATTCCAATCCAGTATGGCGGCACGGTTGGATCGCTAGGGAAAAAGATTATTGCGGAAAATTGGATTACACATATTCCTAAATTACGTGTAATTGACATGATTGGTTATAATAACTCAATATGGTTTGATGAAACTGATTTGCCTTGGGTAAAACCCTCTCCAAATATTCCCGATCTAGAAACAGCTATCATTTATCCTGGTATGTGTTTGTTAGAAGGAACGAATGTGAGTGAGGGGCGAGGAACGCAACATCCATTTAAATGGTTTGGTGCTCCATGGATGGATGGCACAAAAGTATCCCAAAATTTGAATAGTTTAAATTTACCAGGAGTTGTATTTATTCCGCATTCATTCACACCAAAAACCATTGAAGGCATGGCCTGGAATCCCAAATTTCAAGACCAACTTTGCCATGGAATTGAAATACAAGTTATCAATCGAAATAATTATAAAAGTGTATTAGTAGGTGTTCATGTTTTAAATGTATTGAATCAATTATATCCAGAAAATATGTCTTATAAAGAAAAACATTTAAATCGGCTGTGGGGAAGTGATCTACTTCTTAAATCGTTAAAGAATGGGCAAGGTCTAATAAAGCTTATTCATCCCTAAGGTAAATCAATTTTAAGGGATTTTTAGTTTCAATCCCCATGGGTTTTGCCAAATAAATGCCTGAACTCATAATCTGACCTTCATCATTTTTTCCATCCCAATGAATGATCACTTCGTTGGACCCATATCCAGAAATAGATGATACATTTCTTCCTAATATGTCAAATATATCTACCTGTATATTGGAATTTTCAGTAGCATAAAATCGTAGAGAAACAATATCAGAGAAAGGATTTGGATAGGGAGATCCTCGAAAAGTGATTGATGGCGTTTGAGTCGATTCGATATAATCATTTATTTCAAATCGCATAATCATTATTTCATTCCAGACATTATCGCCCGGGCATGCAGTAGTTCCAAAATAATCTCTATGGCCCAACAAAACACCTGGATCTTGACCATAAGTATCCGAAATCCATCCATATAATTTTATGAGTGCATCCCGACTCTCTTCCGTCATTGTTTGATAACAATTATCTTCGGGTGGATGGTAACACCCCAATAAACAGACGCCAATATTCCCCGTATTCGCACCACCCACATGAGCACCTAATACTGTCTCTGGGCGTCCTTGATATATATTGCCAGCACGATCAACTAAGAAATGATATCCAATATCCATCCAACCTCGGCCATTTTGATGAAAATATTGAATCCACTTTACTTGTTCTATTCCTTCTTCAATATTTTCTGCACTACAACAAGCAGCATGATGTAGCGTCAATTTATCATAATAAGGATGATTACTATATTGCCCATCGGGTGGATCGGCTCCCCACTCTTCTCGTGAAATTACTACAGGTTTTGGAACATTCCCGCTCTGAGGAATCACTGGACGCGTTAATTTATCTATGTATTCAGAGTCTTTTTTAAATAAAAGAATATCTTCGATTTCAAGCAAATCAAAAGAAATGATTTTATATTTAAATTGTTTCTCACCTTCGCCTGCAGAAAATAGAAATGTTGAAATTGTTTGATTTCCATTCTGTCTGTGAAACACCACACCATCTTTTGATGCTATTTTTTTACCATCATTATAAATAGAGAAGGAGATAGATTCAACACTTTGTCCACTTAAGTCTAATGCTCCACCCTCCATTGAATTAAAAAATATTGGAGATTCGCCTTCAAATATAAAATAATTGAGACTATCCCTTATGGTTGGTTGGGAATAAGAACCAAATGAATCCCCAACGTCACTTAATTGAGAGAATACATTTGCGGAGGCCACTATTATCCAAAGAATAGTGACTTTAATAAATATGTTCAATTCAAATTGTAATCGTCAGATTAAAATCGAAAACCGAGAGATACTCGTTGAATAAAATCGAATCTTCCGAAATCTGAATATGAATAATCCACTTTTAATTTTGTATTTGTACCTGCCAACCGATATAAAATACCTGCACCAATATTTAATCCTTCTTCAGTCGCATCGCGAAATAAAGTGGAATAGCCACCACGGATAAAAAAGGTTTCAGCAAAAGCGAATTCTAAACCGGCATTGATACTTTCAGTGTTATCATTTGGATGAAGTGCATCTAACCCAAAGGATAAGCGTGTTTTTCCTTTATTCAATAATTCACCTGCAATACCAACCCTAAAAAGTAAAGGTAAAGGGAAACCATCGGTTTCATACAAAGCATTAATAAATTCAACATTGCCCTCATTTTGTTGGTCCGGATCCACACTGATTCTTAGATCACGCCCATCCAATGTCATATCATTGCCAAAATTGGAAATACTCGCTCCCACTCGAATTCCCTTAAAAGGAGAAATAAATACGGCCCCTAAATCAGCCGCTATTGCTTGTGCATTTGCATGCCAAATTTTTTGTTGAATAAATTTAACATTTCCGCCAATACTGAAGCGATCAGATAATTGTTTCGCGTAAGAAAATGTGACAGCTAAATCTCCCGCTTCAAAAAACTCACCTGTTCCTTCAGGTTGATCGACTGTACGAACAATATCTTCAGGAACCATCAAACTTGTCACACTGGCACCCAAAACACCCACACCGGGAATATTAAATGCAAATGCCATAAAATTAAAATTTGTTTCTACCAACCAAGGACTATTTACAAACATGGTTTGAATACCTTCTAAATGAGCTAATCCGGCTGGGTTCCAAAAACTTTGACTAATATCACCTGTCATAGCTGTGAAGGCGCCTCCCATAGCAGAACCACGTGCATCAACGCCAATTTTTAAAAATTGCGCAGATGTTGTACCCCGTTTTGTAATGGTTTGCTCATTTTCTATTTGGCTAAACCCAAAAGTTGTTAAAAGAATAAATGCTAAAATTGATTTCATTGTATTTTGTATCATAATTTTTTATTCCGCTACTTAATCACCGCAAAACGGCCCACTTTTTCACCAATATCTCCTGCATCTACATGATAGATATAAACGCCAAAGGCAATGGGGAAATTATCTTCTGTTGTTAAATCCCAATACATTTTCCCATCATCCATAGATGAGTTGTGATTTAATGTTTTCACTAATTCACCCGTTATGGTATAAACACGAATTGTGCATTCCATAGGTAAGTGATTGAAATACATTCTTCTCGGTCCCCGATCACGTGGATTTTGATGATCTAAGGGCTCTAAAACGTTTGTTACAACATATGGATTTGGTACGGCAGCAATATTTTCCAAAGAGGATGTTGCGCTTGCTGAATTAATAGCTGAAGCAACTGTTGTAAATGTGTATTCATCTTCTGATGAAAATGGTCGAGTCGTGCTAATGTAAAATATATCACCTCCGATCGGCATTGTCGTATCACCTGAAGATGGATAGAAAAAATTAAATTCCCAAGATGCGGATTGATTGGATGAATCTTGAAGAATAATGATGCGTTCACCCGGTGTCCATAGACTATCCCTTGTGGCACTTAATTCTAATAGAATGACTGCTCTCTGTTCGGGCACCATTCCTTCAGTTACTTCCCACACTTGAAAGTTACATTTTATATGTTGATCTCCGGACTTAACACTGGAATCAGCTATATCATTAGACCATCTAACTTCATAGTCAGCAGCATATTTTTTAGATTGAATATTGTTAAATGGTTTTACTTCGTATGATAATGTATTTGGACTTCCAGCGGACCAACCCATTCGAGTTGTATCCAATTCAAGGGGTTCATCTTGCAAATATATTTTCATCCCATCGAAGACAGGGTTTGTTTCTTCCATAGAAAAATATTGGCTCTCCGAAACAGGTAAATAACGATAAGATACTTTATAGACACCTTCATCTTCTAATTGGCCGAAATAAACAGTTGAATCAAGAGTAAATTCTGTTGAATCTTCATTATAGGTTGTATCATAGGTAAAAGTTGAATCAATCGCCATAATACGTCCAGCAATCGCATCTAACTCATAATCCAAATCCAATTGATACACTGTATTTCCATCTGAGCTTGAAAGTTGAAAAGTAGAATCAACGATATTTTCATTCGCTAGCCCAACAAAGCGACCTTTATCAATAATGAGATCATCTACTATGGTTTTTAAATCTTCAATTGATACACGTGTGGGAGATTTATCAAAATATATTCTAAACTCATTTCCATCTTCTATCATTCTTGGATCTAGAATTTCTATATCAATATTACCGGTAGCTGTTCCAGCAGTGTGCTGAATCCAAGCATCGGAGATGTGACCTGGGTCATATCCAGCGCTTGGCGATCTGGGTACAATTTGCAGTGTATTCAAATCAGTCATTACTTCATTTGTTTCAGGATTTAATGTGATTGTTTTAGGGCATTCAGATGGGGCAATCATTAGACTGTCATCTCCATGATCATAAGAAACCACCGCATAATAGTAGGTTTGCCCATTTACAACTTTATTTGAATCCACAAAGGAGTGGACAATGCCTGTATTATTACCAAGATTATAAGACACTCCGCGTCCCGTGAATGGTATTTCACTTAATCCACTATAATCATTGATTAAATCAAATCGTGCAGGTGCGCCTGTTGCCATTCGATGAGGTTCGAATAAAAATTTAGAGCCATAGGCATCGGTAATTGTTTGCTGATCAAGAAAAGATGGATCTGTACTTCTATAAATCACATACCCTTCAAAATCTTTTTCTAAACTGATAGGATCAACGGATTCTTCCGCTTTATTGTCCCAATATAAAGTTACTTTTTCATCTCCTGGAACAGCCACAACCGTTGGTTTTGAAGGAGGCTTTGCAAATTGATAGTTTTTCTCATAAATATCCTGAGACGTTAATGCATTTAATGTTAAATCTTCAAAATCTTGTCCAACAATAAGTGCAATCGAAAATCGTCTTGCTTCCCCCGCAGGTAGAGACATAGGCCCGGCACTATAAATAAAAATATAATCTCCCGCAGCAGTCGCATTGGCTGAATCAAAAACGCCAGGTTGTAAATGGTTTTCCCAAATGTAGTGATCATTTGAAATGCGATTTTGACTTGTGAAAGGTGGAGATGCAAAACCAGTTAATCCAATCATATCTGATTCATCTAAATCCGTCCATTCAAAATTGGGTTCACCGGGTAACCTGGGATCAAAAGGATCACCTGCTGTCGGCATTCCATCATTTTCACCTTCATCACCGGTATTAGCTAATCCATCAACGCCTACATCATGTTTATCTGGATCCCAATCGCCATCATCATCAATTCCGTTATCTTGACTTTCATCAACCATGCCATCATTATCATTATCAATTCCATCCAAAGGTTGACCAGGGCTTTCTAAAAATTTATATCCAAAATATCCGGGACTACGACCTGAAACATCACTCATGCCATCTTCATCCCAACAATAAACCATATTAATATCGCGATCGAAGAAGGATAAATCATCATGCCAATTACTCCAACCACCAATATGAGGATCACCCCACATACCAAAAGTAACATTATTCAAATCTTTTTTACTTTTATTCGTCACTTTATAAATCAAAAAGATAATATCTTCAGCGAGAGGGTTTGCCCATTGATAATACCGAGATTCGATTTCAATCCCTAATCCACGCCTTGATGAATCATCGGCCATTAGTGTTAAGCCATCATCTGTATAGTCTGTCCCGTTTACAAAGGGATAATATTCGAATTCTTTATTGGTCCGGTCATCCATAACATAAAAAACTTCTAAGTCAGAATTCGAAGCTCCTTGCTGTAAAGCTCCCGGCCAAACATAATCTTTCAGATTACTATTATACCAACCTTCAGGCCAACTATCTGGTTTCCCATCTCCATCTCTATCAAGATCGTTTGATGTAGGCAATTTATCACTTTCGGGATCTGCATATGGAACGGTAAAATCATCATTAAAAGCTAATGGATCCCATCCATAAAATTCTGTCCCGTCAGGTGATTTTTCCCCACCGAGAGATGTTAAACCATCACTGATCATTCGTGCATACCACGTGGTATCACCCTCTTCGACTGTATAATAGGCATCCGCATGACTTGCAGAATCCAATTCTACTTCTGCTGCAATGAAGGGACCAAATTCATAACCATAACCAAGCCCTTCCCATGTAATATCTGTCGTGTGGTTGCCAGGGCTAGATATAGATCCAAAATTCCAAATTTCGGCCGTAATCTTGTTTCCGTTCATAATGGCTTTTTGACGTCTTAAGATTTGCGGATCTGTTTCGTCAGCCATTCGTCCTAAATAGGCTTTTGTCCAACTATCATAATAATTTTGATAATCATTTTCAGACCAAACTTCTCTTGGATTGCCATCTTCCCACGGAACAGGCGCTTGGTTCCATTTCCAAAATTGACCATATGCGATTGATACCAACAGGAAAGTAATTGGGATAAGAATTCTTTGTATTATTGATTTTTTTTGAAAGTTCATTTTTGAAAATTCCATAAGATTAAAATTCCAAAGTAAAGCCAGCCGTTACAGAACGAGGCGATGTATAATATTGAGGGCGTGTCATATATTCTGACCAAGTGTGAATTCCTTCTTCACCATAATGTCTCTTTAATTCTTCAGACTCTTGGCTGGAACGATTACCATATGTGTATCCAGCTCTACCTGTATCATCAAACACATAACGTTCATTCCGAGTATCAAATAAATTGAACACTTTTACAAATAACCCATAATTTAAGCCACCAAGACTGATGGATTTTTGAAAACGCATATTCAAATTTTTCAACCATGGTTTTTTATCACTATTTGGATCAGGTACATAATTGGCATTCACAATATCTGGCGTATAAGGCCATCCACTACTTATTTTACCAATAAGACTCATCGTCCAATTCCCAGGAATGCCAAACATCACAGTTCCATTTAATATATGACGTTGATCCCATGACAAGGGCACAATTTTCTTTTCTTCCTCTTCGCCAGTTAAAGCATTAAAAAAGAAGGACCCAGATTGTAAACTATTTCCTTCTGCTACTTGGAAAGAATAATCAATCCATGCCGCAATTTTTGTTGCACGATCATATCTTTTTGTAAGGCTGGTTGTAATTCCTTTGACAGATCCATAATCTTTATTTTGGTAAATGCTATAATCCGATGGCCCATATTTGGGCGATTCATAATGAATGGATTGAAGAGCCAATAAATCGCGAATATCTTTATAAAAGATACTCATATCGATGGCTAAGAATCGGTTAAGTTCTTGTTGGAGTCCAAATTCATATAAAACTGTTTTTTCTGGTTTTAAATTTCCAAATCCAACACTTGGGGACAATCCCGCTCCAAAAATGCTTGTTTTATAAAGGCGCTTTAATGTGGGCATTTGATAAAAATGTCCGTAAGAAAAATGGAGTATTCCTTCATCCGTAATAGGGAATGCTATTCCAAGTCTAGGAGAAACCATATTTTTCTCACCCGCTATTTCCCGTTCCCCTTCTGGGTCCAATAAATCTGTCAAGTAATCGGTTTTTGGATCAAACTGATCATAACGAATCCCAGCGTTTACAATAACATTATCATATTCAATTTTATCTTGTATGTATCCAGACACAATGATTGCTTCGCTATTGTAAAAATTATGGTAAGGTGTTTTATTCTCTTCTAAAACAGTGGGCTCATCATAATCATCATCATACAAAACGGTATAATTCCGTTCTGTTAAGTTATCGATTCGAGCACTCGCTCCCATCTTTACTTCGTGATGAGAAGTAATTTGACTCGTAAAATCAATTTTTCCGCCTTGAGAAATAGATTCCCGATAACTGTGTCCCATTTGAGTTCCACCAAAAACAAATGTAGCAGAACTTGGCTCTGTATCAATCCAGTCAGTTGAAACATATCCAGCATCTGATGGATCTTCGAACGTATATTGTTTATAATCAGTTGTACTTTGGAAATAATTTGCTTCGTAGAAACTACTCTCATTCAAAGCGTGGTTTATTTTAATAGAATAATTTTGATTTTGATTTTTATAATTATATGTACCGTCTGGATTGTATTTATATGAATGGACATACGATTTCCATTCGCCTTGTGAAATGAGAGCTTGGGTAGAAATTTTTAATCGTGGGTTTATCCTTAATGTAAGTTTTGCAAGACCATTAAAATTAGACCTTGGATTCATTGGCACATAACTACTATCACCACTCATTTCAACATACCAATTTCCAGATGATGGGAAATAAGCAAAATCATCCGGTAAATGTTCTCTTACACCAAACAAATAGCCTTCGTTGTTAGATGATTTCCCACTGATATTAAATGTTAACTTTTTACCTAATCCTGGAACTGGACCAGATAAAGTTCCTTCCATGACTCGATTTGCTGATAAATTGATATCATCAATATTGGTATATATATCCGTATCATTTGACATATAATCACCAGAATAATATGAGATACTTCCTTCGTACTTTGGGCCACCTTCTTTAATTTGAATATTTACAATCCCACTCATGGCATTCCCATATTCCGCATTAAAAGCACCACTCACCACTTTCATTTCTTCCAGTGCCTGGTTTGATACATTAATTGCAAGCGAATTTGTGAAAAATGGATTCGAAACTGAAACACCATCAATATAATAACCAATTTCATTGGATCGCCCACCCCGAATATGAAGTTCGCCTCCCGCACCTTGGTTTACACCTGCTTGTGTCGCAAGGACTCCAAGAAATGATTCTACAGGTAAATCTTTAATTTCATCCGCTGTTCTTACCGTTTGAGATGCTGTTAAATCTTTTTGAACCATGGAACGTTCAGCTAACACAACCACCTCTTCCCCTTCAATGACTTCCTGAGTTAAAGCGATATTTTGTCTTGTAGTTTGATCTGTGCTAACACGAATACCTTGAATTTTATGTGTAGCATATCCAATATAAGAAATTTGTAATGTATATAAACCAGGTGGAATATTTAAAATGGTAAAATCACCATTCATATCTGTGGCACTTCCTAAGCCAGTTTCAGTAATAAAGACGTTTACACCAGGTAACGGTTCGCCAGTATCTTTACTCGTAACTACACCAGCTACTTTTCCGGTTCCTGCCAGCATCATAGATGTGAGAAATAGTATAAAAATTATGTTTTGAAATGTTTTTCTTTGAGTCATCAACAGCTCCGAAGGAATATCAATAAGGAAAGTTTCGCAAAATGCCCCACCCAATTGGATGGGGCATTTTGTCTATATTAGATGCTTATGTCAATATATCGTAACATCAAATTGTTACAATATTTTAATCGTTTTACTTAAGCAACATCATGCGGTTAGTTTTTTTGAAGTTACCCCATTCAAGTGAATAGATATAAACACCACTGGCTACTTTATGACCAGCATCATTCATACCATTCCATTGAACAGCATGTCTTCCCGCATTTTTGAGTTCATTTGTAACAAGTGTCCTAACAACTTGACCCATAAGGTTATACACCTTAACGGTTACATTTTTATCAAGCGGAAGCTGATATTCAATGGTAGTCGTTGGGTTAAATGGGTTCGGGTAGTTCGCAAATAATTTATAATCATTTGGTGTGATGAAAGTCAAATTATCTGAACTTGCTTGTCCATCAGCATATTCAAGAAGTAATCCACCCCAGTTACGATCATTAGCAACTGCAGTTACAGTTGTATCCCAAGCGGATCCATCATGGGTATATGTTGTGGTATAAATACTATCAGCACTTCCTTGAAAACTGACAAAAACTTCATAATTACCATCGCCATCAAAATCGATTCCATCGCCATGCCATTCTGCTTGAACTTTAGAAGCAAAAGCACCTGTATGACTGTATGATGTATTGACAACACCACCAGAATCAACAACAGTAATATTAGTTAACAAGTCATTTTCACCTGCATACACAAGGCTTGTTTCATAACCATCAGCATCGTTTGGATCATTTCCAACAAATTCAGTACTAGTAACTGTTTTTGGGAAACCGCTTCCAACAAAGATGTTTGGAGAACCATTTTGGTCAACATCAAATGCGCTTGCGTAGAATGATCCAACACCAGGTGCAACCATGCTTACATGATCTGCATTGATTGAAAGAACATCATCGCCAGGGGCATAATCAACAACCCAAAGGTCGCCGGTATAATAGTTCGGGAAATAACATTCATCATTACCATCACCATCAATATCTACTGTGGTTCCACCAAAGAGTGACACATGATCGCTTGGATAAGACGCTTGGAAGAAACTATTGTCAGCACCGACTTCAGCCGTAGCATAACTATCAGCTCCTGTAACATCAATATTATAGAAGTTGAAGTAATTCCAAGTATGGTTCACAATTTCTAATGTTCCATCACCATCTAAATCAGCAGGTAATGATTGGTATGGAGACCCACCACCAAAGTCACCTTTATTCACGAAGAATTCAGATGTCCAGGTTTCAAATCCGCCACCACCAGCATTATGCTCAATGTCACCATCGACCGATGTAATGAGCGTACCACGTGTACCACCACGACGAATAGATGTCACTAACTCTTGAACACCATCACCGTCAACATCCATTATGGTTGTTCTTTCATGATCTCCACGGAAAGAACTTCCATCTCCATCGCAACATGTATCAATTTCAACTGAATTGATAGAAGAATATGTGGAGCCGTAGTTATCACTACCTACAACGCCATCCCATTCAAAGAACCACCAGCCTTCTGAACCCGTAGATGCCAATGGAAATGCAATTTCTGCTTTACCATCGCCATCCATGTCGCCAACACCAACAGTTCTTGGATTGTAGCCATAATGACTTGCAGTATCTTCTGGGGAAGCCCAAACTGCTTCAAAAACACCATCGGTGTATTCGAAAACAATGGCACGATGACCATTGTAATTTGTCATAACAACTTCATCTTTTCCATCTTGGTCCATGTCCATACCAGCAATCGCTGTACGGATACTTGAGTTAAATAAGGAATCAAAATCAGCACCTTGAACGTCTGCATCATAATCCCAACCATCAGCAACATCATTTGCGTCATCTTCTGGGCTGTATTCTAATACAATAATAGCGGGTTGACCTGGTTCTGATGCTTTAATATTCGTTAAAACAACTTCTTTAAAACCATCACCATCTAAATCATAGTCAGATGCACTTAATGGATAATAGCGATCTGTAGGCTCACCTTCAGTTGAGAAAATAACATCCCAAGTGTAGTTTGATGAGTCAGCAGGATCACCAACACCCTTATATTCAATGCGACTTACTGATTCTTCATAACCATTTGCACTGAAAATATCAGTATTACCATCATTATCAATATCATTTGAGCTTGAACCACGATTACGTCCGGAGAAAGCACCTACTTCAGAGAAATCATCGGCAGATAATGCAGATACATCATCTACGTCTTCTAAGAAATAAAGTTTACCATTTGTCATAGCAAACCAAGCTTCTAGCGCGCCATCATTATCAGCATCATCAAATGCAAATCCATCACGACGGAATGATCCAGGATCATTGTCTGGGAATATGCCATTTAAATCAGCTTGAAGGGTGTAAGAATTTGCAACACCAGAATCTGCTTCAAAAATAGCCATGGAAAAGTTATCCCATGTATTGGCCCAGATTTCTAATTGGCCATCACCATCAAAATCAACAACATCTACATTATAGACACCGCCACCACCTAAGTGGTCTGTATCCCATAATTCGTTAGAAAATGATGCAAATTCATCAAATGAATCTGTAGCAAGTTGATCAACAGAAAGAATACGTGTCCCACGATCAATGGTGACTAATTCTTTTACGCCATCTCCATCAACATCGGCAATTGCATAACCTGCAGGTCTGAAATTTGCTTCAAATGTTACACCATATTGAAATAACATCGTTTGAGTTGTTGGAAATGTGCCATCTTCATTTTGTTCGAAAATATAGGTTCCCCATGTATTATCATTAGCACCCGCTGCTGGTGGTTGTCCGAAATAAATTTCGTATAAGCCATCACTATCAATATCTCCATAATTCATACCGGGTAATGAGTTACCAGGTTCTGGAGTGATAAAGTGCCAAACATATTCATAGGAATCATTTCCATTACTTTCGTAAAGGTAAATGCCTAATTGCCCTGGGTCTGGACCGCCTGGCGCCAATGTTTCGTCCATTGAAAATAAGATTTCACGACGACCATCGCCATCGAAATCCATTCCAGCTTGAACACTTTGAGCACCTAATCCAGCAAACGGAAAAATGTCTGCATGATCATTTGGGTCTAAAGTCCAGGATGTTGTGAAACCGTTTGAAGCTTGCCCAAATACAGTGGTTGGCATTACACCAAAAACAAGCACTGTGCTTAGAATAGCAACAAAGGACCTTTTCACGATTTTATCCATATATAGCCTCCTTATGTGGTTAGTTAGGATAGTTAAAAAACTAAAATGGTAAGTGGATCCCATAAATGGGACAAAGAGCATAGTATTATTTAGTAGAATATTCAAGATAAATAGGTCGTATAACTTTAATTTTTTTGTCTAGATGACCTTAATTCAGATTCAGTTATAAATATTATATGTGCTTACTCGGTACCACTGTTAAAATACCCACTCTGCGGATGGTCTTATACTCAATTTTTAATCATTATACTTAATCAATTGTGCTCCTATCTAAATTATTCACGAATATTTTATTTTTTCCTTTCAATGTACAACTCAAGGTTCACAATATTCCAACATGAAAAATCGTATAATATTTTCGCTGTCGAATGGGGTACTTTATTTTATCCTAACTGCATTTCAAATTTTAAATGGGCAATCATCGCCCCTAAATATTTCAAAATTCACGATAGAATCTGGCACGCAATTTGTGGCACTAATGGGTCATCACTCGTTTTACGCTAATGATGAATACTTCTTTAAAAATAATAATAAATTCCCAAAAACGATAGATGGGCTGGTTGTTCAAACATTACCGATTGTGGGAAATCCAAATCAATTTTTTCTATCAACAATAAGTCCCGGAACAAAGAAATCTAAAATACTTCATTATGCAATTGTTTCTGAGAGTGGATCCTTAAACCACATTAAATCCGTTCCCCTTCCATTTGATCAATATATCCCAAGAATAGAATTATTAAATGACTTTTTCATTTTACTCCAACCGGAAAATCAATCCTACACAATCATTAATTATGAGGGTGAAACTTTAACTACTGCATCCTTAAATGAAAAAACGCATTGGAGTCATGAGCAAACATTATTTTACACAACTTGGAATAATAATCATTATTTAGTTAGCATGGAATTCACAGATTATCAAAATCATCCATCAAATGGTATTTTATATCACTTCGATTCTCACTTTAATCCAAATGCTGTATCTCAAATTCCTATGTCTTTACCGCTACATGTTGAATCATCCATAGATGGTATATGTGCTATTGTTGGAATAACGAAAACATCAAGCATCACATCACCCATCATTAATCTTATTTTTATTGATTTAAGAGATAATTATCGCACATCTCAAATCACATTAAATGAAAATCCTAAATCCATTTTATGGCATAATGGTCAATTATTAATATTGAATAAATCTGAACTCATATCAATCAATCCTGTAACAAAAAAACAAACTTACACTCAATATGGTTCTTCTTTTACGCCGCTTGATATCATAAGCCATAATAACTCCATTTATATTTTGGGGTGCAACGCTATTGACATAACAAAAGAAGGGCCAAAATACAATTCTGCCCTTTTACTAGAATTTGAGAATAATGAGTTTATTCAGCATAGAATATCCGATGATTCATTTGATACATTGACTATAAAACCCAGTTTAAATGGAGCGCCCATTATTATTCAAGGTGATCAAAATATTTATAAGGTTAAACCTGAATAAGGCTTATGAAATATTCAATATTATTACTCCGGCGATGGTTAAACGAAATACACAATCTAATAATGTCATTGCGAATGGAGTGTAGCGGAATAGGGTTGAAAATCCCGCCGAATGACGGGACAATCTCCAAAGTTAAGGAGATCACCCCGACTCCCTCCCGGGGTATGAGACTGAAAGCTTCGTCGCATACGCCTCGTGATGACAATAATATATTTGATAATTTCTTACCTGTCTGCGTTCAACTGCGAACAGGCAGGCGACTATCCTTCGCCAAATTATTAATAACCATTACACTATTCTCATTACTCTCAGGGCAATCATATAATTGGCCATGTGCACCGTTTAATCAACAACACAATATAAATGCAACCTTTTGTGAGTGCCGTTCTGGCTCATCAGGCGATATTGACCATTTCCATGATGCTGTCGATATTCATCTTTCTGAAGGAGGCGCAGTCTATTCTGTGATTGATGGAACGGTGGAAAGTATTGGTACAGAAGCAAATTATGGGATAAATGCTTGGGTTAGAATTGGTCGATATGCTTATGTGCATGTGGATGCTAATCCAAATTTAAATGTGGGCGATCAAGTTGTTGCTTTTGAAACCATTATAGGTTGGACAAATGCCTGGAATCATATTCACTTTAAGGATGGATGGCCTGGTTCAGAAATAAATGCGATTCGAACAACCGGTGGATTATCACCTCTCGTTGATGAATTCACACCAACGGTTCATAATATTCATTTCTATATTGATGGTACACAAACGGAATTTCAAAATAATCGAATTTATGGTAATGTGGATATTGTGTGTAAAGCAACAGATCATACAGATGATGGACCTATTGGTGACAATAATGGCATTTATAAAATTGGATATGAAGTATTTGATTCAACCGGGATTTCTGTGTTTGGACCTTCCTATCCCTTTTGGTTTTCCTATAAACCGTCAAATAGTTATATCAATAATGTGTATGCTTATGGCTCCAGTACAAGTACATATAGATACACCATTTCAAATAATGTTTCATCCAATAATTCCTTAAATGTGAGCAATTGGCCTTTAGGAGATTATCTCATTCGTGTTGTTACGTTTGATCATTATATGCAAACAGATACATTGGAGCAATGGGTTGAAGTTGTTGGACCAGATGAAGTAGCACCTGCGCCTCCCCAAATTTTGTCTATTCAAAAAAATGGAAATGGATTTGCTTTAACTTGGGCCCAAAATACTGAAAATGATTTGGCCGGATACCGATTATACTTTAGTTATGATGGAGAAAATTGGAATAACAATCATGATGAATCTCTATTAACAAATAATATGACTGAATTCATTGCACCCTCTTTTTCAAATAGTTTAGCTTTTTTCAAACTTACAGCTGTTGATAATGCCCCTTTTCCAAATGAAAGTGACCCATCAGACATTTTTGTATTTAGAAAAGATCAACAAGAAAAAAGTCTCATATTTATTGATGCATATTATTCCCACGAAGCCCCATCACCTCATTCCTTTTTGAAAAATGCGGGATTACTTTCCAACGATTTAAATATTGGCATTCAATCTATTCATCAATCATTATTTTCCTTAGATACATCATTGACCCTTTCCAATAATGATATTCCAATTGTATTTACGGGCCATTCGATTCAATCTATTGATTCATCATTGATCTCATCTCTATACACTCAGCCATTTGGTGTTATGGGAGCTCGATCTTTGGAAGCATTTACCCAAAATCTCCCAGGTCAACTATTTTTAGATTCGCTCGGATTTACTTATGGATGGATGGATGATTCTTTAGAAACAGTTATGGGTACTGGAACCCCATTTACAGGTGAAAACTATTCAGTCCAACATAATGTCATTGGTTTGGATAGCATTAATAGCTTTTCCTGGTTATTAGATGAATATGAATTCTTTCCTAATCTAACTGTAAATGAAAATAGTGTTGGTGTATCAAGCCTAACAAATCCCTATTTATGGACAACGATTCCCTTGGAACTTATTTCTCTTGAATCAAAAAGTAGTTATTATACACGGGCCATATCCTTTCTATTAGGAGAAGAAGTAAATATATCAAATGATGTTAACATCCTTCCAGAATCTTTAATTATTTCATTTTATCCGAATCCATTTAATGGTGAAGGTATGATTGAAATAAATGGACAATCATCATCCTATTCAATAAACGTATATAATGTGTTAGGTCAAATTGTATTTGAAACAAATTCCCATTCTAATACGGTTGGTATTCAAAAGATGAAACTTCCCATGCATCAGTTGAAAGGATTATCTTCCGGTCTATTTTTTCTTCATGTTACTGACCATATAGGACAGATTGCTACACAAAAAATTATTTATCTAAAATGAAAATCATTTTCAGCCTATTATTTTTCATAGGATTTTCCTGTGCTCCACCCAAAATATTATTAGACAATCCCGGGATTCCATCTTTAAAAAAAGACATTAATTCACTCATCGCTAAATCTAATCTTGATGTGAATATGAGTTTAAAAATGACGTCTCTTAAGAATGGCAAAACTCTATATGCTCTTAATAGTCATAAAAAACTTATGCCTGCCAGTAACAATAAATTATATACAAGCGCAGCCGCGATAGTCCATTTAGGCGCTGACTTTACTTTTGAAACATCCATTTATAAAAATAATAATAATCTATATCTTATTGGCGGCGGTGACCCAGATTTTTCCCTAAAGCAATTAGATTCTTTAACACGTATTGTTTCTTCAACTATTAAAACAGTCGATACGCTATTTGTAGATGAAAGTTTGATGGACACCATTCATTACGGTGAAGGCTGGATGTGGGATGAAGGGCCGTGGTGGTATGCCGCTCCAGTCAGCGCTCTTTCATTAAATGATAATTGTGTGGATTTTTATATCCGTCCTGGAAAATTAGGCGACCCGGTATCGATTCAAACGTCTCCTTCCACCCAATATATTCAAATAGATAATCAATCAAAAACAGTTAATGATACTGTTGATTTTCAAAAATTTAAAATTGATCGTAATTGGGCAGGCAGAACAAATCGATTCACCATAACAGGTGAAAAAATGGTATATGTGTCACCTGACACATTAATCCGAAATATTGTAAATCCACCCCGTTTCACAGGAACTGTTTTTAAGGAGATGTTAGAAGAAAAAGGTGTAATTGTTCATCATTTGGCCATAGGCTCAAAGACTAAATCTAGCATTAAAGTGGCATCTCATGTTTCAGATTCTCTTTTCTATTCGACAAAAAACCTCATGATTGAAAGTGATAATTTGACAGCAGAATTATTTGTCAAAACGTTAGGTATTTCAAAAGAAACTCCCGGAAATTGGAAAAATGGAATCAATGTGATTAAAGCATTTTTGGCTGATTCTGCGTTCATCGATACCAGTACTATTCGATTGGTTGATGGTTCTGGTGTATCTCGATATAATTTAACAAGTGCAGACCATTTCATTGATTTATTATCCTATATGTATCAAAGTGATTATAAAGATGATTTTTTAAATATTCTTGCTCACGGTGGTTCTGATGGAACATTGAAAAATCGAATCATAAAAAATGGAGATAGAATTAAAGCTAAAACAGGTAGTTTATCTGGCGTTAGCTGTTTATCAGGATATGCCTTTTCTCCCAAATATGGACCTGTTGCTTTCTCAATGCTTATGAATGGTTATATTGGATCATCAAAAGATGCCCGGCATCTCCAAGATCGTATTTTAGGATTATTTATTCATGATTAAACCAAATGCCTTAAAGCCACACGCAACCATAGGAATTGTTAGTCCATCTTCTTGGATAAATGAATCCGACTTAAAAACAGCCGTTTCCGCTTTTGAAGAAAAAGGGTATAATATTGTATTGGGTGAAAGTGTGTTTTTGAAAAAGGATACTTATGCAGGAACACCTGAACAAAGAGCGAATGATATGAATGGAATGTTTGCCAATCCTAAAATTGATGCGATTATTTGTGCCCGTGGCGGGTATGGCGCTAATCGTGTTTTGCCGTTACTGGATTATGAACTAATCATGACAAATCCAAAAATTTTTATGGGATACAGTGACATTACTGCCTTTCTTACATCCATCACTCAAAAAACTAATTTGATAACATTCCATGGCCCCATGCTGACCACATTTAAAAATGGAGTAGTCAATTATAATTTCGAATTAATGGAAAAAACATTATCAGGTGATGATGGTATTATAATTCAATCACCCACTAATTTACCCATGAAAGTGTTAAAATCGGGAAAAGCCTCCGGTCCATTATGGGGTGGGAATTTATGCCTTTTGATTAACCGATTAGGAACCCCAGATCAACTCAATACGGATGGCATTATTTTATTTTTAGAAGATATTGGAGAATATTTGTATGCTTTTGATCGCATGATGGTTCATGCAAAAGAAGCGGGCATGTTTGAAAATATTAATGGGCTAATTATGGGAGAATTGGTTGATATGAAAGACCAGGATACACCTTTTGGCAAAACGACAGATGAAATTGTGATGGATGTGTGTCGTAATTTGGATATTCCTATAATATCAAATTTCCCCTGCGGACATGGAAAGTTTCAAGCAACAATGCCAATCTCTGCACATGTTGAATTAAATGCAACAAACCAATCTCCCGCATTAACCATTTTAGAATCACCTGTAAAAGAAGGATAATTAAATGCTAAACTATATTTGGTTTGGAATGATGTTTATTGGTGTAGTGGTCGGCACGTTGACCGGTAACATCGATGCGGTAACAGAAGCGGCCATTGATATGGCAAAAGTCGCTGTGAATCTCGCGATTGGTCTCATTGGCATAATGGCGCTTTGGTTAGGTATTATGAAAATAGCTGAAGAGTCTGGACTCATTCGTATCATTGCTAAAGGATTACGTCCAATAACTATTCGACTTTTTCCGGATGTGCCGCCAGACCATCCTGCAATTGGATCCATTGTATTGAATATGTCCGCGAATATTCTAGGGTTAGGAAATGCAGCCACACCACTTGGACTTAAAGCGATGGAAGAATTACAAGAATTAAATCCCAATAAAGAAACAGCCACCAATGCAATGGCGATGTTTTTAGCTTTAAATACATCCAGTGTTCAACTCATATTACCCGCAACTGTAGTAGCCCTTATGGGGTCGCTCTCAAGTCAAATATTTATAACAACAATTGTTGCCACAACCATGTCCACGATTGCTGCAGTTTTTGCTGTAAAATTCTTAGAAAAACGGAAACGATTTTTAATCGTTGATGGGAGTCAATCATGATTGATTCATTTGTGGGCACCGTCAATGAATACTCAAAATATATTATACCATTTTTGTTAGTAGGGATTCCATTTTATGGTTTAGTCTTTAAAAAAGTTAAAGTATATGAATCCTTTGTAGATGGCGCAAAAGATGGTTTTACAATAGCGGTAAGAATTATTCCCTATTTGGTGGCTATTCTTGTGGCTATTGGCATGTTTCGTGCCTCCGGCGCATTAGATTTATTACTCAATTTCTTGTCACCCGTTTTAACATTAATCGGGTTCCCACCAGAGAATCTTCCTTTGGCGTTGATGCGACCCTTATCAGGAAGTGGCTCATTAGGATTATTAACGGATTTAATCAATGTGCATGGAGCCGATTCACTGATAGCAAAAATTGGTGCTACAATGTTCGGCTCAACCGAAACGACCTTTTATGTATTGGCGGTTTATTTTGGGTCTGTTGGGATTCGTAAAACACGCCATGCATTATTAGCAGGCTTATTTGCGGATGCAGTAGGTGTTTTTAGCGCTGTTTATATTTGCCAATTCTTCTTTGGTTAATGTTGCAGTAAAATGAATAGAGTTTTATCCACATTTACAATTCTATTCCTATGTGTTATTCCATCATCTGCGACGTCTCAAGTTCCTCCAACTCGATTATCCCCTGGTGATACGATACTATTTGTAGCCCCATCAGGATATTTGAAACAAGATCGGATGGCTCTTGCAAAAAAACGATTGGAAGATCGGGGTTATGTTACTTTACAAGCTGAAGATATATTTCGTCAACATGGCTATTTAGGTGGGACAGATGAAAGGCGCGCACAGGAATTCATGGCCGGATGGAATGACCCTAAAATAAAAGCCATTTTCCCTGGAACAGGCGGATATGGTACAACACGGATTCTAGATCAATTGGATTATAACATCATTAAAAATAATCCAAAAATATTGATTGGTTTCAGTGACATTACTGGTTTGCATTTAGCGATTAATAAAATGACAGATATAGTAACTTTTCATACACCGAGTCCTATGTATGGATTAGGGAGTAAAGGAAATTTGTCCCCTATTTCTGACCATTATTTTTGGCAAGCTATCGAAAAAGATAATCCCAATGGATATACGATTGATGTAAAATTATTTGAATTGGGTGAATCAGTTATAACGCTCCATGGTGGAAAAAGCAAAGGCGATCTCATTGGTGGGAATTTATCTTTAATCAATACGCTCATGGGCACTCCATACGAAATTGAAACAGATGGGAAAATATTATTTATGGAAGATGTGGGTGAAGCGCCCTACCGTATTGATCGATATTTATCTCAACTTAAATTGGCAGGAAAATTTGACCATGTCGCGGGAATCATTCTTGGGAAATTCACTCGCAGAGCAACAGAGCCACCTGATGATGAAAATAGTTTTACCATGATGGACGTTTTAGAATACTATTTTTCAGACTTAGGTATTCCTGTTTTAGCAAACTTTCCTATTGGCCATTATAAATACAATATCACATTTCCCATTGGAGTTATGGCCGAATTGGACGCAGATAAACAAACAATTCATATTTTAGATAATCCTACACAAGAGTAAAAATACATGCAAGAAACATTAAGCGAATATAAAAAAGACTTAGGGCTGAAAGAATCTGTTGCCATCGTTATTAGTCGAATTATTGGATCTGGGATTTTCAGAACACCCGCCCCAATTATGGCATTGGTTGGCTGTACTTCTCTCTTTGGTCTCGTTTGGGTCATAGGTGGCATTATTACTATTTTTGGTGCTGTTATTTATGCTGAACTATCAGCGATGTTACCTAAGTCAGGTGGACCCTATGTTTTTCTAAAAGAAGCCTACGGACCCTACATTGCTTTTATTCGCGGTTGGGCGATGTTTTTTGTTTCAGAAACGGCATCAATCGTCGCGGTGGCATTAGTATTTACCGAATATTTAAATGCGATTTGGGAATTGACAGCTGGAACTCCATTTAATCTTCCTATCACATTTGCTATTTCTCTTTTTACCATTTGGACATTGACAGGAATTAATATGTTTGGTGTCAGCATGAGTGGGAAAGTTCAAGTTTTTTTCAGCATGGTAAAAGTAGGTGCATTAGGAGCCATCATTGGAACGACATTAACGTCCTTTTCAACAGGAAATATTCAAAATTTTGTGAATCCACTTTGGCCTGAATCCTTTGGTTGGGAAACAATATTAGCTGTGGGAGCTGCTTTACGATATTCCTTTTTCGCATTTAGCGGATGGGAAGGTGCAACTTACATGGCGGAAGAAGTCAAAAACCCGCAAAAGACACTTCCCTTATCTCTCTTTTTAGGAATTGGTGGCGTTATGCTTCTTTATATTGGAACAAATTTGGGTTATTTATTTCAATTAGATGTTCAAGCCATAACAGAAAACAAATGGGTTGCAACAGCTGCGATGAAAGTTGTTCTTGGAGCGACAGGTGGTATCCTTATTTCTGTGGCTGTAGCTATTAATGCATTTGGAAATATTAGTACGCAAATTTTATGTAAAAGTCGTACTTGGCACGCTATGGCAAGAGATGGATTATTTTTTGATAAATTCAAAGAATTACATCCCGTGTTTAAAACACCCAATAATGCCTTAATAGGACAAGGAATCTGGGCAACCGTTTTACTCATTTTTTCTGTTGCTGCCACTTACTTGCAATCCGGCTCTAGTGGTTCGAATGCGTATGAAGTCATGATTGATTTCTTTTCTGCTACAAGCACTATTTTCAATTTACTTACTTTCTACGCAATTTATATTTTGCGCAAAAAATGGCCAAACAAAGAGCGACCTTATAAAGCGCTTCTTTATCCATGGAGTATGATTGTAGTGCTCATCCTTTATTCAGCTTTTCTAATCATTACATTTATTACAGCCTTTATTCCATCTATGATTGGATTAGCATTAACAGCAAGTGGTACAATATATTATTTTAAAAAGATAAAATAGCCTCATAAACGTACTTTTAAAATGAAACATGTTATTTCAATTTTTATTTTCATATTTTTTGCTTTATCTCTGATATCCTGTGATGATAGAGAATATGATATTCAACAAACATCGATTGACTCAACTAAAATTGATTCACTCATGGCACCCTATAATGATGGGTTTGTTCCGGGAGCATCTTTATTAATTGTCCAAAATGGGTCCATAATATATGCAAAAGGATATGGATTAGCTCAGCTAGAAAGCCCTGTTTCTGTCACACCAGAAACTAATTTTAGGCTCGCATCCATTTCTAAACAATTTACCGCTGCATGTATTATGTTATTGAGATCAGATGGTACCCTTGATTACGACCAAGTTTTAACGGACTTTTTCCCCGATTTTCCAGGTTATGGCCATTATATTACCATCCGGCAATTACTTCATCATACATCAGGACTTAAAGATTATTTTTCTCTCATACCAGAAAATGTTACAGAACAAATTCATGATGCGGATGTATTGCAAATGATGATGGAACAAACGAGCACGTATTTCACTCCGGGAACGCAATATCGATATAGTAATTCTGGCTATGCAGTTCTTGCTATGATTGTTGAAGCTGTCTCTGGACAATCATATGCAAATTTTATTTATAATAATATTTTTTCACCCTTGGGAATGGATGAAAGTATTGCATTTGAAGATGGATTATCCACTGTTCATAATCGGGCTTATGGGTATAGTATACTAGGTGAAGAATTTGTACTTGGAGACCAAAGTATTACGAGTGCTGTGTTAGGAGACGGCGGTGTTTATTCATCCATTAATGATATGTTCAAATGGGATCAAATATTATATACAAATATTTTATTGCTACAAGAAGATATAAAAGAAGCCATGACATCTGGAACTTTGGCTAATGGAAATAAAACGGGTTATGGCTTTGGTTGGGTTGTTGACGAATATAGAAACCGGCACAGAGTTGGGCATACGGGAAGTACACAAGGATTTCGAAATGTGTATCATCGTTACCCAGACGAAGCTTTAAGTATTATTATATTAACAAATCGTCATTCTGGCAGCCCGAAACTCATTGCTAACAAAATCGCCGATATCCTATTCAATTCGGCATCATTATGATTAAATATTTTTTTATCCTTTCAATTGCTGCACAATTTATAGTCGGGCAAACTTATTCTAAATGTGGCATTATCCCTGAAACTGAAAATTCAGTTTTACGAAATACATATAATTGGGGTTATGGATACAATGATTTATTAAATGATCTAAATATTTGGAATGAAAGTCCATTTGTCACAATTGATTCTATTGGTGCTTCTGTACAAAATAGAGCTTTGTGGGAAATGACTATATCTGGTGAACCAGAATCAACTACTTTACCACGTATTTATATTCATACGCGAACACATCCTGGTGAAGAAGAATCATTTTGGGTGGTGGATGAAATAATCAATATTTTACTCTCTGATGCGCCGTATGCAGATTTTATTAGAAATAATACTATTTTCCATATTATTCCCATGTACAATCCGGATGGGGTTGAGTTAGGGTATGCAAGAGAAAATGCTCATGGGGTTGATATTGAAAGTGGATGGGATGACAATCCACTAGAGCCGGAAGTTGCCGTTTTAAAAAACCGATTTATAGAATTGATGGATACTCCCAATCCGATTAAAGTTGCCTTGAATATGCATTCAGCCTATGCCTGTTACCGATACTTTGTGTATCATGATTCGTACGGCACATCTCCATTATATGCCCAATTAGAACAAAATTATATTACGGGAGTTCGGGATTATTTTTTGAATGGGATTGAACCATGGACTCATTATGTGAGTTGGACAAATGGGACACCTGATCAATACCCAGAAAGTTGGTGGTGGATGACGCATGGAGAAAATGTGATGGCACTCACTTATGAAGATATGAATGCGTGTGATGATACGGGACTTTATGATTCAACGGCCAATGCGATTGTTCGAGGAACGATGGATTATTTAGGGCTAGAATATTCAGGAACAGATTCTGATTATATTATTTCTCCAGCACGTTTTGTCTTAGAACAAAATTATCCAAATCCATTTAATTCAAGTACTACCATTCGATTTTCCATTCTCATGAATAATCAACTTACTACATCGATCCATATTTATAGCGCTACTGGGCAATTGATTGAAACGGTACTCAACCAACCATTACCGTCGGGAGACTATGAATTAAGTTGGGATGGTTCATCTCATGTCAGTGGCGTGTACTTTATTCAACTAAAAATTGGCGACAAAACTCAATCTAGAAAAATGGTATATTTAAAATAAGTGGATATTAAATTGGAAGTGATATCTATAATATATTTTCAACTTCAATCTCTTTAAAATAATTCACCGTTCCCACTTTCAGTTCATCTGTTGCATCATCATCAGTAACAATTATTCCATGTGGATGTAACTGCAACATACTAATGGTCCACATGTGATTGACTCCTTCTTCAATCGCTTTGGCCAATGCGCGGGCTTTATTTTGTCCTGTTACAATAATAATAACTTCATCTGCATCCATGACTGTTTTTACACCAACGGTTAATGCCGTTGTTGGTACCTGGGATAAATCATTTTTAAAAAATCGGCTATTGGCAATAATAGTTTCTTTGGTAAGTGTTTTAATTCTCGTCTGAGATGATAAAGATGATCCAGGTTCATTAAATGCAATATGTCCATCACTTCCAATTCCACCTAAGAATAAATGAATACCACCAACCAAGGAAATCTTTTCTTCAAATGTTTGACATTCTAACTCAAGATTTTGGGCATTTCCATCTAGAATATTAATTTGATTCTTAGGGATGTCAATATGATCAAAAAGATGATGATACATAAATGCCGTATAACTTTCTGGATGGTTGGAAGGTAAACCAACATATTCATCCATATTAAAAGTAATCACATGTTTAAACGATAATTCACCTTGTTCGTATAATTCCACCAATGCTTCATAAGTACCAATCGGTGATGAACCTGTTGGCAATCCCAAAACAAACGGATTGCTCTCAGTTGGATTAAATACATTAATCTTATTTTTTATGTATTTTGCAGTCCATTTACTTACATTGGTATAATTTTTTTGAATAATGAGTCTCATATTTATTCCATATCCAATTATTTAATTTGGCCTTCCATTGATTTTTCTAATGCTTGCGCTTCTTGGATAAAATCATCAGCAGACATATCTTTTAAATAAACTAATCCATGGGTTGCCCGTAATCGTGGATGTTCATGTTGATACCAATAGTCTCTGCCCAAGACTAATTCCATTTCTTGATGTTGCTCCACCCATATTTTTTGGGTTAAATCACAAAAGGGTCCATCTAATTCATAACTCGGGAAAGATGCATCTTTTTGGCTCAAATAACAATTCATAAATGTATCTCGTAACATAGCCATGGAATTGATTGAAACAGGAACAATCATATCCGCTTCAGCAGGATCAAAACGGAACCACACATTTCGATATCCCCAAACACGGACTTGCGATAAATCTTTTTCAGCACCCCAAATGCGAACCGCATCTGCAATCGCCTGTAAAACTTTATAGTGTGTGTCTGGTCCGCTACCTTCCGGATCTAACGCAAGTGTAATCACATCAGGATTTCTATCTAGAAGTAATTCTAAGATTGGCTCAACGTCCCTTTCACGTTCAGGAGCTTCTGTAAACGTATCCCCTTGGTAAAAGCCTAAGCGTAGATGATGTACATCTTTCACCTGAACCCCATAATGAGCCCACACAAGTTCTTCTTCAAATTCGCGAATCATTCCCTTTAATTTTTGTATATCTGGCTCATTTTTTTGACCATCATAACATTGACGTAACTCTTGTAAAATGGAATGGATTTGATCTTCTAATTCTTGGATGGATTTTATACCGTAAATATTAACCAATGCCCGAACAATTCTGTGACTTAAACCTCGTTTCTGCCCTTCAATATTTTGTGAAGCAATCCGGTCCAAATAATGGTAAATATCTTTATCCTGTTTTAAGGCATATCCTGATTCAAAAAAGTCCGAATACTTTGTCATTTGGATTTTACCTTTTGATAAAAATTCCTGCGTTTTTTCAAGGACAGAAATCACATATGGATTTGTGACAGATGTAAACCCTGACGTCATATTTGCAAAACAATGTTTATTATTTGGCGAACGAACTAAATGAATCACGTGGGGTAAATAGCCTAATAAAATATCATCATGATGTGGGCCTGTATGTAGAAATGATTGACCATCAGAAATAGTCATTCCTTTATGAATTTTGGCTTCCATTGATTTCAATACGGATGGAACAGTTGATTCATCTAAGTTTGGAATTTGAGAACAATTTGGATCATTTTCTAAATCGGCCAATGTGAGCTTATGACCATATGTATGGGATGATTTACATAATTGAATGATCGCTTTTTCAATTTTCTTTTGATCGAATGGTTCTGCCGCCCATTTTTGTTTTTGAATATCTTTTAATTGAGATGCGGCTCCTTGAGTTAAATAAAATCTCCCACCTTTTATTCTTTGTAATACGGTTGCGGGATATTGGTTGTCTGGCTCAGATTCTAATGAATCTTTAACAACTGTTGCCTTCGCTTCTCCCGCTGCAATAATGATGGCTACTGCATTTGGGTTTGCAGTAATGGATTGTAAACCAATGGTTATTACGAGTCGATTTCGCGATAATTCAATACCTCCTAAATCAGTTGCAGCAGCCGCTTGCGTTTCAAAATTTGTTCCCATAAGCCGTGTTGTTGAATTATGGTCAGATCCACGCACATTAAATGCAATATGTCCATCGGGGCCTATGCCTCCAAGAAAGAAACCAATCCCACCTTTTTCTTGTATTTTGGATTCATAATTACTGCACCATTGATCTACCGAAAATATTGTTTTTTGTTGGAGTTCTTCCAATGATGATTGTGGGTCGCGATATCTTAAGCTTAAGTCAACTTTATCTTTTGGGAATATTTCCAATAAAGAAAGATTTGATTCTTTGGGCATTTCATCACAATTCATGAATAAACCACGTTCTGGGTTTAGTCCAAATCCATCTACATAATAACGATGAACGTAATTATGAAAACTATTATGCTGGTTTGGGTTAATTGGATAGAATTCATCAATTTGGACAAATTGCAATTCAGATAAATTTGGTTTTCCAGATGTAATAAATCCGTGTTCTATTCTCAATTTTTCTAAGTTTGAATCACGCCAGTTTTCCATTAAATAATGGACCCATTTGATAAAATATTCCGGTGTTTTACCTGTAGGCAAACTCATGACTCCTTTAGGATTTTCACCAGCCCATTCTAAGAATCTTAAGGCTGTTAAAAAACCCAACATGGGGTAATTATCTACAACAATATAAGGTGTTTTGGTTGTTTGGTTTTTTATTCCCGAAATTTGGGAAAATGCTTTTTCTACTTGAGAAAAATAAGTCATTTTTATTTTAATAATTGATCTTGTTCGTGTTTATTTAGGGTTCGACGTATGACGGCAAATGGACCGGGATCAAAATCTATTGGAAAGGCACCCCGCCCCGCGCCACCATGGATAGATTCTACTTTTTGGCCTTTTGTATTTCTTACTTCAGAAACATCAATCTCATGATCTCCTTTAGGTGTTAATATTTCAACTTTATTCCCTTCATCAAGTCTATTTTTTATATCGAACCATAGAAGTCCTGTAGCCTGATCATATTCACATTCTAGTCCGACAGGTTTTTTATGTCTCTCGCGAGATCTATTTTCTTCAATATTTTCTCCAAATTCTCTTGGATTTCGAGTATAAAATCCAGTGGTATATCCACGATTAGATAATGCCAATAAATCTTTCATAACTTGTGGATCAAATGGATTACCCTCAACAATATCATCAATGGCTTTTCTATATGATCGGGCTGACATGGCAGCATAATATTCTGATTTTGTTCGACCTTCAATTTTAAAACTGCACACACCTGCATCTCTTATTTGGTCAAGTAATTCTACCGCGCATAAATCTTTGGCATTAAACAAATACGTACCACTTTCATCTTCTTCAATTGGATATTTTTTCCCTTTTCGCTCTTTTTCTTCAACATAATAATCGCCATCAGGCCTTTGGTATATTTCATCAATAGTGAGAGATTGTTGCTGAGATTCTAATTCAAGTAGTGAATCAGGTTCTTCTCCAAACTCATAATTCCACCTACATGAATTGGTGCATGTACCTTGGTTTGCATCTCTATGATTCATGTAATTTGTAATAAGGCATCGTCCAGAATAGGCAATACATATGGCGCCATGCACAAATGATTCTAATTCAATATCTGGGACTTTATTATGGATTTCTGCTACTTCTTTAAGTCGTAATTCTCGAGACAGGATAATCCGTTCAACACCTAAATCTTTCCAAAATTCTACTGTAGTCCAATTGGTTGCGTTAGCTTGTGTTGATAAGTGAACGGGTATTTGAGGAACTCGTTTTATGGCTTGGTGAATTAAACCCGGATCGGCCATAATTAAACCATCTGGTTCCCATTCAGCCACCTTTTCTAGTTCTCGAATGAATCCATCCACCTTTGTATTATGGGCATATATATTCAGAGTCAGATAGATTTTTTTCCCTAAATCATGAGCGTATTTAATTCCTTCTATAAGAGAATCTTCCCTGAATTCATTTTCCCGAGTACGTAAAGAAAATCTTGGCACACCAGCATAAACGGCATCTGCCCCGTAAGCAAAAGCATACTTTAATTTATTTAGATTTCCCGCGGGAGATAATAATTCTGGATGTGTCATTAAATGGGTTCTACTATTTTACCAAGGATGACACTTTCATTTGCTCCTGTAACCGTTGGGATATTTCCTGGAATATCCTTTACAAAAGCGGCAGCTAGTAATGCAAATCCAACAGCTTCTTTTCCATCAACAGAAATCCCATATTCTTCCGTTTTCTTAATTTGAATTGGACGTAATAATCGTTTTAGATGAAATAATATTTGCTCATGATGGCTACCGCCACCCGAAACAACCATTTCACTCACATTCCATTTTTTGTTAAATGAGTTGCACCCTTCAATAATGGTTCTAGCTGCGAAATAAGCCAAATTTGCTAAGCGATCATCAAACGATAGGAGATTTAAATCTTCACGATGTGCATTAATCCATGCGTGACCGAAATAGTCACGACCCGTCGATTTTGGTGGCTTTTTCTGTATATATGGATCGTCCATCCAACGTTCGACCATTTCCCTATCGATGACACCTTTTTTAGCCAGTTTTCCAGCAATATCAAATCCTTCAATAAAATGAGAACGATATGTTACATCGAGTAAAGCCATTCCAGGTCCCGTGTCAAAACCAAGAATATGTCCTTCACCTTCCGGTGGCAATAATGTCACATTCGCCACGCCTCCTATATTCAACATAATGACAGCTTCATTTTCTTGCTGAAACATCCATTCATCCACTTTTGGAATTAAGGGTGCTCCAGTCCCTCCTGCTTTAATATCCGCCTCTCGGAAATCATTAATCACAGGTACATTAAACATATCTGCTAACAATTGTGGATTTCCAACTTGAACACTTTTGACACCACTTTCATGATAAACTGTTTGCCCATGACTCCCAATTAAATCAATATCTGACACATTATTTTGTGACACAAAATCTTGGCACACATCCGCCATCCATTGACCCAAAGATTCGTCTAATGGTTTATATAAGGATTCATCTCCAGAAATAGCTAATGAAATTTGTTTTTTTAATTCTTTGGGAATGGGAATTGTATGAGATATAATATTTTCAGGCTTTAATTTCCCCTGAGATAGTTTGATATCAACTATTGAAATATCAAGCCCATCCATGGAAGTGCCCATCATTAAGCCCATGGTTTTTATCGTTTCTTTTTCTAGTAGATTCTTAATCATTTGGCTCTACAAATTTAGAAATCATAATACCATCAAATAAAGGACCATCCTGTCTAAAATAATATTCCATAAAATCCATATTTACTGTTTCACCTGCATCGGATGAAGCATGAATGACGCGAGTATGGTCAATGAGATATCCTTCATGCGCAAGGACGATTCCCATTTTGAAATATTTTTTTCGAACAAAAGCAACACCAGCTACCTCTGGAATAGATTGTAATAATTCAGGCGTTATTTTATCGCTGGGTATATAATAAACATCCCGTTCATCCTTCCAATCTAATTTGAGAAACTCTGACCCATTTTCTTTTTGATTAAGTGTAATATGAACGGAAGCAATTTCATCTTCGGAAACCAAAGTTCTAGTAATATCCACAGTGAGGGGATGGTTCATGAGCCTATCCGATGTGTAATGCCATCGCGTTTTATACGAAGGTTTGTGATCTTTATAATGCAAATGAATCATATTCTCTTTCGACTCTTCCCAATTTTGGCTCATAGTAAATGCAAGAGTTGTTAACACATGAACTGTACAGTCGGATGTATCAATCCGTATGATGGGATCCGGGTCCGGTTCAATTTCTTCACCCAGTTTGAAAATACTATAAGGTGTGCCCACTCTCCATAGATTAATGGCTTTTATCCGTTGATGAAAATCCGGATAATGTTTATGAAATTTCGGCAATATGCCTGACACTTCTTCCTGTGACAATGTCCAAGGTTTTGGGAGTGAATTCAGCCAATCTTGATTTGTGGAACAAGCAACCATAAATAGTATGGCAGAAAATAAGATATATTTTATTCCCATCGTGACTTCCATTTTAGGTTAGGATTTTTTTCTGTGAATCCAAGTGATTCATAGACGGCTGAATGAATACGTTGACGCCATTCATAATATTTTGGACTTTTACTCTTTCGATTTGGGTGAACCGCATTCGTAAGTAATATAACTATTATATCATTTTCTGGATCTATCCACAACGATGTTCCGGTAAATCCTGTATGTCCAAAACTTGAATCGCTCAAATACACACCTCCAGACGCTTCGCCATCAGGGCTATCCCATCCTAAACACCTAGAACTTCCTTCAATCACATTTGCTCGTTTTGTGAACATATTGACAGTTTCTGTTCTAAAAATTCGTTTCCAACCATAGATACCACCATTGAGCATCATTTGGGAGAATCGCGCTAAATCTCGTGCGGTAGAAAATAGACCTGCGTGCCCAGCGACACCCCCAATGCTATACGCATTTTCATCATGCACAATGCCATGAATAAGTCTATCGTTTGGATTGATTTCAGTGGGAACAATGCGATGCAATTTTTCTTTCGATGGATTATAAAAAGTGGACGTCATGCCGAGTGGTTGAAAAATAAGAGAATCCACAAAATAATCTAAGGAATGACCACTGGCGGCTTCTACTAATTTCCCAAGAGTCATTAAACCAACATCAGAATATTGGGTACGATCTTCTAAAGCATAAATGGGTTCTGTATTAAAAACACTGTCTAATCGAGCATCCACACTTGTATCCATTTTGTCATAGTGTTTAAACGGAGGAAGCCCAGCTGTATGCGTTAATAAATGTCGTATAGTTGTCTGTATTTTTTGTTCAAAATAGTCAGATTGTTCCCCTTTGAAGGCTGGTAAATGTTTTACAACATAATCATCTAATGATATCTTTTTCATATCCACTAATTTCATAATGGCTGAAGTGGTAGATATGACTTTTGTTATGGAAGCTAAATCAAAAATATCACTGGATTGTGTTGGCTTTTCCTGTGCATATGTATGAAACCCAACTCCTTCCTTCAAAAAGATTTTTCCATCTTTTGCACCCAAAATGACACCGCCAGGCCAAGCGGAATCTTTCACAGCATCATTCATAAGCGAAATAACTAAATCATTTGTTACATTTATTTCGGAAGGCATAATTTGAACAATTTCATCACCTTTACTATATGATTTACCATTCTTTTTTTGATAATTACGTTCAATTTGAATTCCATGACCTCTATCTGCAATACCTGGAATTGACACAGGAAGAATTCCTCCTATATCCGTTTTTCCTAATAATGCATTTGCCATTGCAGAAGTCATGGCACTATTCCCTTTATAGCCACATAGGTTTACAGATACTTTTGGAAATTCTTGAATGAGATACGGTGTGCCCATACTCGCTAGAATGATTCGATTTGTTTTTTCTATTAGCAGATTTACAAATTCTGTTTCATTATCAGGAAGAAATATTCGATTTTTCCAGGCCTTTGGTACAGCAAATGCATTTATCAATACTCGAGCATTTCTAGGGATATGGCTTACAATTAATTCTAACGATTGTTTGGAATCTGATTCATCAACTTGAGATGAATGAAGCACAATTCCTTCTGATTTTAATGCTTTTGTAATCTTAGATTGGCTATGATTATTCTTAGAATCATATAAATCAATTACATACAATGTATCCGTTTGTGTTGCTGAAAGGGGTAATAAATCTTTTTCCAATTTTACACATGTAATTGCTTCGGATGCGATTCTACGCGCAGTTGATTTATGTTCTTTATCAGCTAATATATTTCTCGTGTGTCGAAGATTGATAGTTGATTGTTTATGGAGCCCCACTTTCTCCTTCATTTTTAGCATTTTTAATGCAGATTGATTTATGCTTTCTATCGAAATATCTCCGTTAATGACCGCTCTTTCCACAACATCTACGGCACCTTTTAAATCGTAATTTTGAATAATAACATCACTACCTGCTTGAATTGTTTTAATCAAGGCATAAGACCTGGAATAATTTTTTACAATTCCCCCCATGGCCATAGCATCGGTAATTACAGTTCCTTTAAATCCTATACGATTCTGTAAAACGTCTTGAATCCAGAAGGAAGATAATGTGGCTGGATCTTCAGCACCCATTTGATAATCTGGCGCATGAACATGAGCAACCATAATAGCATCCACGCCTTCGTCGGCCATCGTTTGGAATGGTGGGATTTCAACGGACCAAAGTCTTGCAGAATCGCTTGGAATCATGGCGAGAGATGAATGAGAATCTGTTTCTGTATCGCCATGGCCGGGGAAATGTTTCGCGGTAGCTAACATACCATTATCTTGTAACCCTTTCATATAAGACACTCCAAAGGTACTTACCAAATCCGGATCTTCTCCAAATGATCTTACATTTATAATTGGATTGTCAGGATTATTATTCACATCCATTACAGGTGATAAATTCCAATGAATGCCCACTGAACGAGCTTCGTTCGCAACAATCGCTCCTACAGCATACGCATTTTCAGGATTCCCGGTGGCAGCAATGGCCATTAAAGGTGGAAAGTCTGTTCCAGATGAAAATCTTTGATTAAGCCCATATTCTATATCTGCATCAAAAATAATGGGTACTTTGGATTGCTGTTGCATTTCATTCATTATTACCGCAGAGCTACTTCCATCGCCGTACCATAAATGAATGCCACCTATACCATCCGATTTTATGAGTGATTGAATTTCGTCCCACTTTGATTCTGAAACATCTTTGAACCGCATATTCATATGATAAATCATCATTTGGGCAATTTTTTCTCGTAAAGAAAGCATGGATAATGTTTCTTCTGCCCAAGCCAAATCAGAAGAAATCGGTTGTTGTGGAATTGTTCCACCGCACCCATTCAACATAAGTCCTATGGAGAGTAAAAAAGATAAAATAATTGGTTTATTCATGAATGATATATTTCTCATTTTTGTAAGCACTAAAGTTAAAGATATAACATAAATATTACTCGAAACGATTTTGAAAAAACAACAAATGTTCGTCTAAAGCAGTCACCCAATAAACCCAACTATGACCACCGGGTTTTTCAATGTATGTGTGCGGAATATTTCGCTCTATTAATCGATTATGCAATGCTCTATTTATATCAATAAAGAAATCTTCATAACCGCAATCAATCAAAATAGGCATAAATCCAGCTTGAATTAAGTCCACCATATATACAATTGAATGATTTTCCCATCGTTCAGGGTATAATTCAAATGAACCAATTTTGGATGCAATTTCCCACTTCACTGTTGAATACGTTAAATCTACCCCACCACTCATACTAGAGACAGCGGTAAATACTTCTGGATGTCTCATGGCTAAATAAAGTGACCCATGTCCACCCATGCTTAATCCTGTAATTCCTATTTGATTTATACGATATTTCTCTTTTAGCCTTGGAATTAAAGTTTGAATCATGAATGTTTCATATTGGCTGGATGAATCAATCGGACTATCCATATACCAACTATTCGGGCTTCCATCCGGACAAATGAGTATCATAGAGAAACGATCTGCTCTTTCTTCTAGATCTGTATGATTAGACCAATTCAAGTAATCGCCACCATAACCATGAAGCAGAAAAACAGCATTTAATTTAGATGGGGTTGATTCATATTTTTCGGGTATAATAACGATTGTAGGAATGTCCTTTTCCATGGATGGGCTATATACAAAAATTGTGTCAGAAGATGCACAATAAATAACATTGAGGGACAAAATAATGAAAACTGCTGTCAATAAAATTCTATTCTTTTTCATGATATGTTTTCCATCATATAAATTACTAAAGTTGAACCAATAATATTATAGCTGTAAAATTGAATTATCTCTCAAACATCGATTGGATCATTTTATGAAAAGACTATTTATATTTTTAACATTCTGTAGCTTTACATTTGGGCAAATAATTTCTGAAGAATTTCGAGCAACATGGGTTATTACTTGGGAGCATATATCTTCTTCTGATACACCGGAAGAAGGGAAATCTCGTATTAGAAACATTCTAGATGATCATGTTTCTGCAAATATGAATGCTGTACTGTTTCAAATTCGACAAGGAGGAACAGCCTATTATGATTCTCCATTTGAACCTTGGGGATATTATTCAGGATATGCAAATCCAGGTTATGATCCATTAGCATACGCAATCGAGCAAGCTCATGAACGTGGATTAGAGCTTCATGCGTGGTTTAATACATTTCAATGTTCAAGCACCTACCCTGGGTCTCCATCTGCAGAACACCCGGAATGGATTTGTAGAGATCAAAATGGAAATCCAATGACTAGCTACCGAGCGTTATCTCCCGGACTTCCTGCAGTACGAGAATATACCATAAATGTTGCTATGGATATTGTTAATCGATATGACATAGATGGTTTACACTTGGATTATGTTAGGTGGAATGAACATTCAAATGGACTCAATAATCAAAATCAACCATCACAAGAAGATGAATTAAAAAGAATGGATGGAATAATTTCCGATGAAGAGTTAAATGCAATTCATCAAAGAACAGGCAGATATCTATATGACGCTAGTCATCCCTATTCAAGTGGTGTTCCTAATGGTTTCTCATCCTGGGAAGATTGGTGGCGTTCAAGTGTAACAACATTTGTACAATCATTACATGACTCCATTCAGACTGTTAAACCATTTGTAAGACTCTCGACTGCTGTATTAGGTAAATATAATTGGTCCGGTTGGCAAGGATATGGGACTGTATACCAAGATGGTGCTTTATGGTTTAATGAAGGTTATGTTGATCAATTAACGCCAATGCATTATCATTGGACAAATGCTTCAGGCTTTACTGGAATGTTAGAAAATGACTGTCCAGATTGCTGGCATTCATACATTCAACCTGGCCTTAATCAGGGTCGTTTATTTACCGTTGGACCCGGTTCATATATTTTGGATGATTATAATGTTTGGTCCAATCATAATAGCATTATTAATGCTATTCGCGGGGTTAATTGGACGAGTGGCTTTCAATTTTTCAGTTATGGGTCTTGGAGTTATAGAGATTATTGGGATGAAGCCAAAAATTCATTCTTCTCTTCGAAATCAGTCATTAAAGAAACTGAAAATACCCAAAGTACAACACCAAATCCTCCAAACCTTGTCATTGAGAAAATAGATTCATTACAATATCAAATAAATGTAAATCCAACAGATGAAGTTGGGTCGTGGTTTTCAATTTACAGATCTGAAGATTCAACATTGTCAATAAATACAGATCCTATTATTTATATTGGATTTGATCATTCTCCTTTTTCATTTACTGATTCTTTTGATGGAATTCAGAATTATAATGGCGAATATACATATTTTGCAAAGCAGTATAATCGGTATTGGAAACCTTCCCCAGAATCAAATTCAGTTATTACGGATCCAATTCCATCCTTTGCACCTGAATTAATTTCATCATTCCCTTCTCATAATGATAATAATATTCCTAATGACTTAACAATCCAATTAACATTTTCTAAATCAATGGATACTGCTGCAGTTCACCAATCTATTTCTATGTCACCTCAAGTTGAAATGGGTGAATTTTCCTGGACTCCCAATGATAAAATATTAGAAATTGAATTAAATGAAATCTTGTCTTTTGGAATGGAATATACAATGACAATTTCTCAATTTGCTCAAGATATAAATGGTCGACCATTAGAATTATCTCCCTTAGATATTACTTTTACCGTCGCGGATGAAGATATTTTTGGACCCGTCATTATTGATGGCAATTTTTTAGTTTCAGGCTCAACAGAAAATTGGGATTATAAAAATATTATTTCTATGGTGTTTGATGAATGGGTTGAACCCGCTACCATTGAATCTGGCATTTCACTAAAAACTATATCCGGAAATCCAGTTGACTTTGAATTAAATCATGCATTATTTGATGATTATTCTACCATTGCCATATTGCCTATAAATGGTGAATTCACGCCAATCGAGAATTACAACCTTTTCTTAACGAGCAGTTTAACAGATGCTTTAGGAAATGCTTACTCTCCATCTACATCGTCTATCGGTGTTTCGCCTTTTCATTATTCAGAAAATATAATTATTGATCATTTTAGTTCTACATCCAATTGGTGGCAACCAACAGAAAGTGGATCAACCGTCGGTGTGTTATCTGGGACAAATTTTAATACGAATAATGAAGTGACCATCCCCACAACATCACCTTCATCTTCAGCTAGATTATCATATGTTTGGGATCTTGATGCGCCGAATCATTTAATTCGTGCATATTTATCTGGCGGGTCACCAAGAAATGTTGAATTTGATAACTCCTATATTCTTCAAGCCTATATTTATGGGGATGGTGGTCAGAATAAATTTAGATTCTGCTTGGATGACAATTTACCCTCTACGGCTGGTTCATATCATGAAGTAAGCGAATGGTTAACAATCGATTGGATTGGCTGGAGGCTCATCGAGTGGGATCTGGATTCGGATCCAGTGGGGTCATGGTTAGGGAATCAAATATTAGAGGGAATATTAAGAATAGATAGCATCCAACTCACGAGGGGGAATAATAATCCTTCTACATCCGGAGTGATTTATATTGATGAATTGAGAATCGTTAAAAAGGAAGAACAATTAGAAATTGTGCAAGATGCATCAACCATACCTGAAGATTTTTATCTTTCACAAAATTACCCTAACCCTTTTAATGGATCGACCATTATTCCTTTTTCAATTCCAAAAGAATCAAATGTGCGATTAATTATATATAATTTAAAAGGAGAATTAATCGCTGAATTACTAAATAAGAAAATGTATTCTGGGGATTATAAAGAAAAGTGGAATGGCTTTGATTCATTTGGTAATCAAGTAGCCAGCGGTGTTTATTATTACCAATTATTTTATAACGGTATAGCCAAATCAAATCAAATGATCTATTTGAAATAAAAAAAAAGCCCCTAATAAATCAGGGGCTTTTTTTGGAGTTAAATAGTAATACTATTTAATAAATGTTACTTTCTTCGAGAAAGATACTTCTGAAGAAGATAAGCGATAGATATATGTACCAGATGTTACATTAAGTCCATTATTATCTTGCCCATTCCATTTTGCAGTATGCTTACCATTGAAATGCCAACCTGTAGCAAGAGTTCTAACTAATTCACCCTTTAAGTTGAATATTTCTAATGTTGCATTCCCTGTACGACCTACTTCATAAGAAATAGTTGTAGTTGGGTTAAATGGATTTGGATATGCTTGATGTAAACTATATCCTAAAGCTGTTATGGATTTTCCTGATTCATCTTCAATGGATAAAGTTACTGGATCGGAATTTGTCCAAACTTGAATACAGTTTGTATTAAAATCGCCAACATACATTGTTAAACCATCAGCGCTAACACCTAAACCACGTGGTGCATTTGTACCTCCAGCAGCGGCAAACGCGGATGCATCTGCATCTGCAGGTAAAGATCCACCATTACCAAAACTATCAACAATTTCACCTGTATTAGGATTATGTCCTACCCAGCTTCCTTCATACATATGTGGTGAAGTAGTTCCTTCATCGTAGTAAACACCCCAATCTGGGTCTGTTCCACCACTCCATAGAACACCAAGATTCCAACCTAAAACTTCTGCCCACATATCAATTGGCTCTGTTGTAGAAGTAATTGTGGTATCAGCTGTAATAGTTGTGTCAGCTCCAGAAATAGTTGTATCATAAGCAATATCATATACATCCCATGTATGATCAATAACACCGTATGTATCAACAGAATCATATGCAGTCCCTAAGAAATTAGCTTCTAACACACGAATACCGCCTGTACCCCAAGTTGAACCTAAGAAAATACGGCCCGCATCTGGTGTTACCATTGTGCTTCTGTTATAATTAACACCCGCATCTGCAACAGTTGATTGTGTTAAAAAGTCAGAACTTATTTTAACAACAGGTCTAGATGCACCACCAACCCAGCTCACATAAACATTTCCATCTGCATCAACAGATGGTTGTGTTAAAGATGATAAAGATCCTGCATCATCATATGGTACAGCTAACTTATCCATCATTTCACCTGATTGGTAGTTGAAACGATATAGATGATCTGTCGCATAAATAATATTACCATCCGTATCTAATGCCATTCCTTTACCACTATATGTCAAAGTATCCTGGGATCCATCGTCATTGGTAACAAAGCGAATTGGAGAAAAGGATGCATGCTCACCACTTGGTGTAAATACATGAATTGGTCTAACATAAACAGATAAAGTATCATTAATAATAATACTATCTTGTGCCAATGGACCGTGCATTGCAACCCAGACATTTCCATCAGGTGCAACTACGGTGCCATGGATACCATATCCATTACTTCGAGGCATTTCATAATCTTTAAAAATACCATCTAGTTGCCAATCATCCGCAATCAGTAAAACTGAAAACAGTGGCAGCAACATAAGTTTTGTTAACATTTTTGTCATTGTTAACTCCTTTTTTGTTTGTTCTATCTTCTTGAAACCCATTTCCAAGAAGGTTACTCTCTCCCGCCATAGGGAGCACCATTAATTCGAGTATCGAAACGATTAATCATACGTTTTCCTCCTCGAAAATTCAAATATAAATATTGTCCATTCCCCCACGACATTTTTGAGATAGGTGCAAAAATTACTTTTTCATAGTAAGGGTTTAGGATACCATCTGAATAAGTCATAATTCCATAATCCGTATCAGAACCAATATACATTGTACCGGTTTCATCAAAAACGATAGATGTAATATTTCCGATTGTACCGCTTAATATTCTCCAATCAAATACTATTTCTTTTTCTCCAAGTGTTCCATTTTCATCTAAAATTTCATTACGATACATTGCAACGATTGGTATTGATTCATCATCACCAACATAATATCCAGCTACATATAAATTATTTTCAAACGTCTTAATTGCCAATATTGAAATGTCCGTATAATTGCTTGTAGATAATATGGATAAATCTTTATTAAGAGAATAGATAGCTTGCCCACCTCCTCCTGTATATAAAATGTGATTTGAATCAAAATCAAGGTCAGTCACAACACCGGGTAATCCAGCATAACTTAAACCACTACCGCCGATTTCACTCTTAATAACGTATGGGTTTGCTCCATCAACATAATAGATGTAGTTATCCGGCCCAACTCTCATACTTCTCATCGTATTTAATGCAGCCTGTATGTTTTCTTCGCTTCTTTCTCCATTTGGAGGTAATAGTTTTTCAATCGTTCCTTCTGAAGTACCCGAACCTGTTAAACCTGCAAATACATTTTCTAGCGTATCAACTGCCAAACCCCAAACACTTTCTTCAATAGAGTCAAATGCTCCATATTGAACCATTCTTGATATTAATTTATATTCATGATATTCACCAAATAAGAAGGCCCCTTTAACAGAAACTTTAATGGTAACACTATCTGAAATAATGGCAGGAGGGCTGACTAAAATTAATGTATCATCAGCGCTTATAATATCCCCTAATTCTGAATTGAAATAAACTAATATATCATCAATTGATTGTCCAAAGTTCTCTCCATTAATATAAACAACATCTGCACCTGCGAAGGCACTGTCCGCTGGCAACACATTATGTATCTCAGGATCAGAATTTGGAACTTCATTCGGATCCCAAACATCATCAGGGTACTGTGAATCATTACATCCTGTGACAACAAGAATGAAGATGATGAATGTTTGGATTATTTTTATGTATTTCATAATAACTATTTATTTAAAAGGATAATTGAAAGGAAACTCTCTGAACATGATCAAATACACCAAAGGGTGTGTAAGCGTAATGAATTCCTAAAGTATAAGCACCTAAAGATTTTTGAAAACCAGCACCCGCAGTTATGCTTTGTTCATCATAATTAAATAGATATCCTGTCTTTAAAGATAATAAATCCGATAAGCGATAATTCAACCCGATATTCACCCTTTCTTTGTAAGACCGCGGATGTAGTGCATCAATCGATAATAATAATTCTTGAGTTGTAGTGACAATTGGGAGTAATTGAAAAAGATCAATAGACGCACCCATCGTAAAGGTTAGCGGGAGTTGAAAGGCTTCTGTTTGATATTTTATTTCTTGAGAAAAATTTCGAATTGACATGCCAAAGTCAAAACCATTCCATCCCGTTTGATAAATAGTACCAAAATCAAAGGCAACTCCTTGAGCGGTATTTTTTATTACGGACCTTGTAGTATCTGAAGTAGGAATAACATTTCGGCCTAATGATTGATATGCGGTTTTTATATGTCCTCCGACATAAAACTGATCTGATAATGCTTTAGCGTAACCTAAACCAAGTGATAATGCAGTAGGTTTAATTATTTCTGTATCAATAAATCCTTGATCATTATCCCAAACCATGGTTCCTTGAATTTCCCCATAGTCAACACTTAAAAAACTCAATCCAATTACGCCATATTTCCCTTGGCTGGGTCTGAAAGAGGCTGTAATAGCATTATGGGTAATTCCTGCGATCCAATTATTTTGGTTTAAGGATATATCAAATGAAGCTTTTTGATTGCCTAATCCTGCAGGATTATAAAACAATGAACTTGATTTAAGGAATTGTGTTGTAACTGCATCTCCCATCCCGCCTGCGCTAGCATTGGATGATACACTTAAAAATTGAAATCCTGTTTGAGCTAATTTCGAATCAGTTGCACTTAAACATGACAGAAGAATGATGGGTAAAATAATCTTTTTCATCTTACCTAATCCGAAACAACAGCCATTGAGACTGTGCCTATTGTCGATGGAATGAATGAAATCAAATAAGAACCATTTAAATCATGAAATTCAAAAATAGACCTAATCGTTGGGCAAGATGCAACTGTTTCTAACTCTATATTCTCTGATATTTTTTCAATTAAAGTACCACCTTCATTAAATATATTAATCTGGCTTGTTTGATCTATGTAAAATGAAAAACTCTGAGTTGACGAGATAAATAACCCTATTAGAACAGTATCAGTTTCAGCTGTAAACTGCCAGTTATTTTCAATATCAGTATATAATACGCTATTCGAATCTGAATGCACAAAATTGAGCGTATCTGCATATTGGGCCAATGTTGTATCCGAAATATTTGCGATTGTTTTGCCAATTTTAAGGGAATCGGTATTTAATAAATTACACCCTACTTCAACAGATAATGTGGCATTATAATTTTCATTTTCATATGGTTTTAATAAATCTCCGCACCCGACTACGAATAAAGCCATAATGGTCATAATATTTATTTTATAGGCCTTCATCATTATCTGATTATCATAAATTTTTGGATTGTACTTTCACCGCTAGGTGTTTCAATTTGAGCAATATATAGTCCACTCGTTACCACTTGTCGTGATGATGTGATTGATTTCCACTCTTCATCCCCACTTCCATCCGTATGGGTAATTGTTTTAATTAAGTCCCCTCTTTCCGTATAAATACGAATAGTGCATTCACCCGGAATATTATAAAACATTAAACGCCCCTCAGCAGAGACGCCGTATTGGAAATCTCTTGCAGCTATATTAAAAGGGTTCGGAACAATCCTGACTTGATCGAGGGTTCCTGGCGGTCTCTTTAAATTTGCCGCAGAATTTGATCGAGTTAGAAAACGACTACTTACTAATGGATATCCATCATTTGTAGACCCATCATCAAAGACTTCTATATAATAAAAATAATCAAATCCTCTTGTGGCTGTTAAATCATCAAATTCTATAATTCCCTGGTCAAACGTCCAAATAGATGTAATGGATTCGTCAATCGGTATAATTAACCCTGCATCAAGATCATATTTAAAAAGAGTAGTATCAGGTCTATACTTAAGTCTTGTAACCTGATAGTGACTAAAATTAGGCCAATTTTCAGCATCTGAAGACCAAGATAAGGCAATTCGATCACCGCCAGAGTTTACAACAAATTCCGCAGGTGGACGCGGAGGTTCTACAATGTTAAAATTACTTTTATAATTTTCTCGCGCATTTTTAAATACATTGACTAATGAATCAATACCTGTAAAGACCCACTCATTTTTATAACCATTTTTACCCGAGGACGATCTACTATAATTATCCATGAGATATTTTTGAATATTTGATGCTCCTGTAGGGAATTCATCTGTATGACTATTTGCTTTCCAATTTTGGCCAACTTTATACGCCATTTCTCGACTTAACCCAGAAACTGCTTCAGCTACAACTATCCGGATAGTATCTCCCATGGCTAAAGTATAAGGGCCGTACCCAATTCCTTGAGAAGTTCCTCCGGGATTACTTGCACCACCCGGACTAAATTGATTTGCATTTCCCGTTCCTACTTGCTGAGCCATCGATTGGTCTGGGTGCCCTTGAGTCATATAAGCATATTCTTCTATCATTCGAGACGAATTGTATTGATCGCTTCCAGCATCAGTCAGCGGATCATCCGATAACATATACCACGTAGTACTAGGTTGATTAATATCATCGCTATGATTAGTTGCACTTTTATCTGCGTGAATGGTCACAACTCCAGCAAATTGTGACGCCCCCAATAGACCGTCACCTGGATCGTTTGGACCGCCAATATTATCAAATCCAGTTCCAGAATGGTAACCATGCCAAGAGAATACCGCTCTAATTATTTCTCCGTCGTCGTAATACTGATCTAAAGATGTGTTGGGCAAATTTGGGTTTTGCCCGATAGTTTCATTCATAGTATTATGACCCCACGCTGCACTTTGCGGCAACCAATTTCCATCATATACCATACCTTCGCGACTTACTGCATATCTAAATTGGAAATAGGCCATAAAGCCTTCAATGGTTTGTTCATAATATTCACTGCAATCAGCGTTGAAACATCCATTATTTATGTACTCATATTCAACCAAATGGTAATCTTGATGCTCCGGATTTGCAAATGCATGAATTTTCCGGATCATTTTAATTCCCATAGAAGTTTGAACTTCATTGACTAACATCCGTTCGCCAGGAATACTTTCATCAATTATATTAACTTCGTCAAAATACGTCATATTTGTAGCAGAAACGCCATCAACAAATACGCGTGAATGGTCATATTTTCCGTATAACTTAAAATCCAATGGAATCGTTTCATTATCAGTGTCAATAAAACGTGGCCCAACGTGCACTACTTTATTATCAAAAGTTTTTTCAGCAATTGGATCATAAAAATTTGTAGCACCTAGCCACATTGCTTTTGCAGCTTGATTATCCTGCACAGGGAAAAAACTGGGCCATCTTAAACCATCTTGTTGATCAGATATTTGACCTGTACGACCAAGCTCAATTTCACATCCAGCTGCAGAATACCAATTTTGTAAATTTCCTATTGATATCCATTTTGTTTCTTCAGCTAATAATGAAGAAGCTGAAAAGAACAGAATAACCAAAATTGTTATATAACTTTTAATGATATTGATTGTTTTATTCATATTTTTTTAAAAATCATAACTTACATTAATTCCGAAAAAATAATCTCTTGGATTCAGGAAAATGAAATGATCAATATTTGGCATATCGATATATGCCTTAGTGTTAATAACATTTTCATAATATGTTGAATCAACATTCGCCCATCCATTATCTGAATCAAATTGCATATACGTTTTTGTTTCAGCATTATAATAAATAGCTCTTTCGCTCGGTGAACTGATATTTTCCGTCGATGAAACCCACTCGATAGGTACAAATTCTACACCATCATCGCGAACATCACCTGGCTGATCAACACCATCAAAATTATGATACCCTAAACCTGTTACATCGTCTTCTGGCAAATGAAGAGATTGCATATAATAATTATAATCATATCCATCTTCAAAACCATACCCTGAAAAGTTTTTTACATTCAAAACATTGTAAACATCAGCAAATATTTTAAATGTCATATTGTTGATTTTTAGAGATTTTGAAATTTTAATATCAATATTATAATTATTTTTATATTGGAAATTATTAATAACACCAGGAGCTCGGCCTGGGTTATAGGTAAACCAACTTCCTGCATTCCAAGTAGATATAACATTCATATGCCAATCGCCCAATAAATAAAAGTTTCTTAAGTTGGGTCCAAATTTGAATGGAGTGTGAAAATCTATTACAGATTTTAATCTAGGTATGGGAAGGGGTTTAGATTGTTTTGGGTTTTTCAACAAATAATCTCGCTGATCTGATGGATTTTCATAATATTTTTTAACACCGAAATAACCAGATGTATTCACGCGGTATTCATAATTCACATTTCCGGTAACCCAGTCGCCTTTTATTTTAGCAATTTCAGCTTCAAATCCTCGAATATCTTCATAACTGTTTGCAGTCAGTTGATAGTATATCACTTTACTATTTGCGCTTAAATATTGCGTGTAGTCCTGTTGAGAAGTAATGTCCTTGTAATAAGCTGAAATATGGACTAAATACTTATCTTGCAATGATTGGTCAAACCCAAGCTCGTATGAAACAGTCTTCGCTAATGGTAAACTAGGGTCTCCAATAACTCTAACATCATTACTATTTCCACGCTGGACACGATATAATTCTTGCGCATTAGGCATTTGATAAAAATGACCATAATTAAAATATAATTTAGATGATTCAGTTATTGGGTGAGAGATAGCTAACCTTGGCGATATAGCATTTATAGGCTTTATGGTTTCTTTAACCATATTTCCTTCTTCCTCAGATGAGTAATTCGATGAATAAAATGATTCATCGTACACATCAAGTGAATACCATTCACCATTTGGATTGACATGATCAATATTAAAACCAAGCGTAGTTACAAATCCATTGTATTCAAGTTTATCCTGAACATAGAACGCAAATCGATATGGAGATTGGTTAACAGAATTCCAATAGTTACCTTCTGGTAAAAATTCATTTTGAGATCCAAATTCTAGATTCAATCTATTTGATAATAATTCGAACCCTACTTTAATTTCATTATGGTGATTTATCTGAGATAGATAATCAAACTTTGCTGTTAATGTTTGAATCTTACTTGTATCTCTTGATGTGCTAATTGCACCACCAAAAGCTAAACTTCCATCAATGCTAAAGCTGGGCGTGCCCAAAAACCCAAATGGCGCATTATCTGCATACCATCCATTCTCAGCGTCTCCAAAAATTAGTGATTCAGTTGAATCCCTTCTAGCGCCGTGCCACGTATAATATTCTTTCTGGTCGGACTTGATCAATACTTCGTAGAAGGATTTTGAACTTAATTGATTGATATATTTGATAGCAGTTGTAGAATTGTCAATTGTTGTTGGCGCCCAATAATCATTGGTGAATATTCGCCAAGGCATCGTAAATCCTTTTGAATTAACCTGAGACGCTAAATCCCAAACACTTGACATTATTGTTGGGGATCCGCCTCTAGATAATGCTGTAGCTTCAAGATTGCCCGCGAGATGAGAGAACGTTAATTTTTTTGTTTTACTCAAATTACTGGTGAGCCTTAAGAAAGTTGACAATTTTGAAACACCCGAACGAGATACTTCATATAAATACTTATTCTCCTCTTTTCTAAAAGAAGCGAAGAATCGTAGGTTTCCCAATTTTTTTCCAATAAACGGAACTGGGCCACCAAAACCAGCATCAATATTATAATCAGGTTCATTGATTGCACCGTTTTTCCTGTGTTCGTAGGTAAATAATTTTTGCGCACCCATTGGAGTTAAATCATTTGTGGGGTCACTATCAGCCAAAGTTTGATTGGAGATACTGTTCCAACCATCAAAAGACGGATACTGTCTTTGAGTATATTCATCCCATAAACCATTGTATGTTCCATCCCACGCCACATCATCGTCAAAAAAAGGTTTCAACCAAAAAGAATCTCTGCTGTAGGGTGATGTACCAAAATGTTTTTGTCCAGGTGGGCTATTTCGAATCATAATAGTGCCAGAATAGGAGTCAGACCCTTCTTTTGTAACCACGTTCACAACGCCGGATCTTACATTATGATATTCAGCACCAAAACCACCTGTTTGAATACTAATATCTTTAATGGCACTCAATGGAATTCCAGTCGTTGGTTCACCCGTTCTTTCATCATTTAATGAAATTCCATCAACCATGAATTTGGTTTCACTTGATGAACCGCCTCTCACTGAAAAACCTGATATTCCCGCTTGCAAACTCAAGACTGAAGCAACACTGCTCACAGGCAACTTTTCTAAATCTTCTTCTGAAATACTTTTTTGGCTTGCTGCTACATCCACGCGAACAAGTTTACGTTCTGCTCTTACAGTTACCATTTCGCCTTGGAGTGCTTCTAATGAGAGGGAAGCATCAATAATGGCTGTTAAATCGACTTCAACTCGTATGTCCGTTATTTTTTGGATACCATATCCAATCATAGTTACTCGAATATCATAGAGCCCAGGACTTACATTGACAATTGTGTACTGACCGTTGACATCTGTGGCAGCACCTAGAGAAGTCCCAATTAGGAGCACATTAGCACCAATCATAGGATCACCCGTTTCAATATCTGTAATAATACCCGATATTTTACCTGTAGCACCACCCATCAATAGCGCCGACAGCAATAAATAGATAAAACTAAATTTTTTGACAGATTTTTTCATTTTTATTAGACGAAGATATATACTTATACCAATCAAACTATTAAACAAAACATAATAATGCCTAGTTTGTTTCGTTCCGAAACTAACTAAGAAATACTCAATTGATCAAGTTTAGATTTTTGAATGGTTACAGGCATTTTAAAGAAGTCATCTAGCAAGCAAGCTCCAGCTCCATGAGCAACTGCATCTAAACCAAAAGGGTGCAATTTATAAGATATAGCTCTTTGGGTTACATCTAGTAAATTTGGAGAAATACTTGATTTAAATGCTTTAATAAAATTCTCTCCAGCTTCTGCAATCCCTCCAGCAACAATAATGTGATCCGGGTTAAAAAATGCAACTGCATCTGAAATAGAATTACCGACAATATTTCCTAAACGGTCATAATAATGAAGCGCAATTTCATTATGGTTTTTCCCTGCGAGTATGATATCATCGAGAGTAATTTTGGTTACATCATTTTTGAAATCTGAAAAATAGCTATCTGAAGTTAATTTATATCTCATTTGGCTAAATACATCCGCGATAGTTGGCAAATGAATATCCAGCTCCCCCGAACAAAAGGAAGTGCCGTAATAAATTTCATTATTTAACACAATTCCAACTCCAAGCCCGCCTACTTTAGGGCTAATTTCAATTAATATGGTTAAGAAGTGGTTTAGGTGTTCAAAATTAAATGCCCATTTTGAACTTATGGCTGCAGCATTAGCATTATTCTCTACAAAGCAAGGAAATGAGAATCTATCTTTATAGTACTCACTAAAGCAATAATCCCATTCTGAGACTAAAGACGACATTATAATTATATTTTCGATCGTATTAATAATCCCCGGGATCGCAAAGCCTAAACCTAGGATTTGATTCGAATTAATCCCACTTTTGGTAATAAGATCTTCAATCAGGTCACCTACTTTTTTATTTAATTGATCAATCGTCAAATCTCGCGGAAATGAGATAGATAATCTTTCAATAATGTCTCCTTTTAGGTTCATGCATACAGCTGTGGATTCTCCCAGCTCTAAATCTACACCAATCACATATCTAGAATTGTACTTCAATCTCCATAGCGTAGGTCTTTTTCCGCCTCGCGTCGTTGATTGCCCTTTCCCAGCAATGGCAACAAGTCCTTTTTGATCAAGCTGCTTAAGCAGGCTTGAAATCGTTGAAGGACGCATACCTGTTTTTTTTGATAATTCCGCTCCTGAAATATGTTTATTTGCGCGAATAAAGTTTAGAACGATCACTTCGTTAATGTTTCTAACTAACTGATGGCTTCCTGTCTGTAATTTGGCTTTATTCATCGACTATCTCTCTCAATATTTCTTAGTTAAGAAATCATTTAATATTTATGATATAATTATTTATTATTGTTTCTAACAAAAATCAATCTAACTATTTGCTCAGTAATCTACATTGTTATTAGCTTACGTGTCTCATTTGCAATGATTTATTCGGAAACAAAACAAACTAACTAAGGAATACAAACTTAAAAATAATAATTATGAAAACAGACGTTTATTTTCACTCGCCAAATGATGGTAGCAGTATTTCTGAAACCATCGATTCCATTCTAAACCAAACTAAAATGCCAAACCGGGTTTTTGTTTTTTCTGAGAATTCAACCCCAGATCTTCCTGATTCTTTTATTCGTATTTCTTCATCCAATAATAAATTCTCAATGCAATTCAACGAAGCATTGAGTCAATCAGATGCAGATATGATTCTCTACATTGATAATCGTACAGCGCCCGTTGTTTTATCATCATCAATAATATCTCTCCTAACCATTAGTAAAAATAGATTCCCCAATACAGGGATGTTTTATAGTGATTATGATTTAATTGACAATGAATCAATATCTGAAATTCGCTTATTAAAACACCATCAAGGACGAGTCAGAGATAATCAAGACTATGGGAAAGTATTTTTATTTGATAAGAATAAATTGGAATCCGTTGGGGGAATGGACGAATCCATTAAATTCAATCATTTATATGATTTAAGATTAAAATTGTCTGAAAGTTCTCAATTAACCCATATTGCGAATCGTTATTCCGGAAGCCTTTATTCAGTAGAAGCACAATCAGATGGCACAAATGTTTTTGATTATTTACTAGCCGGGAAAGATCAGCAAGAAGAAGCGGAAGCCATTCTTTCAAACCATTTAGATAGAGTTGGCGCCTACTTAAAACCGGATGCACATTATAAGCATCTTCCAAATATGGATACAAAACTTATTGCATCCATTATTATTCCAGTCAATGATCGCCCCGATTTTATTGGAACAGCTATCGAAAGCATTCTCGCTCAAACTATCCAAAATATTGAAGTAATCGTTGTAGTGAATGGTGGACCCGAAGACCCCACAGTTTCAGCCGTGGAAGATTATATGGAGAAGGGTTCAAAGTATGATTCAACCAAACCTGAAGTAAGATTGCTTGTCACAGATATAAATAATATTGGATACTGTCTAAACTTAGGCGCACAAAATGCGAATGGACACTATTATGTTCAGCTTGATTCAGATGATCGACTCAAACCTGATGCTGTGGAAAAGATAATTGGAGTGTATGAATCAGATTCTACCATCGGGATGGTCATTGGTTCGTATGAAGTTTGGGAAAAGGCTGATGATGGTTCATTAAGTCGAATGGAAGAAATTCCTGTTGTAACACATGATGAATGGACAAATGATAATGGGCGGAATAATTTATTACGAATTAATGGCGCAGGGGCTCCACGCTCAATCCCTATTCAAATTATTAAAGATATTGGCTTTTTTGAAATGAATGAAATGCCTTTTGCTAGAAATTATGGCGAAGATTATGATATGGTAATGCGAATTTCAGAAAATTACCGCATTGGGCGTATTTATGATCCCATTTATGAAGTCATACGTCACTCTGGTGGAACGGATCATGCTATTGATCAAGTAGTGATAGACAGGAATGATGAAGCCAAAGACCATATGCGATTAGAAGCAATACAAAGACGAAAAAGGCTGAATCAATAATCCATGAGTTCTATTCAAATTATCGGCATCGATGGTGGTGCAACTAAAGTAAGCGCTTGGGAAGTAGAGCACAGCGGCAATACGTTTTCATTGGGTCAAGCACATTATGCAGGCCAATATGTGAATGATAATTTCTTTAACTCCGGGTTTTTACCCGTAAACATTCAGAAACAATTAGCTGAAATGAATGATAACACTGTTCAGTTAACTTCCAGTGAAAAAGATCAAGGCGAAGCAATGGTACAAACATTCGCCAATGTAATTCAGCATATTCATTCGGGAAAACCTGTACTCCTAGGCATAGGAATGCCTGGACTTAAAACCAATGATAAGCGTGGAATTGTTGCTATGGCTAATGGACCTAGAATTCCACATTTTTGCGATCAATTAGAAGAAGAAATATCTCAAATGAACATTACATTAGCTGCTCCTATATTTCAATTAGGGAGTGATGCAGATTATTGTGGAATAGGCGAAGAATATGCTTCGAGCGGAGCTTTTAAAGAGTGTCAGTTTGGATATTATCTTGGTGGCGGGACTGGCGCTGCAGACGCATTAAAATGTAAGGGTGAAATTCTCCCCTTAGATCAAACAAAATCATGGTTGGCAAAATCTTGGGAAATGAAAACAAAAGAAGGTTTATCATTAGAAAGATTTGCTTCTGCTGGCGGTATTCAATTCATTTATAGTTTGAAATCGGGCATTTCTGTTGAAAAACTTAATCGTGAAGCCATATACCCAAATCAAATACTTGAACGGGCCATTGCTGGAGAAAATACCGCAATTGAAACATTAAAAGATGTAAGTCAGACATTAGCTAAACTCCTTTACGAACGAATTGAAACTCTATTCGCAGGTTGGCAATCTCCATTCAGCTTTGTTAATCCAAGCCGAGCACCTTTAGAATCGTCCCATCCTTACTTGGGAAATGTATTTGATAAACTTATCATTGGACAACGGCTTGGGACACTTATGGAAGAGTCCAAACAATCCATCTATCTATGGCACCCATTCTTATCCTATTTAGAAATGCTTATTTCTTCGAATAATAAATTAGACTTCCATACAAAAAACCATTATTTAAAGAATGGAATAGAAAAAATGGTCTATATATCTCAATTGCGTGATGCGCCTGCTTTGGGTGCAGGTGTAGATGCTTTCCACCAATTTAACGTTTCATAAATATGCTTATTAAAGGTCAAATCCCAACAAAAGAACCGAATGTATCCATTGGGTTAGTTTTACCGGAAGACCAACAAAAAAGCGTTACAATTAAAAGCAGTGATTCGAAAAGTGAGCATCAAATATTAGTTCAAAATGATACTTTACTATTAGACGGAAATCCACTACCAAGAATCCATTTTAATCGATCAACTTCTGATTCCTACTTTACAATTCATCCTATTAGAGCTGGACGCGGGTTTCATTGGGAAAAACATATTTCTATCCAAGTATTAGGTTCCATTAATATTTCAATTAAAGATGGAGCTCTTTTCGTTATTAATCAAATTCCGGTAGAACAATATCTTATGTGTGTAGCCACCTCCGAAATGAGTGGTGACTGCCCACCTGCTTTGTTGGAATCTCAAACCATCGCTGCACGATCTTGGCTGCTCGCGGCAGATGAACAAAAACATGCGCACTTAGAACTAGATGCATGCAATGATGATTGCTGTCAACGATATCAGGGAATGGGAAACCTAACGGAAACAGCCAAAAAAGCATCTCTATCCACACGTGGAAAAGTTATTATGCACCACGAGGCCATTTGTGATACACGGTATTCAAAATCCTGCGGAGGTGTATCAGAGAGTAATGAATCTGTCTGGGAAGAATCTGCCAAGCCTTACTTGAGAGCAATACATGATAGTCCTAACTCAACTCTTCCTGATTTACAATCAAATGAAAATTTTGAATACTGGTATTCGCAAGATTCAGACTGCTTTTGTAGCCCTCGAATAGTACCCGAAAATGAGTTACATCAATATTTAGGCCATGTAGATAAATCCGGATCCTATTTTCGATGGGACGTCTCCTTTAAACAAGAAGAATTAATAAAACTCATTTCAAATAAAACCAATAATCCCTATGATTCAATACAATCTATAAAACCATTAAAGCGTGGACTATCAGGTCGAATTATACAGCTAGAAATAAAAGGACAATTAAAAGGCATTGAGTCAATAATTATATTAGATTCTGAATACGAAATACGGCGTGTGCTTCATCCCAATTTTATGTTTAGTTCTGCTTTTTTCATAAAATATTCTATAGACCGTCATTCAAATATTGAAGAAATCTCATTTTACGGTGCCGGTTGGGGACATGGAGCTGGACTTTGCCAAATCGGAGCATTAGGCATGGCATTAAACCATTATTCAACTGAAGAAATATTAAACCATTATTTTAAATCAACGGAGTTAGAAAAAATCTATGACTGACACAATTGCTTTACATTGGATTGACTGGACCATTATCATTTCTTACATCGCCTTTTCGCTAGGTGTTGGAATATATTTTTCAAAACGAGCATCGTCTAGCACAGAAGAATATTTTCTTTCTGGAAGATCATTACCTTGGTGGATAGTTGGAACATCCATGGTAGCAACCACATTTGCCGCCGATACACCATTAGCCATTACAGAATTTGTAAGAGGACCGGGAATTTGGCAAAATTGGTTTTGGTGGAATATGGTTCTTGGGTCCATTTTAAGTATTTTTCTTTTTTCTCGGCTTTGGCGTAGAGCGGAAGTTTTGACAGATAATGAATTATTAGAAATAAGATATAGTGGAAAACCTGCTGCATTTTTACGTGCATTTAAAGCAAGCTATTTTGCCATATTATATAATTTTATCGTCATGGGTTGGGTCATTAATGCGATGGCATCCATTATTTCAGTTATGCTAAATATGGATAAATGGACAGCTGTATGGATTTGCGTTATAATCGCATTGGTTTATGCTATTCTATCTGGTTTTTGGGGTGTCGTTGTTACTGATCTCGTTCAATTTATGATTGCCATGTTTGGTTCAATCGCTTTAGCCATCATTGCCGTTAGTGCTGTTGGGGGCATGGAACCATTACTCGCAAAATTATCATCATTATTAGGCTCTGATGCTGTTCATGATAATACATTAAAATTTATTCCACCGGCTCCTGATGTTGGTGTTACAACAAGTGCATTTTGGGAATCACCCTTCTCTAAATTTATGATCTTTATTACAGTCATGTGGTGGAGCAATCATAGTACAGATGGCGGTGGATATATTATCCAAAGAATGTCATCTGCAAAAAATGAACGTCATGCGTTATTAGCCACACTTTGGTTCAATACAGCTCATTATGCATTACGTGTCTGGCCATGGATTATTGTAGCTGTTGTGTCTATTGTTCTATTCCCAATCATTCCAGAATCTTACTCTGAATTGGGAGTAAAAGCGGGGTATCCTTTAGTTATGAATTCCTTACTTGGTCCTGGAATGAAAGGAATTCTTATTGTGTCCTTTCTTGCTGCATTTATGTCCACAATCGATACTCATCTTAATTGGGGGTCATCTTATATGATTAATGATATTTATAAGCGATTCTTTAAGCCTAACGAATCAGAAAGACATTATGTTCTTGTAGGTAAAATATTTACGGTCATTTTAATGGTTCTGGCTGCATTCACTGCGATGAAAATGCAAAGCATATCAAAAGCATGGGAATTTATTTTTTCCATGGGAGCGGGGATTGGTCTTGTTCTAATCCTTCGTTGGTTTTGGTGGAGAGTGAATGCTTGGAGTGAAATCACTGCGTTGGCTACATCCATTATTATTACAATTTCTTTGGAAGTCTTAGCTTGGAGCCAAACTATCGCAGCAGGAAATTCATATGAATTATTTGGTTCATCGCCTATTCTTTTTGGTATTTCTTTGCAAGTCCACCATAAACTTATGATTATAGTCCCATTAGCGATTATAGCGTGGGTAACAGCAACATTAATTACGGAGCCCGAATCAGAAGAAACTTTAACAGCATTTTATGAACGTGTACAACCCGGTGGCTGGTGGAAACCAATAGCATCAGGATTTGAACATACTATGCAACCACTCACTGAAGGCTTTTTTGTTCAATGGATTGCCGGTGTCATGATGATTTATGGTCTTACATTTGGCATTGGGAATTTAATTTTTCTTAATTATAGTTATGCGGTTCTTCTTTTTGGTGCCGCGGGTATTGGATTTTATCTTATTTGGAATCGAAGTTTATCTAAATTGAACTAAATGGCTATTTGAATGACTAAATCTAGGCGCATTTATTCGATTGATGTTTTCCGTGGCATGACTATCGCCCTCATGATTTTGGTTAATAACCCTGGAAGCTGGGCTCATGTTTATTCCCCTCTGCTCCATGCGAAATGGCATGGGTGTACATTAACGGATCTTGTATTTCCATTCTTCTTATTTATCGTTGGAACTTCAATGCGATTTGCTTTCATTCGTTGGCACCAATACGGATCTAAGGAATTTTATATTCATGTTTTTTGGCGAACTGTTTCCATATTTGTCGCAGGATTATTATTAAGTGCATTTCCTTTTATTAGGCAAAATTGGGATTGGTCTACATTCAGAGTTATGGGAGTTTTACAACGCATTGCGCTCGCTTATGGCATTGGATCAATAATTGCTATAAACTTTGATTTTAAACGTATCATTCAAATAATATCGGGCCTATTATTATTTTACTGGGCTCTTTTGTGGTTTGGTGGAACAGGAGACCCTTTTAGTGTTGATTCAAATGTTATTCGCACATTTGATATATGGGTTTTGGGGGAAAATCATTTATGGCGTGGGATGGGACTTCCATTTGACCCAGAAGGAATTTTAAGCACACTACCATCCATTGGGACTGTTTTATTAGGCTATCTGGCAGGCGGTATGCTTCATACAACAAAATCGTATTCAGACAGCGCAAAACGCATGTCACTCTTTGGCGTTATGTTAATTGCAATCGGGTGGATTTGGGGATTTGTTTTTCCAATCAATAAAGCCCTTTGGACAAGTACATATGTTCTATTTACCGGTGGAATAGCTTTTCTTGTTTTAGCTATATTAACATATATAATTGATGCAAAATCTTGGAAAAAACCATTTTGGGCATTTGAAGTATTTGGGACAAATTCATTATTTATTTTCGTTGGATCTGGCCTTTGGGCAAAAACAATTTTAAAAATAAAATTTACAATTGATGGACAATTAACATCTGGATATGGTTATTTATATAAAACAGTTTACCAACCTTTTGCAGGGGACATTAATGGATCTCTCCTTTTTGCTTTAACACATGTGTTAGGATGGTGGCTCGTATTATATTGGATGTACCGGAAAAAGATCTTTATCAAGTTATGATTGAAATATGCTTAAAATAATATTATAATTAATTGATTTAATGTTTAGAATAGCGGGCTTAATAAAAAAGAAAAAAAAGGAGAAAGACTATGTCAAATAGACCTGAATTTAAATCCCAATATGAAAATTATATTGGTGGAGAATGGGTACCTCCTGTTGATGGTGAATACTTTGAAAATAAATCACCGGTTGACGGAAGTGTAATTTCTAATGTTCCAAAATCAAATAAGAATGATATTGATTTGGCTGTTAATGCTGCTTGGAAAGCCGCGGCTACTTGGAACAAATCATCAGCAACTGAGCGGAGCACATTGCTAAATCAAATTGCGGATAGAATCGAAGCAAATTTAGAAAAGCTTGCATTGGTAGAAACCTGGGACAATGGGAAAGCTATCCGTGAAACAATGGCAGCAGACATTCCATTGACTGTTGATCATTTCCGCTATTTTGCAGGTGTTATTCGTGCAGAATCAGGTGAAGTATCTGATCTGGATGGGAATACGGTTTCTATGGAAATCCATGAGCCACTTGGCGTTGTTGGCCAAATAATACCGTGGAATTTTCCTATTTTGATGGCTGCATGGAAACTGGCTCCTGCTTTGGCCGCTGGAAATTGTGTTGTATTAAAACCTGCTGAACAAACACCCGTTTCAATTTTATTTCTTATTGAGGCTATTGCAGATATTTTACCTGCTGGTGTCATTAATATAGTAAATGGATTTGGCCCTGAAGCTGGAAAGCCATTAGCGACTCACCCTGATGTAAAGAAAATTGCATTCACAGGTGAAACGACAACTGGACGTCTTATCATGCAGTATGCTTCTGAAAATATTATTCCATTCACATTGGAATTAGGTGGAAAATCTCCAAATATTTTCTTTGACAGCGTTATGGCAGAATATGACAACTTCCTTGATAAAGCCATTGAAGGACTCGTCCTATTTGCTTTCAACCAAGGTGAAGTTTGTACATGTCCATCAAGAGCTTTGATTCAAGAAAATATCTATGATGCTTTTATGGAGCGATGCCTAAAACGTATTGAAGCCATTACAATGGGTGATACTTTGGATGGCGGTACGATGATGGGCGCTCAAGCTTCTAACGACCAATATCAAAAAATATTAAATTATATTGATATTGGCAAACAAGAGGGTGCCGAAGTTCTCATAGGCGGTGAAGCTTACGAAAATGAAACATACCCCAATGGTTTCTATATTAAACCAACTGTTTTTAAAGGTAATAACAAAATGCGTATCTTCCAGGAAGAAATTTTTGGTCCCGTGTTAAGTGTAACTACTTTTAAAGATGAAGCCGAAGCATTGGAAATTGCCAATGATACACTCTATGGATTGGGTGCTGGTGTTTGGACTCGAGATATTCATCAGATGCAATCAATGTCTCGCGGAATAGAAGCTGGTCGTGTTTGGTGCAACTGTTATCATGCATATCCTGCACATGCTTCATTTGGTGGTTATAAAAAATCCGGGATTGGGAGAGAAACACATAAAATGATGTTAGATCATTATCGTCATACTAAAAATGTGTTAACATCCTACGATAAAAACCCATTAGGATTCTTTTAAATAAAAAGCCATGAGCGGGCAGTTATTTACTGCCCGCTCTAAGAGAAAATTATGATATTAGAACGAGTAAGTGTTACGGATAAAGCAAAGGATGTTATTGACCAGCTTAGAAAAAAGCATGGAAACCTTATGTTCCATCAAAGTGGAGGATGTTGTGATGGCTCCGCCCCCATGTGTTTTGAAAAAGGAGATTTTATAGTTGGGTCTAGAGATATTTGTATAGGACATATACATGGTTGTGACTTTTATATGGCTAAAGATCAATTTGAATATTATAAGGGATCTCATATTACTATTGATGTATCAGAAGGGCGTGGTTCGAGTTTTTCACTTGAAATCCCTTTAGGTCTAAGATTTATGACCCGATCCAGAATACTTACAGATGAAGAGTACAAAGCACTAAACCCCAGTAAACTGCAATAATTTTTTATTAACCATTTTGTTTATAATGGCACTTCAAATCTCGGAATGAATAAACTCTTGGTTTAAATTTATATATAATACTTTCCGGAGAAATCACAATGAACATATTTATTACAGGTGCAAGTAGTGGGATAGGAGAATCTTTAGCTTACCATTATGCACAAAAAGGCGCAACCGTTGGACTCGTTGCACGCCGAGAAGATCGCCTTAAGGCAGTGGAAGATAAAGTGAAAGAATTAGGTGGGAATGCCATTTCTTTTATATTGGATGTGGCTAACCAAGATGATGTGCAAAATGCAGCTAATGCATTTTTAGAACAAACAGGACGTATCGATACGGTAATAGCAAACGCAGGTGTGGGAGGATCAGATAAATTATCATCTGGAGATGCATCCACCATTAATAACATTTTATCTATCAATATTTTAGGTGTAACAAATACCGTTATTCCATTTATACCATCCATGAAAGAACAAAAGTCTGGTCAAATATGTATTATTAGTTCAATTGCTGGAACACGTGGATTAATCGGTCATGGGGGTTATTCTGGGTCTAAAGCGGCTGTACGTGTGTTAGGAGATAGTTGGGATTATAGTTTATCTCGTCACAATATTTCTACAACAGTCGTCTTTCCTGGCTGGATTGCGACCGAAATGACTGCTGGGCATTCGTTTAAGATGTTATTTCTCATGGATTCTGAAACAGCTTCTAGAAAAATTGCCAAAGCAATTCAAAAAGGAAAGCGAAAATATATTCTGCCATGGCAATGGAATATTATTGTCCCTATTTTTAGATTCCTTCCACGTTGGTTAATAAAACTCGTATCGGTCTAATCAATCTAATGAATATATCTGTTCGATTTTCGGAAGAGTCAGACTTCGAATATCTCCACTGGCAACATCCATTAAAAGATGAAGTTTTAATGCATCAAATTCGGTCCCGACACATTATGGTTGCACTTTTTGAAGGAAAGCATGTTGGGCATATACGATATGAATTTATGTGGGGACACTTACCTTTCTTATCTTTACTTATGGTTAAAAGTAGATACCGAAAACAAGGGATTGGAAAAGAATTATTATCATTCCTAGAAGATGTATTAAAGTTGCAGGACTATTCTTATTACATTAGTTCATCCATGGAAAATGAACCTGAACCACAGGAATGGCATAAACATATGGGCTTTAAAGAAATTGGTTTATTATCCAATATAAATGAAAATCGAATAGGCGAAATCTTTTTCAGAAAAGAATTATAAATATGCTTCACTCATTTATTCGTAAAATGCCAAAGGTAGAATTACATGTACACTTGGAAGGTTCCATTCAACCAAAGACGCTACTCAAGCTCGCAGATAAAAATAATGTATCCCTCCCCGTATCAACATTAGACGATATTGAGAAATGGTATTCTTTTAGTGATTTTGACCATTTTATCGATATTTATAGGATTTTAGGTGAATGTTTACAAACGGCGGAAGATTTTGAATTAATTAGTAGCGATTTTTTAAAAAATCAAGCTCATCAAAATATTCAATATTCTGAAGTAACCTTTACCCCATTAGACCATAGACATAAGGTGTCCTTAGACGATCAATTAAAAGCAATAAATAAGGCACGATTTGAAGCTGAAAAAGAATTAGGCGTAACATTACGGCTCATCCCTGATATGTCACGTGAGAAAACAGCAATAGATGATGGAATGGAATTAGTCAATTGGGCGATTCGTAATAGGGGAAATGGAATAGTCGCTCTTGGGTTAGGCGGCCCAGAAATTGGACATCCACCCGAATTATTTGAATCTATTTTTCGGAGAGCAAAAAAATTTGATTTAGCCAGTGTACCACATGCAGGAGAAACGGAAGGGCCGAAAAGTATTTGGGGGTCTATACAATCACTAAATGCCATACGAATTGGTCATGGTGTTCGTTGTATTGAAGATCCAGAATTAGTCCAATATTTGAGAGATCATCAAATCCCATTAGAAGTTTGCCCAACAAGCAATGTAAAACTCGGAGTCTTCGAATCATTTGACAAACATCCATTACCTCAATTATTAGAAGAAGGATTATGTCTCACCATTAATTCAGATGATCCTCCCATGTTTGGTACAACCTTGACCAAAGAATTTTTAAACATTGTTGACACATTTCATTTTGATATAAAAACAATCAAACACCTTGTATTAAATGGAATTCAATCTAGTCTTCAACCCATTGAAACTAAAATGGGAATGATACATCATTTTAAACAGTCATTTCTCGATTTAGAGAATAGATTAAACATTTCTGATAGTTAATCGATGATTAAAGAAGTTCAAATTGTTGATATTAATACTCTTCTAACTCTCCAAGTCGAATTATGGCCTATGCACACTGTCGATGAACTTCTGCCTGATTGTAGAAAAGCACTTCAAGATCCTAAACAAATAAGTTGGATCTATTATAAAAATTCAAATCCAATTGGCTTTTTAGATTTATCAATTAAAGATAAAGCTCTAGGATGTAAATCAAATAAAATTGGGTATGTAGAAGGATGGTATGTTAAACCTGAATATCAAGGGAACGGTTTTGGATTAGCGTTATATAATCAGGCTGAGTTGTGGGCAATAGAAAATGGATGTTTCGAAATGGCTTCGGATACAACTCAAGATTATCCACTCAGTATTCATGCACACGAAAAAGTAGGATTTTCAATCTCTCGACGTGCGACACATTTTAAAAAAGATATCGATTAGTCTGCTTTTTTCCCACCATACATTTGATCAATAATTGATTGATAATTAGTAATCACAACTTTTCTTTTTACTTTAAGTGTTGGTGTAACTTCATCCTTATCTTGGTCTAATTCTTCTTCTAGAATATGGAATTTTTTAATGGATTCATAACTGGCTAATTCTTTGTTTAGCATCGATATTTCATGGTGCAATAAATCAACCACTTCCTGTTTCTTGGATAAATCGGCTAAATCTTGATATAATATTTTTCTATCTCGCGCAAATTTTGCAATTTCATCTTCATCCAAAGTAAGGAGCATCGTTAAATATGGTTTACGGTCACCGTAAACCATGGCTTGTGAAATATAGGCACTTGTTTTCATCAGATTCTCTATATTTTGGGGAGCAACATTTTTTCCACCCGCTGTTATAATTAAATCTTTTTTCCGATCAGTGATAAACAAATAGCCATCTTCATCAATATGACCCACGTCTCCGGTATGTAGCCATTCTAAACCGTTTTCATCTTTAATGAGTAATTCTTTTGTGGCTTCATCATTCCTGTAATAACCAGAAATATTTTGTGGACCACGACAACAGATTTCACCATCTTCAGCAATCTTGACTTCTGTATCTAAATATATTTCACCCACTGAACCAATTTTAGCTCTTCCCATTTGATTGGCTGAAATCAACCCTGTTGTTTCTGTCATACCATATACTTCATAAATATCCAACCCAACCCAATGGAAAAAATGGACAATATTTGGCGAAATGGGCGCGGCACCTGAAATCATAAATCGAATATTCCCGCCAAAAATATCATGTATTTTTTCAAAAATGAGAAAATGCGCTATGGCATGTTTCAATTTTAGAAAAAGAGAATGTGCTATTTCTTTATCATTATTATGTGTGTATTGTTTTCCGACTTCTATTGCCCAATTAAAAATCGTTTTTTGGAGCCAAGTCGCATCCTTTACACCAGAAGAAATCCGAGCATAAAACTTTTCAAATACGCGTGGAGTCCCAAACATAATGGTGGGACCTGTTTGGCGTAAATTGGCCGCCATATCTTCTATGGATTCTGCAAATATTGTAATATTCCCAGAACATAATTTCATAAAATGGCCTAAGTCACGTTCTGCAATGTGTGACAAAGGTAAATAGGCTATAGAAGTATCCTTTTCTGAAATTCCATAAATTGTCGGCAAATGTTTTACAACAGCTAAAACATTACGACTGTTTATCATTCCAGCTTTGGGATTCCCCGTCGTTCCCGAAGTATAAATAAAACTAATCAAATCTTCTGGGTTCCCATTTTGAATTCTATTTTTCAATTCATTTGGATTTTGTTCTCCGTATGCCTTTCCTTTTTCTCGAAAAGTATCCAAAGTCATTACATGATTAATTTCTTTTGGAACATATTTATCAAAAATGACCAATTGAGCCACTTCGGGTATATTGGGCCAAATTTCTGTCATTTTATCTAATTGTTCTTGATCTTCCCCAAAAACAAATTTGGATTGGCTGTGGTCAACAATATACTCAACCTGTTCTTCCGTATTTGATGGATAAACTGGAGCAGTGACTGCACCAATAGACATAATAGCTAAATCAACAACAACCCATTCATAGCGAGTCAAACTAATGATGGAGACTTTATCTCCACGTTTAACACCCGCATCAAGTAATGCATTTGCGATATCTTTTACATAATTACCATATTCTGCCCAAGTTGTGGATTCCCACAATCCTTTTTCTTTTCTCCATATGGATATTTTGTCACCATTATTTTCAACATGGTACCAAAATAATTTCGGGACAGTATTATAAACCTTGAGATCAATCATTATCCACCACTCCACAATTTTGATCGTCTCACATATTTGCCTTCTCCTAAATATTGTTCACGTACTTTTTCTTCATCTAATAATTCTTCATACGTCCCACTTAAGAATATTTTACCTGTGGTTAATACATACCCATAATCTGCTATGGATAAAGCTCGATTTACGTTTTGTTCTACAAGCAATATGGTAACCCCAGATTTATGCAGCTCTTTGATCGTGGCAAATATATCTTGAACCAATAATGGCGATAATCCCAAAGAAGGTTCATCCAATAACAAGAGTTTTGGTTTAATCATAAGCGCTCGAGAAATGGCTAACATTTGCTGTTCGCCACCACTCATGGTTCCTGCTTTTTGTTCTTTTCTTTTACTTAAAATCGGAAAATGATGAAACGCTTCTTGCATTCGATCATGTAAAAGGTCTTTTTCTTTGATAAGAAATCCACCCATCAATAAATTTTCTTCAACCGTCAATTCAGGAAATATTCGTCTCCATTCAGGTACGTGTCCAATCCCCATTGATACGATTTTTTCTGGATCCAATCTATCAATACGTTTCTCTTCAAAATGAATCGACCCTTGTTCAGGTTCTACTAAACCGCTAATGGCTTTCAAAATGGTCGTTTTCCCAGCGCCATTTGCACCAAGGATTGTTACTAGCTGTCCTTTTTTTACCTCAAGAGAAACACCATGAAGTGCCTTTACTTTTCCATAATACGTTTCTACGCCAACCAGTTTAAGCATCGTCAGAATCTCCTAAAAATGCTTTAATCACATCTGGGTGATTTTTGACATCATCTGGTTTACCCATGGCTAATATTTTCCCTGAGTCTAAAGCGCACACTCGATCTGAAATGCTCATAACGAGACTCATATCATGCTCAACAACAAGAACGGTAATACCGAGTTCATCTCTTATTTCAGAAATAATTTTAGCAATCTCTTGTGTCTCTTGATCATTCATACCGGCTGCAGGTTCATCCATAAGTATTAACTTTGGTTTTCCCACTAACGCACGTGCAATTTCGGTTAATTTTTGAATACCATAAGGTTGACCCGTCATATATTTTTGTTCATAGTTCGCGATGCCTAAAAAGTCTAAAATCTCTAATCCCATTGCTTCTTCAGCTTCTCTCTGACTTCGACTTAACCATCTTTTTATTGTTGCTTTAGAATCAATACGATGATGCGCACCGAGTAAAATATTATCCAATACAGTCATGAAGGGAATATTTTGAATATTCTGAAATGTTCGAGCAATACCGCTTTGAATAATTTCATGAGGTTGTTTTGACAACAAATTTATATTATCAAATTCAATAGTCCCTTTTTGAGGACGATTAAATCCATTAATACAATTAAACAATGTTGATTTTCCCGAACCGTTTGATCCAATGAGAGAAAATATTTCTCCTCCACTTACAGAAAATGAAACATTATCCAACGCCACAACGCCAGAAAATTGCATTCGAAGATTATTTATATGAAGATCAGCCATAATGATAAAGAAGGCCCCGGATACCCAGGGCCTTCATCAGATATATTTTATTTCTAGTCAATCCAATCCGTTATAACAGTTTGAACACCCTCTTTTACTTCTACAAGAATGACTGATTCTGTCCCAGCATGATCCGTTTGGCTGTATGTAATTGGAGGAAATGCTCCACCGTCCCAATTGTTTAATGTTTCAAGTCCATTAACTAATCGTTCGCGAGTTGGGTATTGCCCAGCACGTTCTAATCCTTCCACTAATACTTGGGCCGTAATGAAACCATAAAAATGGTACATACCCATATATGCTTCAGGCACTTCATATTTTGAACAAAGTTCACGATAAAGAACAGCTGCTACAGCATCAGAATTCCACAAACTAGCAAAATTAGCTGATGTAAACCCTTCTCCTGCTGGACCTGCTGCTAATGAAACTCTATGATCCATTGTTGGGCTTGTTCCATAAAACTTAGGAGCATATCCCATCGCTGCTGCGGTTTTCATTACAATGATAGGTTCTTTCACAACACCAGCAATTATTACATGAGTGGCTCCACCTTTCATTAAATTTGCTACTTGGCCTGCAAAATCTGTTGCACCACGTTGGTAAGCTTCTTTTTGTATAGCTACGCCAGTACTCGATTCAGCAACTGCTGCACCTTTCAATACATTTTCGCCATAATCGTCATCTTGATAAATAAGGCCAATTTTTGCATTCACATTGTCGGCAAGAATATTGTCAACAAGAATCCTAGTTTGTTTGTCATACCCCGTATCTGTATGGAAAATGAGATCTGCAGCTTCGCGAGACATATCCGACATTGAACCAGATTGTGTCGCAGGCGCTACCAAAGGCGTGCCTGATTCAGCTAATATGGGACGAATAGCTTCGCATGGCGATGTTCCAATCACTTGGTACAGGCAAAAGACTTGATCTTTCTCAATCAATTTCTTTGCAGCTGCCACAGCTTTTTGTGGATTATACTGATGGTCCTCCACTTTCATTTCGATTTGCCGACCGTGAACACCTCCATTTTCATTCACATAACGAAAATAGAGATTCGAACCAGCGGGTAAAACCGCGCCTAATTCTTTCATTGGGCCACTTAAATCCTGGACATTTCCAATTAATATTTTATCTTCAGAAACACCTGGTGCTGATGCGCGATTTCCGCACCCCATGACCAGAAGTCCCGTAAGGATAAATAATCCAGTTGCTTTTTTCATGATACCTCCTTGGTTATTCATTAAATAAGTCTTTTTTTAGGGTTAAAGGGGAATAATTTCCAATATATTTTCATTTTTATCCACATTCCATACAATCCAGTTGGCTGAAATATGATAAATAAAAACATAATTAATCCGAACAGGAGTGACTGTATATCACCCCCTTCAATATTAAAAACCCCATGAATTAAATCTTTTAATTCCGGCACAAATAAATAGTCTAATAAAACAATAAAAAGTGTTCCTAAAACAGCTCCATAGATTGAACTGACACCTCCAACGAGAATCATAATAATAAAATAAATTGATAATATTATATCAAAATGATCGGTAGAAATGAAGTGACTTGTATGAGCAAATAATGCACCTGCAAACCCTGCAAACAATCCCGAAATAAAAAAAGCTAACATTTTATATTTGGCCAAATGAACGCCGGTTGCTTCCGCTGCCTGCTCAGAATCACGAATTGCCATTAATGCCCGTCCTATTTTAGATTTCCCAATGCGACGCCCTACGACAACGGCAATAATAGCACATGTGAAAATCAGAAAATAATTATCCCAATCCGAATTAAATGTAAAACCAAAAATAACTGGCGGAGATACTTCTAATCCACCTGCACCTTTCGTCCAGACTCTTAATGCAATAATAAGTCGTTTAACTATAAACCCAAAACCCATCGTTGTCAAACCGAGATACATTCCAGTAATTCTTAATGCAGGAAACCCAATTAAGAAACCAAAAATTCCCACGATTAATGGTGAAATCACTAAAGATAAAATAAATGGAATGCCGACTTGATCTACTAGGATTGCCGAAGTATAAGCACCAATGGCTAAAAAGGCTGAATGACCTAATGAAATTAATCCTGTATAGCCACTTAACAAGTCAAGCCCTACCGTTAAAATGATATAAATACCGGCCATATTTAAAACAAATAAATAATATTTATAACTATAGGTTATTCCCTTCAACATAAAAGGGAGTAAAAAGATTCCCACAATTAATAGTGGAATCCAGGTTAAGTTTTCGTCTTCGTATCGGCCCTTCATTAGACCTTTTTAACCTTTTCTTCGCCGAATAGACCGTCCGGTTTAACCATTAAAACAGCAATGAGTACAATCCAAACGATAATATCATTCATTTCTTTTATCCATCCAAAATGGTAGGATAATGTTCCCATACTTATCGTTTCAATAACTCCCATAATAATGCCACCCACAATTGCTCCTGTTATTGAGCCGAAGCCTCCCAAAACAGCTGCAGGAAAAGCTTTTAAACCTAAGAAGCCCATTGATGTATCTAATAGTGACATCCGGGGAGCTAAAAGTATTCCACTAATAGTTGCTACAAGAGCAGAAAATATCCAAACAAGCCCATAGACGCGTTTAACCGGAATTCCCATAAGTTGTGCAGCCACAGGATCTTCTGATGTTGCCTGCATGGCAACACCCCACTTCGTTTTATTGAAAAAGTAGTAAAATAGGATAACAAGAATTATGGCACTGATAATAATAGATAAATCCAACATAGATATAATAATCCCATTTATCGATAATATTTTATTTCCAAATGGAGAATATGGAATTAGGCTCATGGGTCCAGCAATCATAGCAACCAGAGCACGAAGAATAATGGATAAACTTATTGTAGCCATTATCACTGAGAAAATCGGTTCATCTTTAAGAGGACGATTAATAACCCAATCTAAAACCCATCCAAATACGAATGCAAAAATAATACTACCCGCAAAGGCTATCAAAAATATACCAACAGTGGGTTCGCCATTTTGTGTCATAAAGGTGGTAACAAAATAAAAATTTACATAAGCGCCTACCATCATTAATTCACCTTGCGCAAAATTAACCACTTCAGTTGCTTTATATATTAGAGTAAACCCTAATGCGATCAGTGCATAAATAGACCCAAGAGCGATACCGCTAATACTTTCTTGAATAAGTCCTATAAATGTTTCCATCTTAATCGTTCAATCAAATTAATAACAATTTTTCAACTAATTTAGCCATCGATATACATTCTGGTGTAACCCCACCCTGATCATGAGATGTGTACGACACTTTTACTCTACACCAACCCACTTCTAAGTCCGGATGGTGATTTACTTCTTCGGCCTTTTGTGCAAGAGAATTTACAAATTTTATCCCCTCCATATAAGAGTCGAAAGTGAGTTCTTTTGATAGTTTCCCATTACTATACACCCATCCATTTAATTCGTTTAACGCAGATTTAACTTCCTGTCTAGTTGCAAGTGACACTTATTTTTCCAATAATGGATTAACAGTTTTCTTAAACACCGATCGTACCCATGTGACACTAATTGTTGCCGAAACAAATGTTGAAATCACCATAGCATACCATACATATTCAACAGGTTTTTCGAGTACAAAGGCAAAATATAATGATAAAAGGGATGATACTAATAAAACACGAATGACGGTTATGACTAGCATCGGTAATCCTTTCCCTAATCCTTGCATAATTCGGCCACTCGTCATCGCAACAGCGACAAATGGATACGCAAATGCCATTGTTCTTAAATATTGAATAGCAATACGCTGAATATCTGGTTCTGGGGTAAATAATCGAATAAGAGTTGGTGCTAAAATATAAACAATTGTTGATGTTATCATTGTCACCAATACAGAACGCGTTATTCCATATTTTACTATTTCTTTTAATTTTTTTGTTTCTTTGGCGCCAAAAAACATACCCACCAAAGTTGTCAGTCCGTGAGCAATGGCCATTATTGGGAGAAAAACTAACATGTCTAGTCGCCCCGCAACTTGGTATGCGGCAACAGATTCTGCATTATAGTGGATTAATATTTTATTAAAAACGGCTTGTCCTGTCGCCATAATAACCATCGACATTGAAGCCGGTAATCCGATTTTTATTATTTCACCAAGAATTTTATGTGAAAATGTAAAATCTTTTAATTTAAAAGTAACATAAGCATGATCTTTGAAAAATAACATATATACGAATACAATAAAGACAATAAGCTGGCTAATCACAGTAGCCATGGCGGCACCAGCAACACCATAATTTAAAGTAAAAATAAATATGGGATCAAAAATGATATTTAAGATTGTTCCTAATCCTGCAACCATCATAGGGAATTTCATATCACCTTCACCTGCTAAAATTGATCGGAAAAAAGCTGAAAAGACCATGAATGGAAGACCATAGCAAATTATTTTTAAATACAACCACGATAATTCGACTATTGCTTCTGTTGCTCCCAATTTGAATAACATTACTTTTCCATATAAGAGCCCAAGAGTTGTTAAAACGACACTTATCACCAATCCAATTAAAATGGCATGCTCTGCGCTGTTATCCGCATTTGTTTTATCTTTAGCGCCTATATACCGAGCGACAGTGGCTGATACGCCAGACCCTAAACCCATTGTTAATCCAAGAACTAAGAAAAATAATGGCATATTAAAAGCTACCGCCGCGATAGAGTCACCGCCTAACTTGCCAATAAATATCATATCAACAATAGAGTAAAGTGATTGGATTCCCATTCCAGCCATGACAGGAATTGCTAAGGTCCAAAGTGCTTTCGGAGGATTATTTAGAAAGGAGTCTAAACGAGATTTTTTAAGTTCTTTCACAAGCAATAAATTTAACCGAAAACATATTAATCCTTAAGGAATAATTGTATTCAATTAATGAATGGCTATTGGGGAATCTGCGACCGCAGATCTTAGCTGGCTCAGGAAAAGCCAGATGATGGATTACATCCACCACCCGATGAAACCGATTGGCTGCCACCCACAGAAACCGCAGGTGCAGACAATAATCTTTTTGCTTGTTTTTCTTTACATTTTGGGCAAACGATATGAGTGTCGGGAGTATCACTTGATGGGACTAATTCGTCAAATATTGTATTACAATTTTCACATTTATAATCAAACATCGGCATGAGGGTTTTCTCTTTCTCTTGGTCTATTTTGTTGTTCTAATTTTTCTTCTTCACACGGAATATATGGCACTTGTCACGTAGGAACACCAAGCTTTGGTAAAATTATTTTATTCAATAAATACCAAACACCAAAAATAAGAATTATTGATAAAGCGTCACTCATACAGCATCAATTGCTGTATGTAACAATCCATTTATATGATCTGCCATTTCAGCCATATCATTTCGTCCTGTAACAGATAACATTGCCTTTGCATCGATGGCAGCTACCGTAACGGATTGATTATCATTCTCCCATAATACGATATTACAAGGAAGCAATAAACCAATTTCAATTTCTTCAGATAATGCTTGAAAAGCAATGGGAGGATTACATGCTCCTAAAATTTTATACGGTCTAAATGTTTCGCCTAACTTTTCCTTCATGGCATTCTGAACATCGATTTCAGTCAATACACCAAATCCAACATCCATTAATGATTTTCTTATGTTCGATTCTGTCACTTCCATTGATAAAGAAACTGTTTTTGAATAACCATATTTCATGATTTTTTTTCTCCATTCTTTTTGACGGGCCACATCCATAGAAATCCTACGAATGCGCCATAAGCCGTACTATTTATTGGATTTCCTGTAATAGCGCAATGCCCAGAATTGCATCCAATAAAATGATAATATAAGTAACCTAAACTTGCCCCGGCAATGCCTCCTAAAATTAATTTAGGGAGTCGAGCCTTGAGTTGCTTTATTTTTTCTTTTTGTTCCAAGCTTTCATTCCCCCAAGCATGTTAATTGCACGGTAACCGGCATTCATTAATATCATTGTTCCTGTTCTACTCCGATTCCCACTTCGACACACAACAATAATTTCTTTATCTTTATAAGGAGTCATCTCTGCAACTCTTGTTCCTAATTCTTGAACAGGGATAAGAATTGAATTTTCAATATGCCCAAGGTGACCCGTGTATTCTCCTTTTGTTCTTACATCTAAAATAAGGATATTTTCATTTTTTTCTATTTTCGCAAAAACATCATCAACTGAAATGTTTGGAATATTTTCAATTGAATATTTTTGTCCATTGGCGATAGCTGAATTTTGGCCACTGTACATCCAAACACCGGTCCCAACCAATAAAAAAACAATTAATATTGATTTTATCATGAAGTGATTCCCTCTCTTTTTTGTGAAATAATTAAATTCAATTCTTCTATAATCGTATCAATATTTGAAATACTTTTACTCTCTGCCAATTCACCTAATGTACCCCAAACTGGCTCCCCACAGGCAATACAAATTAATCCTTTTTCCGCTAATGGTCGAACAACCTCAGGATAATCACGAACTAAATCTTCAATGTACGTGTGTTTTGCAAGCATGTGCTTCGTCCTCATTGAAGGGTAATAATTTTTTATCAAAATAGGCAATAGTTGCATCCTTCATGGATACGCCTTGAGGATAATGACTGGGAGGCACGCCCCATTTTTCCATTACTTTAAATGCATGCGTACCTGCTCCAGAAATAAGTACCGCTTCAGGTAAATTATCTTTTAAATGTTTAAAGATTAACCCGTGACCTGTATCAGGTCCTCCAGGAATCGCCAAATCGACTTCTCCTTTTTTATTTAATAGCACATACCATTTTGCGCGACCAAAATGGCTTCCTCCTACTTGTGATGGATCAGAATATTCCGATGGAATTAAAATATGTTTAGCCATTATGAATCCTTTTTTAAATGGAGTACTTTAAATAGTCGCTCAGATACACCCGATGGAATATCTGTGGCACTATCGATGCTTTTATATAATTTGACTGTTTCTTCAACACTATCAACATACACTTTACAATCTGGACATTCTTCAATATGATGTTTCAATTCGCCTTTTGCTTTGGCGCCTAGATCTCTCCCTAAGTGTTTCTGAACAAGATCTATGATGGAATCATTATGATTGTGATTATGTGCATTCATTAGGTTGTTATCACCTCCACACATTTCATATTTTCAGCTAATCTATCTCTCATATAAAGTCGGGCTCTCATTAATCTGACTTTTACATTTGCTTCCGAAAGACCCAATATTTCTGCCGTTTGCCTCGTAGAATTTTTTTCCACATCTCTCATAATAAAGACTGACCTATAGGAATCTGGCAACTTTGAAATGGCTTTTTCCAAACACGACTTCATTATGGATTGATCTTGATCTTTTTCTACAGGATTCACCCATTTACGAATATCTTTTCCTAAATAACTTGATTCACTCAAATTATTTATATCTTCATTTGGATTAACAATTTGCTTACTTCTTAGTTTACCCAATGCAAGATTAGTTGCAATTCGATAGAGCCATGTGTATAAGCTCGATTTTCCCGAGAAAGTGTTTAATTTTTTCAACATAATAATAAAAGTTTCTTGTAGAACATCTTCGGCATCTTCTTCGTTTTGAAGCAATTTAATCGCTAAACTATAAATACGAGCAGAATGAGAATCTACTAACGTTGCCATGGCACTTTGATCGCCATTTACAGCGTTTTCAATCAATGTTTTTTCGTCCAATTGATTAACCATTAGATCATATTTTCACAATAAGGTTACACATTAATTACAATGAAGTAAGTGGCCATATTTTTGGAATGATCCATGTAGCCAAAATCCAAAATGTTATGGCTAACGGAAAGCCTACTCGCAAATAGTCAGAAAACTTATACCCTCCAGGACCATACACCATCAAATTGGTTTGATATCCAATCGGTGTAATAAACGATGCGGAAGCCGCAAAGGATACGGCAAAAATATAGGGTCTAGCATCCAAACCTAATTGGGTCGTTATGGCTATAGCAATTGGCGCCATGATTATGGCAGTAGCTGCATTGGATGAAACTTCTGTTAAAATAACTGTAATTAAATATACTAATGCAAGCAACAATACTGGCTGATAATCACTTGGAACATTGTGGACAAATGAAATAATGGAATTCCCAATCCAATCGGCCGTTCCTGTTGTTTGAATTACTTTTCCCAATGGAATGAGTGCGGCAATCATGACGATCACTTGCCAATGAATTGCTTGATAAGCTTCATTTGGAGTTATAATTCTAAAAGCAAATAAAAAGACAACGCCCAAAATGGCGCCTTTAAGAATGGGCACCATACCGAGTGCGGCTAAAGATACAACCAATAATATTACCGCCGTTGCAACCCACCAATTTTTCTTTTTCAGAAGAGAAGTATCGTATTCTTCTAAAACAATAAAATCACCTTTCTTCCCCATTTCATGAATTTTATCTTTGGGTCCATATACCAATAATGCATCAAATGATCGTAAAACCAGATGAGCTATTTTTTTTCTAATTAAAGAACCTTCTCGGCGAATGGCGAGAACAAAAGTCCCAAACTTTCTGCGGAAATTCAATTCCATTAAACTTCTGCCAACGAGATCTGAGCGGTCGGTTAAAATACATTCAATCAATATATTATCATCTTGTTCAAGTTCGTTCTGAGTCAACTTTTCATCCGTTAATAAATTGATATTTTCCACTTCTTTCATACGTAAAAAGTCATCTAACGATCCTCTTACAAAAAGAATATCACCTGCCTGAAGTTCTGTATCTCTAATATTAGTTGTAATCAATCGCTTATCTCTTTGAATATCCAAAACCATCACATCATAGTTTTGATTTATTCCCCGTTGGAGACAAGTTTTTCCAATCATGGGAGACCCTTCAACAACCATCATTTCAGTTAAATATCCACCTAAATGGTAATTTTTTGTTAAGCTTGATGTTACTGTTCTAGATGGGAGTAATTTGGGGGCAATCCATGCTAAATATGCAAGGCCAACAACAAGGTTTATCCAACCAAATTTGGCGAATTCAAACATACCCATTGGTTCATGATTCCCTGAAGCTGTATAGATTGCATTTACCAATAAATTTGTTGATGTACCCACTAATGTGAGTGTGCCACCGAAAATGGCGGCATAACTCAAAGGAATAAGTACTTTTGATGGACTCAATTTATATCGCCCGGCGATTCGAATTGTTACAGGCATAAAAATAGCAACAATGGCTGTATTATTGACAACAGCTGAGGCTAAAGCGATAGAGAGAAGATAGACGGTCAACCCAAGTGAGAGAGATCGAGAAACCAATTTATTTATTTTTACAACAAAATATTCCAACACTCCCGATTTCTGTAATGCATGACTTAATATAAATAAACAGCCAATAACAATCACAGCTGGGTTAGAAAACCCTTCAATGGCTTCAATGGGTGAAATATACCCCAATATAAGTATTGCCGATAAAGTCAATAAAGCTGTGACTTCAATTTGGAATACTTCGGTGACGAATAAAGTAAACGTCCCCACAAGCAAAAATAATACAATGCCTATTTCAAGTGTCATAATTTATTGAGTGACAATCCTATCGCATCCAGGATAGAATTCATAACCCCTTCTTTTTGAATATTATGTAAAATGGTAATGACAAATATACTGAATTCTTCATCTAGAAGGATTGTTTCAAATTCATCCAATAAATCGGTTGTATCGAGAAAATCATCTATATTTTTTCCTTCTGACAGTTGGATTTGTATTTCATTTTGGATTTCTTCAATGTATACCTTTAACTCATTCCGAGACATTGAAATGATAGATTTCTTTTTCATTTAGGAAATAATCAAATCTTCTTCAACCAGATCTATTTGAATATTATCTACATAATCCCCTGCATATTTTTTATAGATACCCTCTTTAACGAAAATTTCAAATAAATCAGGATCGATATGGTAATCATTTTTCATATACCCCATGATGCGCATGGCTTGAGATATTTTTTTCCCATCTTTATATGGACGATCCGCTGCCGTTAATGCTTCATAAATATCTGCAATGGCCATCATTTTAGCTTGGGGAGACATTTGATCCCCTTTTAGCCCTTTTGGATAACCTGTTCCATCCATTTTCTCATGATGTCCACCAGCGAATTCTGGTACATTTTTCAATTGTTTTGGATAAGGTAATTTTTCAAGCATATCAATCGTAATGACAATATGATCATTTATAATGGTGCGTTCCTCGTCCGTAAGTGTTCCCTTTGGAATATTTAAATTTTCGACTTCTTCCTTACTAAGGAAAGGTTTTTCAACCCCGTTAATGGTATAGGGATATTTTGAAATATTCACAACTCTATCTTGAAGATCTTTTTCCATGAATTCGCCACCATGGTTTACATGTTGAAGGAAAGCTTGATCCTCATCAATTTGTTTTAATCGAGTTTGATAATCCGTTTCAATCTTTTCTACAATGTCTTGAGAAGCCTCATGCAATCCGGCTCTTTCTTCTAAATAAGCAATCTTCGCGTCTCTGCGTAAAACTTCAAACCGTGTATTGATGAGACCAATTCGATCATAAATCGTTTCAAGTTTTGTTCCTTTATCCACAACATGTGGCGGTGTGGCAACTTTTCCACAATCGTGCAACCAAGCAGCTATATATAATTCATATCGTTCATCGTCATTCATAGAAAAATCTTTATACTTCCCGTAATCTGTTTTTTCTACAGCGTCAGCAAGCATCATTGTAATAATTGGAACTCTTTCACAATGTCCGCCTGTATAAGGTGATTTTTTATCAATGGCGACAGCAATCAATTTAATAAATGCTTCAAATAAAGTTTTTAATTCTTCCACAAGTTTTTTATTTGTTAAAGCAACAGCCCCTTGAGAAGCGATGGATTCAACCTGATCCTGCATTTCGTCTGAAAAGGTAATGACATTCCCATCTTTATCTCTGGCATTGATAAGTTGCATGACGCCAATAATATCATCTTCATGATTTTTCAATGGAACAGTTAAAAATGATTTTGAGTGAAATCCAGTTTTCTGATCAAATCCTTTTGTTCCTGAGAAATCAAATCCTTCTTCTTTATAAGCATCGTCAATGTGGACCGTTTTTCCTGTTAATGCCACATAGGCGGAAACATTACTATGATTGGGTGTATGTTCGTCAAGCCATAATTTGACCGGATAGAAAGGTATTTCAACACCTGATGTACCTCCTACATGTGTTTTCATAGATTCATTTAATAATATTTTAAAATCTAAATTACCATCTTTATTCTTCATGTAAAGAGTGCGACCGTCGGCATTTGTAATTTTTTGTCCTGCATCTAGAATCATTTCAAAAAGTTTATCCGTATTCTTTTCAGAAGATAGAGCAACCCCGATTTCATTTAAATGGGCAATTCTTCCCTGTAAATGGGAAATTCGTTGCTTGAGTTGATTGATCTCAGACATATTTACAATTATTAATGGTTTTCAGTTGATTCATATGGTATGTATCAGGTAGAAATTTAGTATAGTTCATTGATGGGACAATTGCATTTTTTTAAGTCAGATATTTCTACAATAATATTTGTTTTGTATATCCTTCATGTTTCATTGAGAATGGAGACTACTTTTATCTAACTTTATTAGATGGAATTACTCATGAAAGACCGAATTTCGAAATTATTCAACCAATCAAATATTAAGGGTCAAAATAATTCGCATCTGATTGATTTGGCAAATGATCTCATAAATAAAGATGTTTCTTCTTCGGATATTTATGATTTCTTGGATCAATGCCATCATTCAACGATTGCCAATCATTTTTCCGAGGAAACTATTCGCGATCAATGGCTAAAACTTCTCGTTAAGCTGATTCGAAAAAGCCAGTTTCATTTTGGGAAATTATTTCTCCAAAGGGTATTAAAATATGGGAATAAACCTTTATTACAGTTTATTGAAAAAGATGAACTACATTCTCTTTCTTATTCCCAAGTTTGGAGCCAAATCTGCCATATAAGTGAATCCATTCAGGCACTTTCCCAGGAGCCAATTGTTGTAGGGATTTTCTCGCCAAATCAAGTTAAAACTACCCTTGTGGATCTTGCGTGCATTATTTCACATACAACGGTTGTTCCTCTCCCAATAAATTTGACTCAAAACCATTTATCTTATACGCTAAATCATTCTGGTATTACACATTTATTCATTAGCAGTGAAAGTGCTGCTCAAAAATGGAATGCCATTTACCAAGACCATTCATCTGTTAATATTATTGCAATATCTGAAAAAGATCAATTCATACAAACGAAATACCATTGGGAATCATTTCTGGATTTAGTCCATAGTTCAGAACCCATTCGCACCTATGATCAATTTGATGATATTAACGTTGATGATCCAGTGACAGTATTATATACGTCTGGCACAACGGATTATCCGAAAGGGATTTCTTTTTCTCACGTTAATATGGTTTCAAAACGGTTTGCCCGAGCGTTGGCTCTTCCTGATGTTGGGAATACAGATGTGTTTTTATGCTATTTACCATTATTTCATACATTTGGGCGTTTTTTTGAATTAATGGGATCTATTTATTGGGGCGCCACTTATACATTTTCAGAATCGCCTGCATTTAATTCTATTCTCCAGGGATTTAGACTTGCAAAACCATCTGTTTTTATCAGTATTCCAAAAAGATGGGTTCAAATGTATGACATGATTGAATCCAAAAGGACTGCGAGTGATTTGGATGATGGAGCTATTCAAGAATTATTAAAAGAAATCACAGGTGGACATTTAAAATGGGGTCTTGCTGGAGCTGGATATTTGGACCCAGATATTTTCACATTTTTCCAAAATCGCGGCATTCATTTAATGAGTGGCTATGGAATGACAGAAGCATCAGGCGGTATATCCATGACGCCTCCAAACGATTATGCGCCGGACTCTGTTGGAAAACCATTACCAGGCATCGAAATGAAATTAGCTGAGGATCATGAACTTCTCTTGCGTGGTGAATATATATCTATTGGATACTACGGGGAAAATGAAACACCCTTACTAAAAAGCGGTTGGTTTCATACGGGTGATATTTTTGAAGAAAGGAATGGACATTATTTCATTGTCGATCGAAAAAAAGATATTTATAAAAACAGTCGAGGGCAAACGATTGCGCCCCAAAAAATTGAAAACTTGTTCCAAGATTTTGAATCAATAAAATCAATATTTTTGGTTGGCGATGGGCGTGAATTCAACACCGTTCTCATTTTCCCTGATACAACCAATACAATTTTTAAATTTGAGCAGGCTTCTCAAGATGAAATTCGTCAATATTTTAGTTCGTTAATATTATCTGTAAACAGTTTCCTTTCGTCTTTTGAACGCATTGTTAATTTTGCTGTAATTCAAAGAGATTTCAGTAAAGAGCTAGGAGAGTTAACAAATAAAAATTCATTCAATCGAAAAAAAGTAATCGAGAACTTTGGTGATATCATTTCACCCATGTATCAAAAAAATTATATTAAACTGTATCATGGAAATAATGAAATCAGGATACCGGTTTGGTTTTTGCGCGAATTAGGCATTCCCAGAACTACGATATCATGGGATGGAAAATTTCTTACCACTCAATCCACACAGGGTGATTTACCTTTTTTTTGGAAAGAGAATCGTATTCAAATTGGGGATTATTGCTATGAAATTGAAGATTCCTTTTTTGATTTTCAACCTATAATCAAAAGTCCACACTTATGGTTGGGAAATGAATCATTTGTCTCCTTTTGTGGTGATTTATTATTTAGACTGAGAGAATTTGATCATTATCAAGGGATCCACATTATTGCGAATCAATCTTTATTTGAGCACAATGAATATCCGCATAATGCGTTAGACAAAGGATTGACACAATTAAAAGAATTCCACTATTTGATTCAAGCCTACATTCATGGGGATAAAACATGTTTCAAGCCATTACGAGAATTAATTGATCAGTCAAATGCTCAATGGAAACAACTAATCCGAGAAACATGTATCCAATTTTTTAAACATCCAAACCCCCGTTTTAAAATTGAGTTGATTGAAGTTCTTCTCCCATTATTATCGGGTGATATGTTTTTTGAATTATTGAAAGATGCCTTTTATGCCTTCCGAAAACAAGATGCTTTTACAGGATTTTCAATTCAATCCAAACGGATGAAGGAACCCCATTATAAAAGTATTATTCATTCTTTAAATCATTATCGAAGTCAGCTGAATGATTTAGATTCTATTGGACTCGGTTTTCTCCAAACATTATTGCTAATGGTTTCTGATTTTGGTATTCATCATCCAACTGGATTTTCTTGGGCTAGGGCAGAATTATCCTGGTGGCAAATCGCCAAAGTACCCAACCAAATCCGATCTACCGCTCAAAAGTCACACTTTGCCTTAATCAAAGGTTTTAGGTCGTGGCTAGGGCCTGTTTCTACCTTGTCCGTGGATCGAGATACGGGACATGAATATTCTTGGGAACACGTATTGGATTTTGATGAAAATGTTCGCCAAAAACATAAAGAACATATTTTACATGCTTTTATGGGAACAACATTATTACGAGAAGCTTTATTTATCTTTTCAAATCATTGTTTGATTCAATTGGATGATATACCCATAAAAGGAATTTGGGTCACACACTTAGGATCGCGGCATGGAAAAAGTGTTTTCAGAATTTTAGTTCGAACCCGAACATTGGGGATTCATAATTTTGTCATGAACGTGAATGAACAATTGGATCGGTCCTTTTTAGAAGACGAAACACGATGGTTGATTCTCATGGGGCCCGCATATAAAGATGATAAACTTGTTGAAGATTTTGGCGGATATTGGCCGGGATTTGACGTTTATACCGAAGAATATATTCCAGGTGAAACGTTATTTCAGTATTTAGAAAGAAATCGAAATGAAATTCATAATAGGCGTACGGAAGATCGATGGCAAATGCGTTGGCTCCATTTTATGTGGAATGGTATTTATACGTATTTAGAATTTTGGGGTCGATCCAATTATACTTTGAATATTAAAAATCCATCGCCACGCAATTTAATCATTCCTGAACACGATTATTCTCGCGGACGTCGATTAATATCTATTTCCGATCGTGAGCCTGTTGATTCAATCGCCACTCTATATTTAACACTCTTTCATCAATTTATCTTAGAAACTGAAAATCAATTTCCCGGATTAAAAAGAATGGCTGATTGGGAAATTATATTCACATGTACTCTACGGGTTGCTACCGTAAATCAAGGAATTCCCATGCTTGAAAAACTAATTCGTACTTTGGACAAAAAATCTATACGAAAATCTTTTGAAGAATTGGATTGTACAGCAGATCGAATTCAACAATTTATTACAGAAACCAAAGAAATGGGTGTTTTAACAAAACCAGTGGTTTTTGCATCGCTTCGATACGAGCGTTGGCTTGAACTTAATACAGATGCAACTCGAAGCGCGCGTTCTTCTATTTTGGAAGAATTGTACCAAGATTATCATTTAGATACGCTCATGGATGATTATCCCGAAACACGTGTGCGCTTTTTTATGATGTCTTGTTTTAAACACTCTTCCAAAGAATTAATAGAAGCCTTTAAGGAAATCATACAAAATCTTCGTAATAAAAAAATGGACCCCATGTCCATTGCCCAACGCATCCAATATATTAAAAATGAAATTAAACTGACAGAAGATGAAGAATTTTTCCTTGCAAAAATGCTCTTTAAAAACCTTGAATCTGGAGATTATATTCAACTTGTATCCTTAGAGATGGGTGAAACGGAAAAATTAGATCTTGTGGTACAAGTAGAAGATTCGAATCATCAGTTGTACCGCGTTCGCCCTCCGTTTAAACCGAAAGAAATCGCCAAATTCCATTCTGCTTTAATGGAAGCAGATTTGAATGCACTCTTCCAGGCTAATCATGAATTTTTACTCATATTTGATAAACAAAACCAATTAGCCGGTGGGGTCTTTTGGAAAAATATATCGTCTAAACATGTGCATATTGAATGGGTCGTGATTAAAAAAGCATTCCAAAAAAATAATTTAAGTCACAAATTAATGGATGAATGTTTTAATCGTCTAAATGCCCGTGGAATTACTCATGCAACCGTTGGGTTTTTCCATGAAAAATTCTTTTATAAGATGGGTTTCCAAATTGATCCCGAATTTGGTGGATTAGTTAAATACATCCAATAAGAGTGGCATTAGAGATGAAGCGTAAATACTACATTATAATTGTTATTTTTTGTTCAACCTTATATGCTCAAAATTTGAGCGATTTATCCTTTGGGACAAACAATACATTGGAAATTATGACTTGGAATATTGAATGGTTTCCAAAAAATGGACAATCAACTGTTGACTCTGTTTCAACTATTATTGAAGCTCTTGATATTGATTTATATGCACTCCAGGAAATAAGTGATACAAATATGTTTAAACAAATGATTGAAAACATAGATGGGTATGATTACTATTTTAAATCAAGTTGGTTTGGCGGTTTAGCCTATGTGTATAAAACAAATATGATTGAGATTGACTCTATTTATGAAATTTATATCGAAGAACCTTATTGGCGCCCCTTTCCTCGTTCGCCTTTGGTGATGGAAATGAATTATCAAAACCAGGAACATTATATCATTAATAATCATTTCAAATGTTGTGGCGATGGGTCAATGAATCTGTCTGACCCATGGGATGAAGAAACACGCCGATATGATGCCAGTCTATTATTAAAAGAGTATATCGACTTGAATCTGCCTGATGAAAAGGTTATTGTATTAGGTGATTTAAACGATATCCTTACAGATCCGTCGTCAAACAATGTTTTTCAGATAATCCTTGATGATGATTTGAATTTTCTTTTCGCCGATATTGAAATTGCAAATGGAACAAGTTCTGAATGGTCCTATCCCTATTGGCCGTCGCATATTGATCACATCTTTATCACAAACGAACTCTTTGATCGTTTTGGAAATGCGAGTTCAACTATTTATACAATTCCCATTGATGAATATATGAATGATGGATTCGATGAATATTACGAAACTATTTCTGACCATCGTCCCGTGGCTTTAAAATTAGCGAATAACTTAAGTTTGGAAGAAGGGCTTGTTATATCCCATAATTATTTATCGAATTATCCTAACCCATTCAATCCTAAGACAACTATTTCTTTTGAAATAATAGAAGCCGGTTTAGTTCATATTTCAATTCACGGTATTAACGGCCAGTTGATTGATCAACCGGTTAATCAAAATATGCAACCCGGCTCTTATTCTTTTCAATGGGATGCAAATGCTTTACCTTCAGGTGTCTATTTTTATTCTATCAAAATCGGAAAGAAGTCCATTACAAAGAAAATGCTTCTACTTAAATGATGGAATGATTTATCCGTATTTCAGAATCAGCAATGTGTGATATGAGTTATAACAAAAATAAGGGATTAATATCTATTCACGAAAACGGTATTTATTAATTAACTTGCAAGATTAATATCAACCAAACTTCAAAAACATATGTTTAAAAATAATGGTATATCCATAGAGTATTTTGCTTTTCGTTTACCCTTTTATGGAGCAATTGGGTTTATTTTGTTTAATATGATTGCCATGGTTATTTATCCTGGAGGCACTTACCAAAATCCCGCGTGTGAATCATATGTTTTTAGTCAAAATTATTTTAGTGATTTAGGACAAACTCAAACCATGGATGGTACACCAAATTTTTATGCAAGTTTTTTCTTTAATAATGGATTATTAATCATTGGGCTTCTTACATGCTTATTTTATTTTTATTTGCCAATGTTATTTAAACAAAATCCAATAACATACAAAATAGCGATCATTGCATCTATAATCGCCATTACGTCAGGGATTGCATTTTCTGGAATTGCACTAACCCCATCCAATTTATATTTAGATGCACATATGTTTTTTGTTCATTGGGCATTTCGATCTTATTTAATTACGGCTATTTTATATATTGTCGCTATTTATAAATCGCAAGAATGGGAAAACAAATATGCTTTATTATATATTGTGTTTGCATGCATTTTATTTGGCTATGTATTAATATTAGAATTTGGCCCAGATGGGAAAGATTCTTTATATGGTTTAACCTTTCAAGTTGTTTCTCAAAAAATAATCGTTATTTCATTTGTAGTCTCCACTATTTTTATTTCAAATGGGGCAAACGAAGTATATAAAAACTTGAAATTTTATTAACATCGTTATTGGGCAGATCACCAAGCGATTATCCTCTTGAACAAGAAAATTAATGAAGTAATTATGCGGAACAGCATTTTCAATTGGGTTGCTCTTATATCGGGTGTGCTATTACTTATTCCTTTGATTGCAATGCAATTCACACATGAAGTGAATTGGGATTACATAGATTTCATTATTATGGGCTTGATGCTTTTTACCGCAGGAAGCTTGATTGTTTTGGTATATAGAAATATTTCAGGTAGCCGGCGCATTTATATGATGATTCTGATTATAGCCATTTTCATCACCATATGGATAGAACTCGCTGTTGGTATTTTTAGTCGCTTGGTGTGAAATTTTTTTAATATAACATGAAATAAATCACAACACCCGTAACCGAAACATATAACCAAATCGGGAGAGTTATTTTTGCAATATATTTATGTTTAGTCAACTGATTATTCCATCCACGATACAGAGTAATAAGCGCCATGGGGATAATCACCGTAGCAAGCAAAATATGAGAAAATAAAATGACATAATAAAGAGTGGTAAAATCTCCCGTATATAATTTAGGGCCACTTTTAAACCAATGGTAAATGACGTAAGAAACTAAAAAAGCTGTCGAAGAAGCAAAGGCTGATAACATCCTATTTCGATGTTTTGTAATTTGTTTCTTTCGAATAAAATAAAATGCACTCAATAAAAAGAAAAGTGTAAATCCATTTGTAATAACATTTGCTTTGGGCAAAAATGAAACATCGATTGCAGAATCCAAACCTTCTGGACGTGGACCAAGAATTAAAAATGCTACTGCGATGACTAGAATTGCGGAAAAAATATAGATTATTTTAAGCCAGAATGAATCTTGATTCTGCATTACTTTTTTATATTCTAATAAGATAAATCAATGATGATAAGGGCAAATAAAGCAGGAAGATAAATAACGGATACTTTTAATAAAAATTTAGCTCTATCCATTTGATCTTTTCGAAGAATGGGTAATCCTGCTAACAAATACCCAATACTCATAATACCGGCTCCCACAAAATAAAGTGAACCAGAAATACCCAACAATGACGGTAACACCGAAATAGGAATTAATAATGCGGAATGCCATAATATTTGCCTATTTGTTCTTTTCAGAGAATTGTCTAAAACAGGTAACATTTGTAAACCAGCTCGTGCATAATCTTGTTTACATAATTGGGCAATCGCATAGAAATGTGGATGTTGCCATAAATACATAATGGCAAACAAAACCCAAGCCGCCTGATCCAATTGTCCTGTTGCAGCTGCCCATCCACCTAAAGGGGGAATAGAGCCTGGAATTGCTCCGATGGAGGTATTTAACCATGTTACCTTTTTTAAAGGAGTATAAATAAATATATACAAAAAGGCCGTTAATAAAGCCATAAACGACGTTAATAAATTGACAAAGGCTAATAAAATAAATACACCGGAAAATATTAAAATAAAGCCAAACCAAAATACTTCTTCTGGTTGCAAAATTCCCGCAGGAATGGGCCTATTGCGGGTCCGTATCATTAACCGATCTGTTTCTCGTTCCATATAATGATTAATTGCACCTGCTCCTGAAGAGACAAGGGCTGTCCCCATTAAAACAGATATCAAGGGGAAAATAGATTGAAACCCTCGCCCGCCTAAATAAAATCCAAAAGCTGTTGTAATCACAACTAATAGAGTAATACGTGGTTTTGTTAATTCCACAAAGGCACTAAATCGTGTTGGGGCTGGTTTGTATTCTTTTTCCATTAAGGGTTCAAATCTTTCACTAATTGATTAATATTGGAGCGCAAGATAGCGATACTGGCTTCTTCTAAACCATCATAATATTGACGAATATTCCCTCTTTCATCAATTAATACAAATTTAATCGCATGTCCCACAGGCAATTCTTTGGCATATAATTTAAACCCATTTTGACTTAATTCAGCTACTTTTGGATTTTCTGCACGTAAAAAGTGCCATCGATCATCAAATACTTCATGTGCGTCTGCATAAGCCGCCAACGTTTCAATATCATCATTTGTAGGATCAACCGTAATGGAAACAAATTGCACATGTTCTACATTAGCGTATTGGTCATAAAGCTTTTTCATATTTGAAGACATGATTGGGCAAGGACCTGTACATTGGGTAAACATGAAGTCCAATATTGTAATTCTTCCTATAAAATCTTTATCAGTAAAAGGTTGATTCAAATGCGATATGGCTAAAAAAGACGGTACCTTATTTAAAGTTGGAATGGCAGATTTTTGTGCTTGAGATGCTTGTTTAACAACCCAAGTAGCTCCAATAACCATTAGCCCTAGAACCATAATGACAGCTAAAATGATGGATTCTTTTTTCAATTTAAATCTCCGGACCGTTTCCAAGCTCCGTATTCTACAATGAGCAATCCCAAAACCCAGGTTGCACTCCACATATGAAATAATTGATAAATGGGGTTCACACTTGAGAATACCATTAGCTCTCCAACGATGATTTGAATTATCACTAATCCCATTATGGCTAAACTAGCTCGTTTTGTTGTCGGTGATGCATTTTCACTTTTTTGTGTAAAATAATACCAAATCCACCAAGATGCACCTGCAAGTGTTATACCCAATATTGTATGCATATATTTAAATGGCCCCATCATTTTGAGCAATAATATACTTTCAACAAGTGGGTTATCTCTGCGCACCATTTCCAATCCAGCTCTTAATTCTGTCCCTAAAATAATTTCTATAAACAATGTGATTCCCATGACCCAAAAGCCATATTTCATTTTACAAGGATAATAGCTGTTTTTTTCATCATCGGGATAAGCCAAATAATAAGCATTCTGAGTTCCCGCTATGAGAAAGGAGATTGCAAAAAGAGCTAAAACCATATGGAGAGAAACCGTAAATGGATTAAGGACAGTCCCAACAACTTGGCTTCCTTGCCATCCAACGAGCCCAACTAAAACGAAAGAAATAAAAATGGGCATTATTACTTTTTTTTCATTTTTATAATATTTATATGCAAGAATCAATGTAGCGGTTATCATGAGTCCTATAACCACACCGACTAAACGATTAGAATATTCAATCCAAGCTAAGACGATATTAAATTGAGCAGGATCAATATGGGACGGTAATTGGTCAAGGCTCGTTGGTGGAATCCAACGACCAAAACACTTTGGCCAATCGGGACACCCCATTCCTGCGCCTGATACACGAACTAGACCGCCTACAAATATTAGGATGTAAGTTAATAAGGTTGTTATGATTGAAAATCGTGAAAAATATTTCATTTTGAGATGATTAATTTAATCATTTATTTGATCTATAAACTATAAGCATAAATATGAAATATTTTTTTCATTTAATGAAATATCTTAATATCTTCCGTGTCTGTATTTGACGCAATAATGGTATGAATCATTGAGTTGTCGTCACAATTTAAAAAAAGTAAAAAAAGTATGAGTTTACATCAGGTCGATTTAGGGACAACCTGTAAAGTTCTTTCTACGGGGGAAGAAGGAACATTAAAAAAAATATATCACTACCCAACGCGGTTTGAAGTTGAAACGGCTGATGGACGGGTGAAACATTATACAACGCATGATTTAGAAATATCAGGCGTATCACGTGCAGTACCCCAATATAAATCATCCGTTTTCCCGACTCCTGATGCGAATTTTGCCACATCATCGTTTTCCCCTTTTTGTGCAGAAAGTACCATTCAGCACTTTTTTTCAACGACACCAGATATTCTTTGGAAAACGATTACTTCATTAAGTCTATTAAATGTGTGGATGCCTCGCGTCCAGCGAGCATTACCCATTGTGGATGTTGATCGGTATGTGTCACAATTTTCCTTTGATAGAATTGAATTAAAATCAGGCACACAATTTAAAATTCGACCATTTTCCCTATCTAACTATTTCAAATGCACGATTAAGTCATTCAAACCCGAGAAAGAATTGATTCTCGAAATGCGATTTAGTCCATTATATAAAGAAGTGATTACTTTTTCATTGGATGTGCATGAATTGGGTGTATTTGTTAAATATCATAAAAAATGTGAAGGTTTATTTTCGTTCTTATCTATAAGACGGTTTTATGATCGTGAAGCTCATACATTATCATCCTTAGACTCCATTGTACCAAAAGTAGATTTCAATCAAACTGAAAGTGAGTCAAGTCAAGACTCTACAGAATCCCAATGGGGCGGATTTGGGTCACGTGAAGAATACATTGCTTATGCGATCAACATGGGCATTCAAGGAAATATGGATGTGATTAATAGTATTTCAGAAAAACCAACTCGTGGATTAGCCAAGGCTGGATTAGTCAGGGCAAAGAGAACGGGTGCGGTACCTCCCATGCCAGAAATCAGTTCAACACCCGCTTCAATTGAAGAACCATCTTCATCAGAATCTGAAGACGAATTGATTGCCAGATTAATCGCTGATGGTATTTCTGGGGATATGGATGAAATAAATGCTTTGGAGAGTCGAGTTCTACGAGGCAAAATTAAAGCGGCCATTGTCAAAGCTAAGCGAGCCAAATCATAATATGTCTTCCAATAGTTCCACACCAAAAATTAGTCGATCGCAATGGATATCCATGGTGGTAACAACTCTTTTGCTCATTGTTTACATTACCATGGTTTATTGGGTATTATAAAATGGATTTTAAATGGCTAACTCTTTCGTGGTTAATGGATCATATGCATTGGGCTGTAGGGTTCCTAGGTGTAGGACTGATCATATTATTCTTTTTTCCCATCTTACTTGGATTACAGTTAAAAAATGATTCAAATCAAGCTACAGGTGAAAAATGAACATTTTACCTTTAATAACAATTCTTACATTAATATTTGCGCTACTTTTGGTAAGCGAACTTTTTTCCATGAAGAGAAAAGTAAGAAAATTAGAAAAACGCCTTAATATTGTTTGGGATAAAATTGAATCTAAATCGGAAATGAAATAAATGAGTTTAAAAGACAAATTAAATGCAAAAGAAAATAGCAGGATTTATGTCCTGTTTTATTCCTTCTTTCTCGTTCCATTCATGATTGCTATTTTTGGTGCTGTATTTTTTCTTTTATTTAAATTCATCACTTTTGAATCCAACAATGCTTATGATTATTTAAATGATGTTCGGGCAGGTTCTGCATCTAAACGTTGGCAGTCAGCTTATGAATTATCAAAAATTCTAGCACAACCCGATTTAATCCCTGATGAGATGGATTTCAACAATCAAATGATTTCAGCTTATAAAAAGTCCATTCATGATGATGCTAAAGTTCGAACATATCTTGCTCTCGCTATGGGACAAACGCGAAGAGCTGTTTTTGGACCAACTCTATTAAAGGGGCTGTCTGATGAAGACCGTATTGCTCGGCTGGCGGCTATTCAAGCCATCGGGATGATTCAATACGAAGAAGCTGTATCTTCCTTGGACCAATTATCTCTCAATTCTAAAATTGTAGAAGAACGATTGGCTGCGACAATTGCTCTCGGAAAGATCGGGCATTTAAAATCCATTCCAACATTAAAAAAATTATTAGAAGATGAAGAACCAAATATTCGTTGGGATTCCGCGATAGCATTGGCTAAAATGGGAGACCAATCTGGTAATCACATTATTACGAATTTAATGGATCGCTCGTATTTTGACTCTTTTCCTGAAGTAGATGAAAATGAAAAAAATCAAGCAATGCTTGTAGCAATATATATCGCTGCCCAATTTCCAGATAATCAATTTGAAGATCAATTAGCAAAAGTTGCCACATCAGAGCCTAATTTGGCTATACGCGATGCAGCAATAAAATCATTAAAATCAGCATACAATAGGGTTATTTAAATTATGACTGAAGACATTAAAACAACACCGCCTGCTTCTGTAACTCCAGCAGAAAAAGATGATAATGCGCTCGGGCGCCGCGGTTTTTTCAGATGGATGACTGTGGGTTGGATTGCATTTTCTGCCGCAACGGGTGGATTTTTCACCGTTATAGTTCGCTTTCTTTTTCCGAATGTATTATTTGAGCCACCTCAAACATTTAAAGCGGGATTCCCAAACGATTATGCTTCGAATTTTGTGGATACACGATATAAGAAAAAATTCAATGTTTGGATGGTAAGAGATGAAGAATCCATTTTTGCCCTTTCAACGGTATGTACCCATTTAGGATGTACACCCAATTGGCTTGGAACAGAAAATAAATTCAAATGCCCTTGTCATGGAAGTGGATTTCGAATGACCGGCATAAATTTTGAAGGTCCTGCCCCTCGTCCGTTAGAAAGATATAAAATTTCAGTTGCAACAGATGGCCAAATTTTGGTGGATAAAACAAAAAGTTTCAAATGGGAAAAAGGCGAATGGGAAAACGCTGAATCCTTCTTAAAAGTTTAATAGGAATTTTAAAGTAATATGGAAAATAAAAATAAAAAATCATTTTTAGAAAGAATGGGAGAATCTCAGGTTTGGAAATCTATTATTCGATCTGGTGTGCCTCGTTCTCGACGTCAACGAATGCAAGCAATATTGGGGAGTGTTTTCCTCCATCTTCATCCTGCGCGAATACCAAAACATGCTGTCAAAATTGGCTATACATGGTGTATGGGTGGATTGTCCTTCTTTCTGTTTATTGTACTAACTATTACGGGTCTTCTTCTCATGTTTTATTATCGGCCCACAGTAGAATATGCTTATACCGACATAATTGATATGGCAGAACAAGTGCCTCTAGGCATAATGCGTGAATTACATCGTTGGGGTGCACATGCAATGGTTTTAACCGTTTGGTTACATATGCTTCGAGTATTCATGACAGGTTCTTATAAGCCGCCACGTGAATTCAACTGGGGTGTCGGTGTTCTTCTTATGACTTTAACCATGTTTTTATCCTTCACAGGATACTTACTTCCTTGGGATCAATTAGCTATTTGGGCGATTACCGTTGGAACAAACATGGCACGAGCTCATCCTTTTATTGGGCATGAAGGACCGGGAGCATCCTTATTGGCTATTGGTGATATTAATTTAGTCCATGCAGGTTCGGATGTACGTTTTGCCTTATTAGGCGGGCGATTTGTTGGGGAAGCTTCATTATTACGCTTCTATGTTTTACACTGTATTGGTGTTCCATTCATTACAATGATTTTGATGGCTGTCCATTTCTGGAGAATTCGGAAAGATGGCGGTATATCAGGTCCACTCTAAACTCAAATTACGAGGTTACTTGTGCTTCAAACAATTAAAGATATAATTGATATTCTATCAGCGCCAACGGTCAGTTTCACATTTTTGACTGTTGCGTTTCCGTTTGTTTTTCCGCCAACAGATTGGTTTGAAAAAATACATCGGAAATTTGGTATTTGGCGTCTTTGGACGAAACCTGGATTTTATGGAGGCATGTTTGCCATAACATTTTTCTTTGTTGTCGGGTATTTTGATCCAAACTTTCATGTAACATTAACAAAAGCAGATAATTTTCCAATTATTCTTATGATTTATTCCATGTTTATTACTATTTGGTGGAGTATGTATCAGGCATATTTAAATGATGAACGATTGGAAAATGGACTAAAACCAAACGAGTACAATGATCCAGATGATAAAGTATTGGTCTGGCCTGATTTAGTATATATTGAATTCATTGCTCTCATATTATTTATGGTGTTTCTTATTGTATGGTCTATCCTTGTAGCAGCACCATTAGAAGAACCTGCTAATCCAGCAGCAACACCAAATCCATCAAAAGCGCCATGGTACTTTTTAGGTTTACAAGAAATGCTTGTGTATTTCGATCCTTGGATTGCAGGAATTGTATTTCCCATGTTTATTATTATTGGCATGATGGCCATCCCATATATGGACATTAATAAAAAAGGTGACGGATATTATTCATTTAAAGAGCGACGTATTGGCATGTTTATTTTCATGTATGGTTGGCTCGTTTTATGGCTATTCCTAATTGTAATAGGGACCTTTTTCCGAGGGCCCAATTGGAACTTTTTTGGTCCATTCGAATATTGGGATGCTCATAAAGTTGTACCATTAAATAATGTAAATCTTTCTGAATATATTTGGGTTAAAACATTAGGCACTGGATTACCTGCTAATATTCTTATTCGGGAAGGTATCGGTTTTCTTGTCTTAGTTGCTTACATGGGCATTCTCCCAATCTTGCTGGCTAAATCTTGGCTAAAAAATTATTTTCAGGAAATAGGACCCGTACGATATACTTTTATAATGTTGTTTGGCTTATCCATGTTAGCCCTACCCATTAAAATGTATATGCGCTGGCTTTTTAATCTTAAATACATCATAGCCATTCCAGAATGGTTCTTCAACATTTAGAGTGAAATATGTTTAAAAACGACGAAAGATATTGGAATATTCATCAACTAAATAAATGGTTCGCCATTTCTAGCATCTTATTTATGGCTTCATTTGTATGGATGTTTTTTGATGATAATGACGACGAATACAAAGTATATCAACGCAATTTCAGACAGCTTGAAATTCAAATGGCTGAAGCTGAATTAGCCGAAGAATTAGAAGCGGTTAAAATTGAACGTGTCTCATATGAAGAAAAAGCTCAGGATGCTCAAAACATTTTAGACTCAAAAACACATCTGGCAGATTCCTTAGAATCTCGACTCGTGACTTTAAAAGGTATTTTTTATAAACATAATATGGATTACCAAGGTCAAAAATCACAAATTGATGCTTTAAAATATTTAGTGGAGAAAGATAATACGCACGGCGTTACTCATGGCGATGATCATTCTGTTGAAAATAGACAAACATTTGAGAATGCAAATATATTGCTCCATGATTATAAATTAAAAAAAGAAGCTACAGAAACTGACATTGATGAAACTGAATTACTCATTAAAGAAATGAACCGTGCCGTTAAAGCTTCCACCGAAGATTTGAATCAAGTATTAGCTGATGTTCAACTTGTACAAAATAAGTTAGAAAAAATTGACAGAAAACATATGTCCTTCATGAATAAAGTAGGTGATTTAGTCCGAGATTTGCCTATTCTTGACTTTATGAATCCATATTATAAAGTGAAGCAAATTGTGGTTCCTGACATCAAGTATAATGTGAATTTCACTCAAGTTCCTTCTGTGGACCGCTGTACAAGTTGCCATTTAGGAATTACAAACCCGGATTTTGTAGATGCAGCACAACCATACCGGACTCACCCAAATTTAGATACCTTTTTAAGTTCAGCATCACCCCATCCAATGTCTGATTTTGGTTGTACCGGATGTCATTCTGGGCGAGCCCGAGGAACATCATTTGTCTCAGCAGTTCATATGCCAAATTCGGAAGAAGAAAAAGTTCGTTGGGAAAAAGAATATGATTGGGAACAAATGCATCACTGGTTACAACCAATGCTTCCCACTAATTACACCGAAGCAAGTTGTTTTAAATGCCACCAGAAAGAAGCTTATATCAATGATGCAGATCAACTAACCCTTGGATTATCTCTCATTGAAAAAAGTGGGTGTAATGGCTGCCATTTGATTCAACGCTATCAAGAAAGACGTAAAGCGGGCCCAGATTTGGCAAAAGTCTCGGAAAAACTAGATAAAAACTGGACCGCTAAATGGATAAAGGCACCCAGATCATTTAGACATAATACACGTATGCCTCACTTCTTTGGCCAAGATAATAATTCTAGCCCTGAAATGACTAAACGCAATGACACAGAAATTATTGCCATGGTAGAATATTTATTTCCTGATGGTAAAGAAGTATCCACAAAAAATGATCATCTATTTATGGGAGATGCTGTAAATGGTGAAGACCTTTTTAATGCGCTTGGTTGTAGAGGGTGTCATATTGTTGAACCGGATGAAAAAATGATTTCTGAAGACATTTCAATTGAGTCTATTCTTAAAGACCATGGGCCTAACTTAATTGGACTTGGATCAAAGGGATCTGCAGAATGGGTTTACAATTGGATTAAAAATCCGAGCGAATATTGGCCGGGCACCCGCATGCCTGATTTGAGATTATCTGACCAAGAAGCTAAAGATATTACCGCCTACTTAAGGTCCTTCACAAATCCGGACTTTGAAGCAATGGAAAATATTGAGTTAGATAAAAATCAATTAGATAAAATTGCTTTTGGTTGGTTATCTAAAATGAATACAGAAGCATTTGCAAAATCTTCATTAGCAAATATGTCTCATGATGAAAAAATTGATTATGTTGCTGATAAAAGTTTCCGGTATTATGGGTGTTTTGGATGCCACAATATCCCTGGATATGAAGATGCAAAACCAATTGGTACTGAACTAACTTTTGAAGGATCTAAGCCTGTTGATAAACTCGATTTTGGCTATATCCATGATATTGAACACGTGAATCATGCTTGGTTTAAACGGAAACTCGAGAACCCTAGAATCTTCGATTATGGAAAAGAATCACCTGCAGAAGATAAGTTGAGAATGCCCAACTTTGGTTTCAGTGACATAGAAGTTGAAGCACTTGTAACAGCTATATTGAGTTTCTCTGAAAAAGAAGTAAGCACTAAAATGCTTGCGGATCAATATGTGAGTGATGAATTGGTTTATGAAGGTCGTAAACTTATCAAAGAATTTAATTGTCAAGGGTGTCATATTATTGACGATTTTGGTGGACAAATTGTCGATGTAATTGGCCCGCCAGATCTTTCGCCACCCAATTTGAATACACAAGGTAGAAAAACACAACCAAGTTGGTTGTTCAAATTTTTTAATAGCCCCACAACTATTCGTCCAAATTTGCAAGTTCGGATGCCTTCCTTTAATATGACAGATGATCAATGGAATTCTATTATACGATCTTTTCAATATTCTGATAATCAATTATTAGCTTATGAGACAGACCATTCCGTATCTATTGATGCTAAATATAAAGCAGGTGAAAAGCTAGCAAGTGCAGATTTTGGCGCATGCAATAATTGCCATTTCTATGGTGCGACATTCCCAATTCAAGGAGCTCAAGCTTGGGCACCTAATTTAGCCATGGCAAAAGATCGACTTCGTGCTGATTGGATTGTGGATTGGCTAAATGATCCCATGGTTATTATGCCCGGAACTAAAATGCCAGCTCCCTTCCTCCCTACACCAGATTTATTTGAGGATGATTATGCCGCAGATATTTATGGGAAACATCTAATAGCATTGGATGGAGATACCACAGCAATGTTGGAAGGTATTCGCGACTTTATTTGGGATATGAAAGGCCAAAAAGATATTTCAGGAATTGTTAAAAACTATTTCAATGAAAATGGATACAAATTCGGAGAAGAAGAAAGCGATGATGATGAAGACGAATGGGATGACGAAGATGAGTGGTAAATTCTAAATTGAGTTTTTGTTTAAAAGCCTCAGCTATTGCTGGGGCTTTTTTATTAATAAATATTTATTATCTGATTTAATTCATCCTTTATATCTTTTCCGCGCCATTGATCCCCCACATACGTTTTAAGCCAGCGCCTGTTCGGGTCCAAAACAATTGTTCGGAGATTATGACCAATCTGATTCTGCTCTACACCCCAAAACTCAAACCCTGTTTGTTTTGCTAACCACATCATATCCGAAGAATAGTTTTGGCTAGACCAAACATACCAATTCGGATATAGCGAAACAGCTGGTCCATATTTATCCATCAAAATTTTGGGTGAATCATATTCATAATCAAAGCTGATCATGATTAGGTCCACTCGGTTATTTTCTTTGAATGCACTGGCAAGATATTGATTCTTGAATACAACTGCGGGGCACATATTGGGCATAGGACATCGGGAAAAAATAAAAGAAATAATTCTAAATTTTCCATCAGAGTCAGATAATTGAACGGGCTCACCAATGTCATTAAGAAAAGTGCCATTATCAATGATATCGCCTAAACTCTTTTTGAAAGATTCTTCCTCCCAAAATTCATCTTCATTTTCAATCTCTTTTCCTTTCCCCATAACACTGAAATTTTGTGCATAAGTAGTTTCATCCATCCAAATAAAGTCAAAATGGACACTATCTCCAGGAGAAATATGTTCAATTTCTTTAATATTTTTCACATGGAATGGCATGGTCATTGCCATCATCAAGCCGGGAATGGAATCATGCTTAACTATAATTGTATTCTCTGCAGATTGAATATCCGCCACCGTCCCAACAACTGAATAAGTTGTTTTATCAGTGCAAGCAATAAGGGTCATAGCTAGAACAATACTTAGCCACTTACTAAATAATAACTTTTTTTCCACACGGAATATTAAAACGACATTTTGAATATATTTTATGATCTTTTCATTCCATTATAAGATTATTTTAATCGAAATTCCCGCCTTCTCTTTTTAAGGAAAACAAACAAATGTGGACATTTTTAATTTCATGTTATGTATTGATGGGCATGACAACAATTTTACTGTTAATAACAGGATATGCTGGTTTCACGCACAATTTTATATGGGGTGTTAATCACCCGCGTATCGCTACCGTAACCATCATCATTTTATCATTAACCGAAACATTGGTTATGTACTTTTTTATAGCGACATCTAAAGCCTATAAACCGCTTATAGCCCACTTAGACCAAGCACAAGTCTTTCAAATTAAAATGGCAAAAATAAAAGGACCCATTTATAAGCATGTTAGTTTAACGGTTCTTCTATTTGGAATTATATTTATATTAGGGGGTGCGGCCGATAATAACTTTTCCATAGGGTGGTTACATGGACAACTATTTCTTGTCGGGATTCTATATTATTTCTATGCTTTAAAAATAAAGAATACTGCATTCCAAGATCAAGTGGCTCTCCTAAATGACATGGATAAATCTTTATAATGTATTATTTAGCGAAAGCGTTAGAAGTTTTAGGCATGACCGTTATTGGAATCGGATTTATTATCAAATTCCCTACTTTGATGGACCCAAAATTGCTTCTTGCCGGAGGTATTATTTTCGGCAGTGGCTGGGTGATCGAAAATTATTTATTAAAATAAATTATTTGGGGATTGTTAAAGTAACGGTTAATCCGCCTCCGACATTATTTCTAAAATCAATTTGCCCACCGTGAGACTCGGCAACCCACTCAACAATCGATAATCCCAGTCCACTACCAGATATGTTATTAGCTGGTTCTGATCTATAAAACCGACGTGTTATATCTTCAATTTCTGTTTCATGAATCCCCGGGCCTTCATCTGTAACACTTAATTCAAAAAAACGTTCATCTTTCTCAATGATTTGAACGACAATTGTTGAATCATTCGGTGAAAATTTAATGGCGTTATCCAATAAATTGGATGCCAATACCTGCATCCAATGAGGATCAGCATGGACAGAAACAGATGGCAATTGTTCTGCAATCAAGGCTATATGTTTTTCATTTGCATTACGTCGATAGCGCTCAATTTCATCATGAATAATATCATTTAACCATACAGATTGTTTATGAATCATGATTTGATTTGTGTCTGCTTTAGCCAGTGTCGATAAATCATCAATAAGTTTCGCCATACGATTTAATTCAAGTTTAGTTCTTTCTAATGAATCATTCTTTAAAGTATCTTGATCAACTTTTTGTAATTGTTCTAATTCTGCTTGTACGATCGATAATGGGATTTTTAATTCATGAGACGCATTTGCTGTAAATTGACGAATTGTTTGAAAACTTATCCTCAACCTTTTTAGAAGATTATTAATCGTCTCTGCCAAATGGGCGATTTCATCTTTTGAGTCTAAAACGGTGAGTTCCTGATTTAAATTTCTAGCATGAATATTTCGAACTGTTTCAGAAATATCCAATACGGGTTCCAGTGCCTTTCTAGCCACAACTGAACTCCCTAAGAAAGCAATCAACATTGCGATAGGGAAAATATAAGCATATACACCTAGTATAACGGATTGCACATGTTTCAAACCATCAAACGTCATACCTGTAATCAACCATCCTCTGTGTTTTTCTTCTAACCTAAAAGGCTTAGCTGCAAATCGAATTTTTATATTGTTAATTAAGTTTGTTTTAAACGTTGTTTTTAAGGAATCAAATGAAAGGGATGAAACTGGAGACGCTTTTCCCTCATAATTTTTTGATCTTATTATTTCTTTCCGGTTTTCATCCACATATACAATATAGATTGCATCTTCTTCTGAAATATGGTGGGGCTCTTCCCACTCAAATTCATGTATAATTTTTACTTGTCCATTTTGAAGCCCAAATGTTTGGACAATTTCATGCGCTTCTGATTCTAAACGATAATCAATATCTTCCCCAAGTTTGTTCCTGATTAACAAAATGGATTCTATACTATATACAATTAAAATAGTTGCAACTACTAAGGTGGACCAAAAAACAATTTTTCGGTGAAGTGTTAATTTAGGCATCTTCATTAAATCGGTACCCATATCCTCTAACAGTGATAATGTGAGATTCCTTCTTTGGATTTAAATCAATTTTTTTGCGAACATAATTTATATAAACATCAACAACATTGGATTCAGACCCAGTTGAATCATCCCATACATGATCAAATATTTGACTCCGAGTTAAAGGTTTTCCTCCGTGGTGCATCAAATATTGTAATAATAGAAATTCTCGGTTGGACATGGAGACCAATTGTTCATCAACTCTCACGGTTCTTTTTACGGGATTTAGTTTAATGTTGGATAATTGAATTGTTGGTTTTCTTTGAAAGGTAATTCGCCTCACAACTGCATTTAATCGAGCGATTAATTCATCTGCAGAAAAGGGTTTAGTCATATAATCGTCTGCGCCCGCATTTAATCCTTCAACTTTTTGATCAACATCTGCCATAGCAGTAAGCATAATAATAGGTGTACTAATTCCTTGATTACGAATTTCTTGACAAATAATCAACCCATCCATATCAGGAAGGCGCCTATCTAGAATGATACAATCGTAAGAATCAACCACGGCAGACTCTAATCCATCTTCTCCTTTTTGATACCATTTACAGGAGAATCTGGACCTAGTATAAAAAAGTGTACATGTAGTTAAGCAACTTTTTAACTTGAATAAGTTGAAAGGAAGCAAAATGGATAATAGACGAATAAGAAAGACATATGATAGAGATTTCAAGGTGTCAGCCATGCGATTGATAT
>JADHUI010000021.1 GCA_016784605.1 Fidelibacterota bacterium | reverse complement strand
TCTAAATACTCTTGTAAGTAGGTTCCTACCATTTGTTTTAAAAAGTCTGAATCATTTAGCTTTTTATTTGTATCTTTTCTTTGGGTCATGGTTCTTCTCCTTTTATTTGCTTCTGTTCAAAACAAATTTAAGAGAAAACAGTGACCCCTTTTTTAAAAGTACAGAAACTTATGGACATAACTTACAAATGGGGATAAAATGAAAGTATTTAAGTATAATTATGATTCAGGCCATATCCTTTTTGATGTAAATGGATTAGTTGTTCTATTTGATACTGGAGCACCTAATAGTGTTGGATCTGGCTCCTTCTCATTTATTGATAAAGATTACGATTTACAGAATAATTACATGGGATTGACAACATCAACATTATCCGAATATATTGGGACTCAAGTTGATATTCTTATGGGGACTGATATCATCAACAATTATGATATATGTATTGACTCAATGGGAAATAAGATCACATTTGGAGAGAATCTATCTATTGACGAATATGAAAATGTTTTGGATATAAAAGACTTCATGGGGATTCCGATTATCGATGTCACCGTTGAAGGTAAATCAATGTCTATGTTTTTTGACACTGGAGCTCAACTGTCATATATCGAACCGAGTATTACAAATAATTACACATCCGTTGGAGAAAAAGAAGATTTTTATCCTGGTGTTGGAACATTTAAAACAAACACTTTTGATGTTTTGACAACAATAGGTAAAAGAGAAATAACGGTTAAATAAGGTGTTTTACCGGAAATGCTGCAGATGACATTGATAATGGCTGATACACAGGGAATTATTGGCGCAGAAATTTTCAAATACTATAAATGTGTTTTATCGAATAAAAGAAAAACACTGTTTTTGAGAAATCTGCAATAAATAATGAAATATTTTTTCATATTTAATTTTTTTTATCTGCTTCTTTTGCTCCAAACTGCGGATATTGTGAGTTGACTGCCGAAGATGGAGCTTGATGGGTACGCTTTTTACCTATGAGTGCGGTTCATGCAATTATACGGTTGAATTGTCTGGAAAACTACAAAATGTTGCTTATTTTTGACTCAACTTTTTCGTATGAAGTCCATTAATATTTTAATACTTTTTTAAATTTATCAATCCATGCTTCAGATGTTGTATGAATAATAAAGCCATCAAATCCTAAAGCACCTTGAATTTCTTTATTATTTCGTATATCCATTCTACGCGTTTCCTTTAATCGAGCAAATAATTGATGTGGATCTAATGTGTCATTAAAAATATAGGTGGCTAAAGTACGATTTGGAACTTCCCAAACAAATTTATCTCCTTGTTCATTGGGGATTTTGAATACAAAAGAAAGATTATCCACATACGTTTCTGTTGCCATTTGTCTAAGATGGTCAAAAATGGTTATATCATAGCCGCCATGGAAAAATAAATCCCTTAAATCTTTATCCGTTACTTCTTTTCCAATGTCTTTGAATTGTTGCTTTAATGAACTAAAACTTTGGAATTCAGTGGATTTTTTAACTTTATCCAGAAGTCGTAAATAGTCAGCTTCAATTTTTTGTCTTTCGAATTCTTTTCTGTTTTGTTCTTCGATGAATCGTCTATTTTCTTCAATCTTTTCTCGATAGGAAGCCACTTCTTTATTGATTTTATTTATATCAACATTTGAAAAATCCCATGATGTATTGTCATCTTGAATCCAAATGGGAATATCATTCCATTTACCATCCACTTTTTCAACTTTCCCTGTTCTTCTTTGAACGGAATGTATGGTAATTGTATACCCTTTGTAAATATGATTGATTTCGGAATATCCAGGTGAAAAATCAAAAGGAACTTTACTTGCGTTAATTTCAAAAATACCATAATCCGTATTTGCGGAAATACTATTGAGACGAAAGTCTGTATTTATTAAATCAAGGGATAGTGTAGATTCTCTTAATTCAGGTTCAAATGATTGAATTGAATGAACAATTAAAGTGCCATTTTTATCTACGAATTGCCCTGTTATTTTACCATATCCTAATAAAATATTATCAAGTTCATCGGTTTGATGATCATGGATATATAATTTGGTCATAAGGTTTTTTTGAGTTTTATCTTGGGTTTCAAGTGCGCATCGTGGGAGGAAGACATATTCTCCCTTTTCATCTTTTTTAAATTTGGATGCATAATTGATTGTTAATGTTCCATCAATTGGTTTAGCTGAAACTTCTTTGATAACATTTAATTCAGGGTTTTTTAGTGGATTTAGCCATTTCCCGTTTTTACGTGCTTTAAATTGAATTTTATTCCCATTTAATAGTTTATCTGAATATTGAATAGAAAAACGCGCCTTTAATCCATCTGTAAAAGTAAGCATGACAAATTTCTTTTTATCAATATAAGAAGATTTTATTTCTTTCTCAAACTGGCTGAATTGAATAAAATTATTTAAAATATTTTTAAGTATATCTTGATTTTTCATACGGGTTCTCTTTGGTTCATGTTTACTAATTTTGTTAGCATTTCCTTAAAAGATATGTATATATATGACCAAATACCAAGAAAAATGTTCTTCCAGACACTTTTATTTAGTTTGTTTAGTTTTATGGCATACCATTTTGCTTGGAGAGCATTTTTATTTACAGAAAGTGATGCTCTGTAATAGTTATTCCAATCGTTCCATCTAAGCCCAGCAATCGTTTTTCCTCCATCCGAATCTGTTAAAACTTTACGATCAGAACTTCCGAATAATTTTATTGCATTTTCTGAATATTTAATTGATTGTTTATTGTCATCAAGTAAATTATACGTTTCGGCAATATTTAAATGGAGATCAATAGAGTTTGGATAATCTTTTAGTAAATCGATTAATCTATTAACCGAGAGAATTAATAATCGATTATTTCTAGATGATCCAAAATTTTCGGCACCGTAAACTGATTTGCAAGCAATAATTCTAGATAATAATTCTAAATTCAGTTTATGGATAAGCGTAACAGGGTCATCTTCAATTATCTTTTTAAATAGATCTGTCGCAGCATAAAGATCCTGCTCCGACATGGAAACTGCATCATTAAATTGCTTTTCAATATCTTTGTGTGCAATATTTAAATGGGATGCTTGGTCCCAAATATCATGGGCAATATAGTTACAAATTCCACATAAATAGGGATGATCTATAGTTGATATTTTTGAATTCATATCGTCATTTCTTTTGATTCAGCGTTCAGCCATATTGATGATGAGAGCAGATCTGTTCCTATTTTTGAAAGCATATTTAAGCCAGGTATTATGTCGCCTTTTGAAAAAAGGGAATAAACAGGATTCATGGATTTTTCAATAGCTAGATATGTGCTTCTATCTCCAATTGTACTGGCTGCATTTAAAGCAAGGCCGGTAGCGGCAATCCCGACTCCCATAATAATAGGGCCGGAGTCAGGAGACCAAGCGCCATCGTAATCCGGTAAAAACTCCCTAAAACCTCTTTTCCCCATCACATTCATTTTCATATGTTTTTTAAACAACTTCCATTGCTGTTTTGCTTCTTTAGGGGCAAATCTGCCCATATAATGGACTAAGTAGGCGATGGCACATCCACGAGGTTGATTTGAATATTTCCGAGTGCCTAATACTTCTGTAATAAATAGCCCTGTTTCTTTATGGGTGCCAAAGGTTTTCATCCAGGTTAGCCATTTTTGGTTTAAATCATCCCCTAAAGATGTTCCATTATTTTGATCATAGAGCCAAATAGAATAAAGGATTGCCGCTTGATCTGCAGACCATTTCATTTTTACATGAGGGAGTAAGTCAGCATGGAAATTATCATATTGCATAGAATTAGAAATTAAATGATGACATATTTTTTCATTGAGTTCTATAAAATCCTTACCTACACACTTTTGGAAACATCCTAAGATGATATTTAGGTGCTCTAAATAGTATCCATATTTTCCCAAGTACTTTACGGTTTTAAACTCTTTTTTATAAGGATTTACTTTGGGGTGTAATGCACGAGAAACAACTTCTTTTAACAGTAATTGGTATTCCGTGCGATTAGAAGGGTTTGCTTGATATAGATTTGCCAGTGCTTCCGCCATATTCGATAGAGCGGCAATATCATGCCCCCAGCCTTTTTTGATAAATTGCATAATGAATAAATCATCTTTTGTAAAACCGTTAAAGTCCGGGTTTAATAAAAAACTTTTGATTTTTTCATACCGTTTTAATTGCCCATTTATAGATGGTTCAGAAGGATTAAATAAATCAAATCCTTTTCCTAATACGCCATTTAAAATAGCTTGATCAAACATAATAATTCTCCTTGTTAAATTGCATGATTTTTCCCCGATGTCGAATGGTTTTTGGGGAAAGATTTTCATTATTGAGTCGAGTTGCTACCTTCGGAAATAGGGTAATATGCTCCTTCTCTAAAGATTTCAATAGCCCAGGTCGAATGGATGATAATCGTGTTTCAGCAATATCAATTGTTTTCGCAGTACTAAAGGAAATCATTAAGCACACATTACAGGAAACACCTGCGTCCATAAGATAGTCCAATGCCTCGTAGGGCAAATCATAGCTTCTTGAATCAGCCCCCGTCAATTGATTATACTCATGAGCCGTACATCCTTTGATGGATACTCGAACGTGAAGATTTTTAAATTGAGATAGTTCTTTTGCAAATGATGGATCATTTCCAATTGTCATACCGTTTGTTTCTAAAACAAAAATATAATCGGACTGATCCACAAGAGTTAATAGTTCAAATAAGTGTTTCTTACCGAGCGTTCCTTCGGATGCAGAAGCAGAAATGAGCCTATGCCCATTCTTCTTGGCTCCGTGAGTGAGCGCTTCAAAGACTTCCTGGGGTGAGTAAAATCTTCCCGTGGATTGGGGACGTCGTACAGGTTTATCACTAAAACAAAATTTGCATCTTAAGTTGCACCCTACTTCTTGCGCAGATGTAATTCCCCCATAAAAGCGGAGCGGTCGTGAGAGTCGGGCATACTTTCGTTGATTGCCTTTCACCACGGTTCGCTCCGCCGCTCTTGTGAGAACGATGGGGTCATAACCGTCTGGTTTAGATGGGTTATGTCGGGTTGCCATATTTAGTTTTTATCCGTTTTGGAGCCGTATAATACTGCATTTTGAAGTGAAGTGATTGCGCGAGTTAAACCGCTCACAGTTTCGCCCATAAATGTCATCCCGCCTTTGTTTTCAGCATGATCCCACTCAATATCTAAAATATCTTTTAGGAATGCAGTTGGCGTATATCTGGATTCCACATTTTTCGTGGCCGTATGAAGACGTTTGAGCGCTTTTGATTTTTCTTTATAACCCAATTTGGATTTTTCCACAGAATCGGAAAGCATTTCAATCGTTTCATCATAGGCTTTTGTATCAATAGGGTGGGGGACACCATCTTTCCCGCCGACAGCAAATGCAAATCGAGATGGGTCTTCAAATCGAGACGCGTCACCATGAATGATTTCACTGGTTAAGGCCAATGCTTTCAAGGTACGAGGTCCAACGCCTTTAAGCATTAAAAGATCTTCAAAATTATTAATTTCACTATTGTAAGCCATTTGAAGTACAGCTCCTAATCGTGTGAGATTTAAATCGCTTTCGCGTATATCATGTCGATTGGGAAGCGTTCTGTTTTTATAGATATCTATAATTTCTTTTGGATTCTCTTTGGTTAGTTCCACGATATTGGTTCGAGCAAAATCAGCACGGCTATCAGCTAGATTTAAGATTTTGCCTCCTTTTTCTCCTACGATACCAACATGGGGATCACTGACAAAAGACCGAACCGATGGGGAGTGCCAATGATATCTTCTAGCGCGTCGGTTATTTGTATTCATCCCTTGGGTAATTCCAGTCCATTCTCCTTCATCGGACAATATAAAATATTGCTGATAAAGATTATACCCATCCTGGACGGCATTATTATCGACTCGTGTAGTTAATTGGCTTGCCCGGACCAGTTCATCACCTTTTAGGCTGTGTTTATTTGAAACGCGACGGACTTGTTGCGGTGTATTCCATCCGTAGCGGCCTTTCCCTCCTAAAATATAAATTCCTAATTCGGAAGCCATTGGATTGATTTTTCGTTTGAGAGATCCTAATACAGTTGCGGTTACGCCTGATGAGTTCCATTGCATGCCCATAACAGCACCAAATGCTTGAAACCAATTTGGGTCTGATAGTCGAGTTAGGACTTCTGATTTTCCATAGTTTTGTGCGACAGATTCAATAATTGTTGAACCCATTTTGCCCATTCTTTCGCTGAGCCATTTTGGCATTTTCCCAAAGTGCAGGGGCATGCCCATTGTGCCTGAATTAATCATAACATTCTCCTTTTTGATTGTTGTTATTTCGATAATGGCATTTCCCGAGCAGAACCCAATCATGATAGACGATGTATGTTGGCAATTCTATTTCATAAATTCTTTTGGTATGTTAATCCTTTAATAAGTCCAAGCCCAATAAGTCGATTCGCCATGGCTAATTTTGATACATTATCAAAATGCCCAGTTTTTATGACTTTTTCTGCAAGCCAAACAGCACGTTGTCGAGCGGTCCTGGTTTTCATAAACAAGTTTAAAAACCATTTATTCTTTAACGTAATTGGTGTAGGTGATATTTCTTTAAATGCATTCACAACCATTACTTTTGGCATCAGTAAATAGGCAGCAAACGTATCTGCTTGCCATTCTTCTGGTGCTTTTTTTGTTCCAGCAAATCCTTCATCTTGACGACATAGGATGTTTTGACTTTTGAATTCATTTTGTATGAGCGGTACATGAAGAATAATATGGCCAATTTCATGCGCTTCCGTAAAATGCATTCTTCCATTTTGGTCAATAATATTCTCATTTATGATTACTTTATTTTCATCAATATGCAACCCGCCTAAAAGTTCAGGATCATTGTAAGGTCCATCTTTTCTATAATCAATATCATATCCAAGAAATTCAATCAATTCATCTGTTGGGATAGGTGCAACAACAGGTTGGCCGATTTCTTTTTCATATTCCTGAATAAGATTGAGAGATGCTTGCTCTATATTTTTAGATGGGATGTGAGGGAAGTCAATCATTATTGGTGCTCATTTTTATAACCATTTTTGATAATTTTTCCCAATCACTTTCAGATAAATTTTTTGCTGATCTTAGGAAGTCAGGAATTATATCTGCTTTTTCTTTTATAACTTCAGCCACATCATCCTTAACCTGCTCACTCTCGGCTAATAATGCATCTATATTGTAGTCTAATGCTTTAGCAATTAATGAAAGTGTTTCCCTGTTTGTATTAAAACGACCATTTTCAATATGTACGAGTGATACATATGATACAGCATTTTCAGGGTCAATCTTTTTCATTAATTTTTCAAGTTTCCGGTGACTTAGGTCTTTGCCTTTTCTCAGTTTTCGAACGAGAACTCCAAGTGATTGTTTGCTCATTTATTTTAACTCCTTCATTATGTTTTTTTTAAAATAGTTTTTCTGGTTTTGCTCTTACCACATTAACCTAGAACTATTAGCATATTGTGATTCTGGTTGGTTTAGCTCTATTTCATTAAGGAAAAGAGATGAGTAATTTTGAATAAAATGTTCTCCTATTCCTTTTATGGCCAATAGGCTTTCTTCATTTTTGGGTAGTTTTAAAGTAATCTGGCGTAATACTTTATCAGAACAAACAATAAATGCTGGCTTATTAATGGATTTAGCAATCTCTTTCCTAACTTTTCTAAGCCTCTCAAACAATATTTTATTGTCATCACTAAAAATTGTAGGGTTTAATTTGAATAATTTATTAGATAAATAAGGTGTTGCTAAATCACCAGATTGTAGAGCGGCTTTACCTTTAGAAGTCAGATCGAAAACACTCATATAATATTCAAGATCTAATTTTTTTGATTCAACTAACTCTAGCTCAACTAATCGTTCAATTATTGTTGAAATCTGATTAGAGTTATAGTTTTGTAGTAATCCGTAAAAAGGATTATTATTGAATTCATTTGTAAAGATATAATTCGATTCAGATCCTTGGAGAATTGCGATAAGTTTTTTATTCCCTACTTTGAACTCAAGATCATTAATGCACGATAAAACCATTAAAGAAATAGATTTTTCATAGTTGTTTATGTATTCATTAGGCTGTTTCATTTAAGTTTCCTTTCTATTATGTTAATAGCGTTAAATAATGCTTAACAGGTAAGTAACGCTTATCAATACTACAACGTTAAACATAACTTAACAATAGTTTTTTATAAATAATTGAAAATAATTTATTTTATTGACGATAATACAGAAATATAATCTCAAAATACTTCAGTAACTTCTTCGCAATTATGAGTCGAAATATTTATTCAGAGCCCGCCCTATACGATGCGGTAAATTGGTGGAAAAATAATGATGTAGATTTTATCACGGGATTGGCTGATGAGATTGGCGGATCTGTATTAGAGTTAGCAGCAGGAACTGGAAGATTAGCTGTAGAAATAATGGATAAGGGGCATCCTTATTTGGGAGTGGACTCTAGTCCTGAATATGTAGATTATGCAAATGATAAAATCCAATCTAAAGGATTTATTGGGAATGTCATATTGGGAGATATGCGTGATTTTTCGTTGAATGAAAAATATGATTTCATCTTTATTGGATTTAATTCATTCTTTCATTTATTAACAAATGAAGATGCATCCAAATGTTTGGATTCTGTTTACACGCACTTATCTACTGATGGGAAATTTGTTATTGATTTATTTATTCCTGATCCAAGTTTTTTATATAAAGATGAAAATAAATTATATCACGTCACAAATTTTACTTGGCCCGAAGATGGTTCAAAAGGAATGGTTAAAGAAAGAAATCATTACAACGACGAAACACAAATCAATCATATTTGGTGGTATTTTTATAAAGAAAAGATGGAAAAAGCGACTTTGTTCGAATTTGATATGAATATGATTTACCCCGATACAATGGATCGTTTGCTCAGTGAAGCTGGATTTACCATTTTGAATAAATATGGGAATCATGATAAATCCCCATTCAATGAAGAAAGCGATTACCAGATTTATGTCTGCGGAAAGTAGAAATGGGTATAATGTTGCGAATGCATTAGCAACACTCAAAAAAGCCGATCCTGAAATACATCCTTTAATTGATCAACTTGAATTAACAGAATTAAATCGGGAAACCAATTATTTTAAATCATTAGCGCGAGCTATTATTTATCAACAATTAAGTGGGAAAGCAGCTAAAACCATTTCTGATCGATTTATTGCACTTTATGACGGGAAAGAATACCCAACGCCAACTGATGTTCTAAAAACGGATCACGAAACTCTACGATCGGTTGGATTATCAAATGCAAAAGCCAATTATGTAAAAAATATTGCTAAAGCATTTGAGGATGGAATCATTGATTCTGATAAAATTGATCAATGGGATGATAAAACAATTATAGAAAAGTTGGTTTCTATTAAAGGAGTTGGACCTTGGACAGCTCAAATGTTTCTCATGTTTACACTAAATCGTCCGGATGTATTTCCAACGGGGGATTTAGGTGTTCAAAAAGGATTTCAGCAATTTTTCAAATTAAATGAATTACCTAAACACAAAGATATGGAAAAAAGAGCAGAGAAATGGAAACCATATAGAACTATCATGAGTCTCTATTTTTGGAAAGTAGTAGATGGTCCCTTTGAATGGTAAATATATGATAGATACCGTATTTTTTGATATTGGGGGTGTTTTGTTAACGATATCACCCGAAACAACCATTCAACAATTAGCTCAATACACAGGCTTAACAATAGAAGATATACAAAATGCTTTTCCTAAAGATGCCCACGATAAATATGAAAAAGGTTTTATCCCAGATGAAGGGTTTTATCAAGCCTATTTAAAGAATCTTCCTTCACATAATGGATTAACATCTTTACAATTTTGGGATGCTTGGTCCCAGTTAATTGTAGGTGAAACAGAGGTAATCGACGTTTTAAAGTCTGTGGCTAAATCATCAAAAACATGGCTATTGTCCAATACAAATCCCATGCATATTGAAACGGAAATACATGCCTATCAATTTCCGCATCAAGTAGATGGGGCGGTGTATTCGTTCGATGTAGGATTAAGAAAACCAGATCCTGCCATTTACCATAAAGCATGTGCGATGGCAAAAACATTACCCGAAAGATGCATTTTTATTGACGATTTAAAAGAGAATATTGATGCAGCCATTTCAGTGGGCATGAATGGAATCCATTTTAAGAATGTGGATCAATTAAAAAATGAATTAGAACCGTTTGGAGTATTAAAAATACAATGATGAAAAAAATGATTATTTTGGTAATGACCTTAAATAGTGTATGGGCTACCGGCGCTTGGATGATGAGCGGAAGAGTCCATCCGGAATTAGAGTGGAAAACAATCAAATCTGAGCATTTCAATATTCATTACCATAATGGAATAGAAAAAATTGCCCAGCAAGGGGCATCTATTGCAGAACAAGTTCGCCCCACACTTATGGAACAAGTTGGATTAGATACATTACCACGAATAGATATTGTTTTTACGGCAGAAGATGAAATTATGAATGGTTTTGCCATGCCTAGCAACCATACAGTTATTTGGGTGGATCAAAATGAAGTTGCTGTATGGACAGAAGATGAAAAATGGCTACGGACCGTTTTAGCGCATGAACTTCAACATATTGTCTTTTTTAATGTAACTAAAACATGGCTTCCCCGCGGAATGGATATGATGTTTTCAGGTATTCCCGGCTGGGTGGTTGAAGGATTAGCGGAATATTTTACAGAAAGATGGCGCCCTCACCGTTATGATTTATCTCACAAATCTCATGTAATAAAAGGAACGGTTCATAAAATTAAAGATCCACACAATGATGGTTTTTCAAAAAGTCTTTATTGGGCAGACAGATTTGGAGATTCCACTATTGTTAAAGTATTAAATGATCGAAATGAAATGGGATTGTTAGATTTCAAAAAAGCGTTTGAGAAACATACAGGTATTACACTAAAACAATTTACCGAAGATTGGCGAAGACAAATGAATACGTACTTTTTTGGCGTTCGCGCACAGAAGGAAGTATTAGAAGAAGTGGGACGCATTCATACACTCCCAGGTAAAAAAGTTTTTGGCTTTGATTATTTTTCCGATAGTTTAAAAACAGCTCTTGTAGGACAGAAAGGAAAGAAGCAACGAGATATATCTTTAATGGTGGCCACAAGAGATACAGCATCAGAAAAGAAAGAAAGAAAGAAAGCAATAAAAAAAGCAAAAAAGAAAAAAGCAAAAATTAAAAAATTGAAACCTATCTGGAAATTAACAGAACTGGATTTTGGAAGAATTCACCCTTATATCGATGTGTCGCCGGATGACAAAACGATCCTATATGCAAAATGGCGCTATGGAAAAAATCAATCCTTAGTGTGGGATATTATGTCTGTTGATGTAGAGTCAAAGAAAAAAACGCGCCTCACATCATCCCGAAGAGCCAGCTTTCCCGTGTGGCATCCATCTGGCGAAAAAATCTGTTTTGTAGCACATGAAGCGAGTACATCAAATCTGTTTTCAATGAATCCCGATGGATCTGACATTAAGCAGATGACTCACTATACGGATGATGATCAAATTATTTCACCATCTTGGAGTCCTGATGGAAGGCAAATTGCTTATGCTCAATCTGGGCCGGATGGAAATGTTGATATTCATATTTTAACAGTTGAATCTGGTGAAGAGTTTGTTATAACGGACCGCCCGGATGTGGACTATTTACCATTATGGCATCCAAATGGTTTGAAAATAACTTATACATCCCATGCAGGTGGCACACCCAATATTTATACCTATGATTTAGAATCTAAAACTGAAATTCAAAATACGGATGTGGGTGAAGCAGTGTGGAGTACATCTTGGAATCGGGATAAAACGGCCGTTACAGCCATAACATTACCCAATGCTGATTCGGTTCGAGTGGCGGATATTTCACCTGAAAGAAAAGCAGATATTATTTCATTAAACATTCGAGACAATTATTCAAGTTGGCGAACAAAATCACCCGACTCTCCCATTGTCCATGTTGACCCCAATAGAATAATTCCATTGACGGCTCCTGAAAAATATGGATTTTATCGCCATATTAATTTATTGCAAGCCATTATTTTACCAGATAATAATAGTTTAACAAGTATAGGTGTGTGGACTGATGCCACAGGACGCCATACATTTGCAGGAACATTTTTTACGGATTATGACATTACGGCAACTATGATTCAATACCAAAATGCCGAACATGCAATTTTACGTGGATTTTGGGGCTTCAATTATTATGATAATATTAATTATACATGGCGTCCGTATGATGACAGTAGAAGTGGCTTGGTGGAGGTGTATGATGGTTGGTCATTCTGGGGGAAAACACCATTTAATTTTGGGAAAAATTCTTATTCAAACCATCGTGTGAATTGGGGAATCCAATTTTTAAATCGAACAGCTTTTACACCCATCGATGAAGAGAATGAAATATCCCTTATTTATTCTGACAATGGGTTACCGGAGCCAGAGTCTGGGAAAGAAGGATCTTTTTATGTGCGCTATTCATGGCTAAATCGTCGTCCACAACTTGATGATTTTCTTTTGCCTAAAAATGGCCATGGCTTTTCAGCGTCTTATTATAAAGTAGATGAAAAAATCTGGGGAGACTTTACGTACGATATATTTTCATTGGACATGTTTAAAAATGTTCCATTAGGCCCCTTTGCTCTTTATGGGCGATTGAAAGGGGAAGCATTAAAGGGAGATAATTATCCAAATCAGGAGCAAATTGGCCTTACTCAAGATTATAATTTTTATATGATGGGCCGAACTACACCATGGAAAGAGAATATGAGTCTTCGTGGATGGGACCAAATACGATTAGGAGATACGGCATTTATGGGAACAGTGGAATTTCGAACACCAGGAATAAAAGCGAATATTGTTCAAGCCATCGGATTTCAAGTAAGCGATTTATCTTTTGCCTTTATTTCTGATTTTGGTAATGCTTGGTACTCTAAAGATGAAACTAAAGACGATATGGTCATTACAGCTGGATATGAATTAAGAGCGGCCATTAAATTTATGAACCTTCCTCTGTTTGTATTGGGATACGGAAAGGCTCAAGAATTCAAAGAATGGCAAAGCGAGAATAGTAACCCGGAAACCTATTTTCGATTAACACTTATTAATCCGTTTTAATAAATCTAATGAAAAAAAATGTTATAACGTGGTTTGAAATTCCAGTTTCAAATCTTAAAAGAGCAGTCACTTTTTATAATCATGTTTTAAGAACAGACATTAGAATTATGCAAATTGGGTCATCCAATATGGGTATGATTCCTCATGAAAATGTTGGTGGTGCATTGGTTGAAGATCCTGGATATATTGCTCCGAAAAACGGAACAACAATCTTTTTAGATGGGTCAGAAGGAATTAAGGCTATTTTATTACGCGTGAAAGAAGCTGGGGGAAACGTGCATATTCCTCGAACCCAAATCACGGAAGATATTGGTTGGTGGGCAGAATTTTATGATTTGGATCAAAATCGCATTGCAATTTATGAACCAGTTACTGAATAGATTATCGAATATTAATAAATCGAATTCCAACGCTTAGAAAAAGCCCCGTTAAATCAACTGTAGGTGCTTCCCCATTCCAAAATGCATCAACAGTTGTGGACTCTTCACTATCTGAATCGGACTGTTCAGTATAAGTCCATTCTCCAAATGTACTCTTTGGAATAGTAAATACAGATATGACTAAATCTTTTGATTTTCCAATAAGAATGGAAGTCTCCCAACCAATCATAGGAGATAGGATCGTTGCTGAAGCAAGATGATCAGCATCATCACTCTTTAAAGCAAAATCAATGGGGATATGGAAACGTAAAGCATTCCCAATGGGGCCTAATTGAAATAGTTTATACCCAAATCCAAATCCAAATCCAAATTGTCCAGTCGTTTCATTACGACTATCAGTGAATGTCCCAATTTGCCCTGAGACGCTCATTGAAAATGGTGCAAATGGATTAATCCAATGTTGAATCATCATTTGCATTCCAGGGCTTTCATTATAAGAAAATGCGAGTTCATTCACACTTGGAGATGATATTATTTCGTACGCTTTATTCCCTTCTTTAATGGGTCTCCATTTTCGGACAATTTTTGCAATACTCGCATCAGGACCTACCTCAGTTATGCGGGCAAGACCCCTTGGTTTTCCTGGAATGGTAATCGATTTTCCTTTATATGTTTTTTTGCGATCGTTTGATGCAATTTCAAAGATAGCCCCTTTTCGTAATCCTAAATTTTTGCCAGACAGAATTGTAATTTCTTTTCCATTCAGCTCTACAATTTCACTGGATAAAATATATAAAGTTTTTAATTTAGTGCGAATTTGCCAGCGCATGGACCTTAAAGCGCGGGTGAATGATTCTGCTTTTGTGCCACCTGTATAATGTCCATACAATTTGAAAGAGTGTTTTGATTTCCCTGTTTTAATATTAATTAAACGCACTTCAGCTTGGATGGTGGTTTGAATATTGTATGGATATCGCTCAACACCTTCTAATTTTTCATCTATGACAGCCGTGACAGTTTCTTTTACAATCCATTCAAATAAAGAATCATCTTCTTCATCTTTTTCTTTCTTTTTAACTTTTTCTTTTGGTGGAACACCCTTTTGATTATAAGCAATAATTTTAATGAATAATGCTTCTTCAGCTGCGGCCATTTCACCAATTTCTACAACTTGATTTTCGTCTATTAAGCCCGAAAGGTGAAGTTTTTGTTCTTCTAATATGGCTTCTAAATGAGATCGGTCAATAATATCAAAACGACCGAGTTGCACAGCTTCCCCACTTACTATATTCGTTATTTTTTGCCCCATGGATTCTGGGCCTGAATCTGCAGGTAAAATGATTAACTTTTTTCTTTCCAAAGTTAATTCGTTCTCTTGCCCCGTAAGAGGGAGAAGAGCTAAATGAAGGATTAAAAGGAAGTATTTCATTTTAACAGTTTCCCGAAGAGTGGTTTTTCCCAACCAATGGAGTAGGAGATTGTGGTTGCTTTTGGATTAAATGAAGCATCTTTAGATAATTCTTGAATAAAAGATACAAATAAATAAATTGATTTGGTTAAGGGATATTGTACTTCCCCCAATGCCTGAAATCGCGTTAAATCAGAATCAGCAATATCACTTATTTGGGAAAAGTATTCTAATTCTAATTTGGTTTCAAAATTTAATAATTGTGTATCCCACGTAAAGGCCGATTTGATATAAGATGTTTTCCATGTGTCATTTAAATAATCCGACATATCATAAGCGAGTCCCAATTCAGCAGTCATATTACCTTGATTGTTTTTTTGGAGAAAATACCCTAACCCATTATTATAATGATATCGTAAAGAAACATTGGCCAGTGTGTTTTTTTCATAAGAGACCGCGGTAAATCGATATACATTCGGGTAGGATGTAAGTATTTGACTGGATTTATGTCTTAAATACACATATTGATCATTTGCCAACGCATTCCCAAATAACCGAATATCATTAAATTGATTCCCTTTTATCCTTTTTAAACGAGCGTAAAAGCCTCCCCCAACTTGCTGATCTACATCCTGAACAAAACTAAATCGAGAATAATATGTCCATGATGGAGTTTCATCTTTATTAGGATCATGAGCAAATGCGAACGTATAGAATAAAACAATGAGTCCGAAATATTTCATACAACTTAGAGTTTAATTTTTTTCCCGCTATTCATCACGAGTATCGCAGATAGTGAAAATAAAATAGTCATGGATAATGCCATAAAAAAACTAATCAAGGGATCGGAGTCAGAGACACCTAAAATTGTATGTCGGATTCCATTAATCATATAATAAATGGGATTGAAAAAACTAATAGTCTGCGCCCAACTTGGTAGCATTTTAATCGAATAAAATATGCCACCCAAAAAGCTCAATGGCGTTAAAAAGAAATTTTGCATAGTGGCCAAATGATCCCAAGTGTCAGCTAATTGTCCAAGCAATAATCCCATACTCGCAAAAGCCCACGATACAAGAAAAATGAATCCAATGGTTCCCAGCGGGTTTTGAACAGGCATATCAATAAGCAAAATGCCAATGAGCATAACCATGAGTCCATTAATAAACCCACGTAAAGTTCCGCCAATGATATAGGCTAAAGAAATTTCTAAACCGGATAATGGTGCGGTTAACAAATCAGGTAATTGTTGCAGCAGTTTCATTTGAAGCATAGATGATGCGGTATTGGATGTTGCATTTGTTAATGTTGTCATCATAATAAGCCCTGGCAAAATAAATAAAGTATAGGGGATACCATCAATATGAGAGATGCGTTGTTCTAAGGTAAAACCAAAGACGACAATATATAATCCGGATGAAATAATGCCAGGAAGAATCGTTTGTTTATAAACAGATAAGAAACGTCCTACTTCACGGTTTATTAAGGTCCAAAGTCCGACCCAATTCATTGGTTGATTCCTTTTCCAGTTAAATGAAGAAAAACATCTTCTAGTGAAGAGGATGAAGATTCCACACTTTGTATATGAATATCACAAGAACTGATTTGTTTAATAATATCTGGCAAAGAAGAATCAGGATCATCCACAGAAAAATGTAAACGATTTTCTTCTTGTGTGTAAGAATAATCGCTCAGGCATGGAATTAATTTTTCATCATAACCTGACAAATGAATCGTAATCCCAGATTGACCTAATTCGCGTGTTAATTCCTTCGGAGTTCCTTCTTTTAATATTTTGCCTTGATCAATAATAGCTACTTTTTCACATAACAATTCAGCTTCTTCAATATAATGCGTCGTTAACAAAATAGTTTTTCCTGCTGCATGAAGGTCACGTAAATATTGCCATAAATCGTGTCTGAGTTCAACATCAACTCCAGCAGTGGGTTCATCCAGAATAATAATATTCGGATCATGAACCAACGCTTTAGCTAATTGAAATCTGCGTTTCATTCCTCCTGATAATTGACGTAAACGAGAATCCTTTTTTTCGGTTAAACCCATCCGATCTAATAATTGATCAATTTGCAGTTTTGCTTTTTGCTTAGGAATACCATAATACCCAGCCTGGAAATAGAGTAGTTTTTCAATTGGGAAAAACCAATCAACCGATAACTCCTGCGCCGCAATGCCTACTTGTGATCGTGTAAAACGGTAATCTTTAACCGTATCTTTCCCCATGATTTTGGATTCACCTTCACCTCGCCGAACCAACCCGGTTAATATATTAATTGTTGTCGTTTTCCCTGCGCCATTCGGACCCAGTAATCCGAAAAATTGACCTTGTTCTATCTGAATATTTACACCATTTAAAGCATGGACATCATCGTAGGATTTTTTTAATCCAGATATTTGAATGGCGGGTACAGCCATGAATTAGAATCCAATATGTTGTTCAAAAGGAGATGGAAAATCAAACCCTTCAGCGCCAGGGAAATGGGCAATTGAAACGATAAAAGGCCATGGAATAAGGATAGATGCTTCAACATTTTTTGTTTTTGCTTTTCCCTTACCCGTTACATTGGGTACATTAAATTTAGGATGATGAATCCAAATACCGTTCTCATCATATCCATTTACATAGACAAATATTTTATCTTGGTCAATTCCAATTTTCTTTAATGGATCATGATTGTCTAAAACAATCAAAATAAGATCTCCAACAATTTCTTCGATTTTCATCATTTTTGTTTCCATGTGATATCCTTTGAATGCGAGTTAGAATAAATAAGGTGAATGAACCTATGAAAAATTAAGGGACAAATTTGTAAATAGCCCCAAGGTAATCCACAATATATAATTCACCTTGTTGATCTTCGCCAAAGGATGAAACAAACTGAGGCATAGACGAACTATTATTTTTCAATATGATTTGTTCATTACGAAAGTCAACCATTTGATTGTTTTCATTTTTGAAGGACCAAATACGCCCAGTGCAATAGTCCCCAAATATATAACGTCCAAATAATTCAGGGATAGATTTCCCACGATATACATACCCACCTGTTACAGAACAACCTGTGGCTGCATTATCATCAAACCCCATAAGGATTTTCATATAATTTGCATTATTTGGGTATTCATAGATGGGCAAAAGTAAATCTTCTTTTTCACAATTTTCTTCTGGTGAGTAACAATGGTTTCCTTCCATTCGTTTCCACCCAAAATTCGCACCACGAGAATCTGAAGATGATACCCAATCTATTTCTTCCCACAAATCTTGTCCAACATCCCCAATTAAGAGATTGCCATTTTTTCTATCAAAAGAGAATCGCCAAGGGTTTCGGAGCCCATAACACCATATTTCCGGTTTTGCATTTGGGCTATTTATAAATGGATTATCGTCCGGAATACCATAGGGGAATGATTTATCCACGTCTATTCGAAGAATTTTCCCAAACCAATTATTCAATCGCTGCGCATGATTAAAGGGGTCTCCAAATTTCCCCCCATCTCCAAAAGCGATATATAGAAAACCGTCATTTACCCCAAAAGTAAGGTGCCCACCATTATGATTTCCGAAGGGTTGCGGAAGAGATAATATCACAGATTCTGATAATTTATTTGCTTGGTTTGAATCCGATGAAACTTGAAACCGTGATACAATTGAGGAATCATTTTTATTGACATAATTCACATAAAAGAAACCATTTGTTGAATATTTTGGGTGGAATGCGAGCCCCAACAATCCTTCTTCGCTCCCGGGGAGTTTTGACCCATGAACTCGGTCAGATATATCTAAGAATGGTTGTTTTAAAACCTTTCCATTTTGAATGATATGTATCGTTCCTTTTTGCGAAACAACAAACAAGCGATTAGATTGATCATTTGGCTGTGTTATATAGAGCGATTTTGAAATTTTAGTTTTTATTTTTTCCAATCGATAAGATTGTGAAAAACCGAGATGAGAAAATAATAAGAAAACTATAATGGTTCGCATTAAAATGATTCAACCATTTGCAGAAATTCTTCTTCAGTTATAATAGAAATATTGAGTGATTCTGCCTTTGTTCGTTTTGATCCTGCTCCAGGCCCAGCAACAACAAAGTTTGTCTTTTTACTGACAGATCCCGCTGCTTTTCCTCCTAATTGTTCTACCATTCCTTTTGCTTCTGTCCGAGTAAATTGGTCAAATGACCCAGTAAAAACAAAAGTAATTCCCGTAAGTGGTTGTTTGTTGGAAACAATTATTTTTTCGAATGAAATGCCTAATTCAAGACAATGATTTACCATAGATATATTTTCAGGGTCGGACCAAAATTGAAAAACTGTTTCAGCAACGATGGGACCAATTTCATCTATGGTTTCTAATTCTTCTTGAGTCGCATGTTGAAATAAGCTTAAATCACCTAAGAAATGTTTTTCCAAAACTTTAGAAATATGTTCCCCAACATTGCGAATCCCTAAGGCATATATAAATCGGGCAAAAGTGGTTTGTTTCGCATCTGCAATAGATTCGATCAAATTTTTTGCAGATTTCTCTCCCATTCGATCAAGATTAGCAATTGTATGAATATCTAGTGTAAAAATATCATCTATTTTTTTAATAATAGATTTATCAACTAATTGGTTCACTATTTTTTCGCCAAAGCCATCAATGTCTAAAGCAAGTTTAGATACAAAATGTTCTATATGTCCTTTGAGTTGAGCCAGGCAGGATACGTTGGTGCAACGAATAACAACATCATCGCCAAAACGATTAGCTTCGTGTTTGCATACAGGGCATTGTTTTGGAATAGTAAATGGGGAAGAATTATTTTTTCGTTTCCCAGTCACAACTTTTACGATTTTTGGTATAACATCTCCGGCACGTTCAATAATGACTGTATCCCCAACACGAATATCTTTTCGATCAATTTCGTCTTGATTGTGAAGTGTAGCATTTGTCACTGTTACTCCACCAACAAAAACAGGTTCTAATTTTGCAACGGGCGTCAATGCGCCTGTTCGTCCAACTTGTACATCAATTTCATGAATAATAGTTGTTGCCTGCTGTGCTTGGAATTTCCCTGCAATAGCCCATCGCGGGGAACGACTTCTTGTGCCCAGAATTTCACGAATGGGGTAATGGTCAATTTTGAAAACAGTCCCATCAATCTCATAAGGTATTTCATTGCGAATGGATTCCATTTTTTCATGGTATTGAATTAAAGCATTTACACCGACACATTTTTCAATATAGGGATTTGTAGGCAAACCCCATTCATTTAAGGCTTTTAAAAATTTAAGATGGGAATCAAAAGAATGTCCTTCTATTATACCTGATTCATAGAAAAAAATGGATAACGGTCGATTAGCTGTTACTTTAGGATTTAATTGCCTTAAGCTTCCTGCCGCTGCATTTCTTGGGTTAGCAAAAGGCGGATCCCCATTCTTTTCTCTATTTATATTGAGTTTTTCAAAATCTAATTTAGATATAAACACTTCGCCTCGAACTTCTAATAATTTTGGTGGTCGTAATTTATGATTTCGCAATACGAGTGGAATAGCACGTATGGTTCGCAAATTTAAAGAAATATCTTCCCCTGTATATCCATCACCGCGAGTTGACCCATGGATAAAATGCCCATTTTCATAGATAACTTCTACGCCAAGCCCATCCAGTTTAGGCTCACCCACAAATGTAAATGTTGAATCATCATCCCATTGTTTCTTTATGCGGTTATAAAATGCTTCAAGCTCTTCTCGGTTCATAGCATTTGCCAATGATAACATAGGCGTTCTATGAGTCAATGTCCCAAATGAATTCAGATGTATATTGCCGACCCTTTGTGTTGGTGAATCAGATGAAATTAAATCAGGAAAATTCTGTTCTAATTTTTCTAATGCCCGGAAAAGAATATCATATTCACCATCTGAAATAATGGGGTCATTTAAGATATAATAACGGTAATTATGATCTTCAATTTGCTCGCGTAATGATTGGATTTCCTTAAGAGAAGTTGTCATCGATTTAAAATCTTTTTCCATTTATAATAGTCAACTGGGTCTATAAATCTTTGTTTGATTGGGTCAATTTCTCCAACTTCATTTAATGGGTACGCAAAAGATCCTTGAGAGAGTGTTTTTACATAATAGAAGTATTCGACAGTAATTCCTGGGTAAACTTTTTGATTAAGTTCAAATGTATATAGTCCCTTTTTTACTTTTAAGGGTTGCTCCTGAAATTGACTCATTTGATCGGTTTTAAGAAATATTGAAGCCATTTCGAGTGAATCATTAGGAAAGTCAATATATAATTGTAATTCTATGGGTCTATTTTGAAAAAAAGGTTTAGGCGAATGATGAATTAACCTTTCTGAAGGTTTAAATAATAAATCAAAAATCCCAGGTTTGTTTTTAGATAAATGATCTTGGGCGCTCAAGGGACAAAGAAGTAAGGAGATACTCAGATACATTAAAATATTTTTCATAATTATTAATTAATCCCCTGTTTTAAGACATTCATACCAAGGCCCATTATGTAAATCTGAAAAAAACATTTTTTTATCTTCTTCGCTCTGGATGCTGTCACCGGCTTCTTTTGCCAAAAGGAAATACTTTTCCATTTTTGTAGAATTGTTCAGCGCAGCATAAGCCCGAGCCATCCCTTCATATGCATAAGCGAGGTCAAAATCTTTAAAAGTATGTTTTTTTGTCAAATTCATACAACTTTGAGCATGATCAAGCGCATTTTCTCCATGACCTAAAACTGCATATACATGTGAAATAAGCCATTCACCGCGCTGTTCATTTATTGGTTCAAATTGTGGGGATTCTTTCCAATGATAGTTAGATGCTTTTGCAAAATAGACCATTCGAGTATCATCTTGATCATTTCTATTCTTCTTCGTTAACAAATTCCATGTTTGCATATTCATTTCTATCCCAAGATAATGATGCATTTTTTGGCTATTACCCATAGTATTTTCCTTTTTTGAACATCCGAGTTGCAATAGTGCAATTAAGATTATTATTAGGTTTTTCATAATTCTTTCACCTGCAAACATTCCCCACGCCACCATTTTTCTTCATAATCTCCATCAACAAAAAATCGTTTAGCACATTCTGCACTAGATATTGTAACAAAGGGCAAAATTTGGTCGGGGATATGCAATACTACAATAAATGTTTGAAATTCGCCCCTAGATAATTTGCCTAACAAGGATAATGCCTCAAAAGAAAAATAGATATCATCCCATGATGTAATAGTTGTTGATTCTATGTCGATTAGAAAAATACGATCTTTTTCATCCATGTAAATTCGGTGCCCAATCAATTTAGGAGCCAAATTTTCTGTCTTAAAATATTCTTCAGTTAAAATGGACAAATGCAGATCATTGTATTTTGGGTTGGACATATTCACCCAAATCAAAAGCCCAACCAGTATAAATATTTTTTTTATCATGTGTATTTTTTTCTGTATAGCAGTCCAAGCCCAATTAATAGGATTATAGAGCCCAAAGTTATGGTTTTTTGTAAACCTTTAACAGAATAGATCGTACTCGTTGCTTCAAGTATATATGCATCGTTAAGAAATTCATTAAGGCCAAATTCCCACTTTAGGGTATCATTAGATATGGATGTTGCATTTGTAGATTGTAAAACCCCAGGGAGCGTGAGTCTGATTTTAAACTGGTCATCTTTAAGCTTAATCGTATTTTCTAGTTTATTTTCTAATGGGACCATAGCATGAGCCAACTCTATAATAAAAAGAGAATCTACATTCTTGAATGGAGCAAGAATGCGCGAAAGGAATAAAACCCTATCAACCTTTAATTCATCCAGGAGCATTTCAGATTGTATATGTGAAAACGCATTTCGGAAGTGATTAGAGAGTCTATCTTGCGGATATGGGAATTGAATTAACGAATCCATATATAATTGATTTAAAGCTGAATTCGTAATATCCATTAATGCTTCGGGTAACCATTGAATACTATCCATTTTATCCGTTAATAATGATTCTGATAATAAGGGTGTATTATTGTAATCTAATAATTGGGGGAATGTCGCCTTTAATTTATAAGTAGTAGAAAACCAATTTTTACTCATAAATGTATTGATTGAATAATTAAGAGAAAATTCTGATGAAGGTGGCGCTACAGTTGAATTAGCTGCTACAAGACCATCGGTGATTGTCTCCCAAATGATGTCACCATCCTTATTTATTGTGGATTTAGAAATAGAATGCCATTTGGGAGAATTAGGATGCAAATAATCTTGATTAAAAACATCTGTTGAATCCCCTTTGGACATAAACTGAATATGCGATCGGCCATCCGGGTGGATACGAATAGTGATTATGTTTTCTACACAGCTAGAAAAAATGGTTAGGAATAATATGAGTGAAAGGTTCTTTAATTTAAACATACGATTGAAAATACAAAAAAAAGATCAGTGATTGTATTGGATTCAGTTGCGCCTTCCAATAAAAATGAATTACCTTCTAACCATGATGAAAATGTATTCTTCTTATAAAAGGATTCAATCCGGAGCCGTTTTAATCTTCGTATCATCCTTATTATTCGCCCAATCTTCTATTATTCAAAGAAGTGACCAAGGGTTTATTGATTATGAAAAGCGCGTTATAGTTGGAAAAGGTGTAGCTAAAATTCAGCTATCCAACAGTGAAGCGCCATCCCCTAGTGATAAAAAAATAAAATTCGCCCAAGGTTCTGCAAAGAATCGAGCAAGAAACAATATAAACAACCTTGTTAAGCAGGTAAACTATAATGGTATTCCACTTGGCGAATTCATGCAATACGACCCTACAATTGAAAAACGTATATCGTCTTATGTTTCAAGTGCCTATCAAAACGGAGAAGTTGAATTTATTAAAGACGGAAACGTAGAAGTGGCTATGGCTATTTCAATGGTTGGATTATCTGAAATTATTTTCCCCGGAGTCGGCTTTGCACCGGACAAATCCAAAAGTGCACAATACTTAATGACACGCTCAACAATTCCAAAAGCACAAAGAATAACTGGCATTGTAATTGACGCAAGGAATACATCTTTAAAACCTGCCATCGCCCCAAGAATAGTTGATGAAAATGGTACACCCATTTATGGTATGAATAATTCAACTCGAGGAAATGCAATTAATAAAGGCTTAGTTGGTTATGCGCACACTTTGGGCTCGCCAGAACTGGAAAAACGAATTGGAAAAAATCCATTAATTGTTAAAGCATTAAATAAAGATTATTCTGGCAAGACAAACCCTGTAGTGTCTTTAAAATCGGGGCTTGAAATAAAAGCTGCCCAAAAATCATTTGATTTATTTGCCGAGTGTAAAGTTCTTGTCCTTATTAACTAAATTTATTTTTTTATTAAACTGAATTATTTCAAATTCAGTTATGAGAATTAATCCAACGGCCATCCTTTTGTTACAGGATGGCCGTTTTTTTATAGGAAAAACTTTTGGGTGTGAAGGAGAAAGTATTGGCGAAGTCTGTTTCAATACAGGCATGACCGGTTACCAAGAGATTTTGACGGACCCATCCTATTGTAAACAAATCGTAACCATGACATCACCGCATATGGGAAATTATGGTGTAAATCTAGACGACATAGAATCGGATCATATACAAGTTGCTGGATTTGTCATAAAAGAAGAAACAGAAATACCATCCAACTGGCGTTCGACGCAATCTCTTGGCCATTATCTAAAAGATCATAAAATTGTTGGAATCCAAGGAGTTGATACGCGAGCCTTAACGCGACATATCCGAGACCATGGAGCCATGAATGGAATCATATCGACGATTGATACAGATATTGAATCTTTAAAAAAGAAGCTAGAAAAAGCTCCAAATATGACAGGGCTTGATTTAGCTAAAGACGTTACATGTGATAATTCATACCAATGGAATGAACCCAAGGAAGGACGGTTGAATGTTGCCGCCATAGATTTTGGGATCAAACATAATATATTAAGATTATTAGAAAGCCATTGTTGTCATGTTACTGTTTTTCCTGCAAACGTTTCTTCGAACGAAATATTGAATTACAACCCCGATGGTGTGTTTTTAAGTAATGGCCCGGGTGATCCGGAAGCGGTTACGTATGGAATTAAAACAGTAAAAAAATTATTAGGAGCAAAACCCCTATTTGGCATTTGCCTTGGACATCAAATATTAGCATTAGCTTTGGGCGCAAAAACGTTTAAATTAAAATTTGGGCATCGAGGAAGCAATCATCCTGTAAAAAATTTAGAAACCGGAAAAGTAGAAATCACGAGCCAAAATCATGGTTTTGCAGTTGATTTGGATTCACTTCCTACAAATGTTGTAGCAACACATGTAAACTTAAATGACAATACTTCGGAAGGAATTCGTTGCGATGAATTAAATGCATTCTCTGTTCAGTATCATCCCGAGTCTAGTCCGGGGCCACATGATAGTCGCTACTTATTTCAAAAATATATTCGCTTGATGCAATCATGATTTTAGAAACAATAAACTTAAGTAAATCTTTCGGTCCACGTAAAGCTGTGGATAATCTATCACTCGAAATCCCTGAAGGATCTGTATTTGGATTTTTGGGTCCGAATGGTAGTGGAAAATCCACTACTATTCGTATGATGACTGATTTGATTCGCCCCGATAGTGGTGAGGTATTTATTCAGGGTCAATCTGTTCAACAAAACCATCAAAAAGCATTAGGGCGAGTTGGCGCATTTATTGAACGGGCAGACTTTTACAAACATCTTTCAGCAAAAACGAATCTTGAAATGCTAGCTCGAATGGATGGAAATGGATTTGGCCAAATTCCAATAGTATTGAAAAGGGTTGGGCTTTTAGAAAGAGCCAATGATAAAGTCAAACATTATTCACAAGGCATGCGTCAAAGATTAGGCATTGCTCAAGCACTACTTGCTAAACCAAAACTATTGATTTTGGATGAGCCAACGAATGGTCTTGATCCACAAGGGATGAAAGAAGTTCGAGATTTGGTAAAAGAATTAAATAGCGAAGGAATCACTATTTTTATTTCATCTCATCTACTGGACGAAGTGCAAAAAATATGTTCGCATGTTGCCATTATTTATCATGGGCGTCTAATCACCTCAGGTAAAATGGATGACTTACTATCTGAATCGGATTTGTTTACAACAGAGATTCATGTAAGCCCATTGGAAAAGGCACAATCCGTGCTGAAATCCAAAGATTGGATTCATCGTTGTGAAGAAAAAAATGGCTCATTGTTAGTAAGCGTATCCCAGGGGAGAATCTCCGATATTGCCCCACTACTGGTTCAGAATGAATGTAATGTAGATGCAATTATTCCCAAAACTTCTCTTGAAGATTTATATCTTTCCAAAACTGGGACAAATGGCGCTTGATATGATTGGGTTGATTCATAATGAATTGTTGAAAATAACCGGGCGATGGCGGAGTTATATTGGCTTTATCGGAATTGCTATTTTGATGCCATTGATTCTCTGGGGCTTTTCATATGGCGGCGGCGAAATCCACGATAAATATGCTAGGGAATTAGGTGATAGTTTCCTTGTAGTTGGTTCCATTTTTAATGCTTTTTTAGCAACTTATATCGTTATGAATGCGTTTTGGATTCATATGCCATTCCTAGTTGCCTTGGCAGCAGGAGATGCAGTGGCAGCAGAAGGTTCTTCTGGAACATTTCGGATAATATTAACGCGTTCTACAAGCCGGATTAAAATTTTATTTTCGAAATTATTTGCTACATGGATTTATACAGCATTACTCATTTTATTCTTGGCATTTATGAGCTTAGGAATCGGGTCTTTATGGCTGGGCAGTGGCGATTTAATTGTGTTCGATAAAGGTATTCTGATTTTGGATCAGAGTGAAGCTTGGGTTCGAATGGCACTCTCTTTTGGATTGGCAATTTTTGTTATGTGTGTTGTCGCGACCTTATGTTTTATGTTTTCAGCAATGGTAGATAATGGAATTGGCCCGATTGTTGGTGCCATTTTTCTTATTGTCATTGGGTATATTATTATGGCCATTCCAATTGATTTATTTGAAAAAATGGAGCCCTATATTTTTGTCACATATTTTGATGTTTGGCAACAAGCATTCAAAGACCCAATTCCTTGGGACCGCATCACTAAAAGCCTGGGAATACTTACTTTATATACAGCAGGTTTCATTGGAATAAGCATTGCCGTATTCTTAAAAAGAGATATTAAATCATGATCAAATATTTTATTTTAATTTCGGGATTCCTTTTTGCTGGAACACCTACCGTTGAATCCATCCAAGATAGTCTCATTACGCGATTTAATCGGATTGAAGATTATTCTGTGAAGATCAAAGTATCTGTTAAAATGACCGGCTTGCGAATGCCACGAAAAAAAATTAAGCTATATTATAAATCCCCCGATAAAATAAAGGTAGAATCCAAAGGTTTTGCTATAGTTCCTAAAACGGGATTGGGAGGTTCACCCAACCAATTTTTAAATATGATGCAGTCCGTTCATGTTTCTGGGGTGGAAGTGTTGAATGGGCGGGACCATTGGGTTTTGACTGGGTCAGTAAATCCAGATTCAATGGATATTCATGTAAATGAAGAAAAATTTCCAAATATTGTTATGAATCTTTGGGTGGATGGTGATTCTTGGGCGATTACTCAGGTTGAAACTGAAATTGATTCGCAAAAGGTGTTTAAACTCATTTCCGAATATGAAGAAGTAGATGGCGTTTTTTTACCAACAAAAACAATATTATCAATTGGATTTAAAGGGATGGGAAAATGGTCTATGCGTGACCCGTTTGGCGGACCAATTGGAGATCGAAAAGATTTTGAAAAAGTAGCAAAGGAAGCGGGAGTTAATCCTAAGGAAAAGGAATTTGCTGGCACTGTTGTCATGGAATTTACGAAATATAAAGTAAACCAAGGTTTCGATGATTCAATTTTTCAATAAGTGCTCGAGCGTAAAAGCGTTCATGTGTTTAAAGAACGTGAACACCCCAACACTCAAACACTTTAACACTTAATTAAATGCCTAAGCGAACTGACATTAAATCAATTTTAATCATCGGTGCAGGACCTATTGTCATCGGTCAAGCTTGTGAATTTGATTATTCCGGGACTCAGGCTACCCGTGCATTAATGGAAGAAGGTTATCGTGTGATTTTGGTGAACTCCAATCCTGCCACCATTATGACGGATCCGGAGTTAGCGGATGCTACTTATATTGAACCGTTAACTGTTGAATATGTGACTGCAATCATTGAGAAAGAAAACCCGGATGCAATCTTACCAACTGTTGGAGGACAAACTGCACTCAATTTGACAATGGAATTACACAAAGAAGGCATTCTTAAAAAATACAAAGTTCAATTGATTGGCGCTCAAGTAGACGCCATTGATAAAGCGGAGGACCGTGAACGATTCAAAAAAGCCATGGATGAAGTTGGGATTGATACAGCCAAAGGCGGGTTTGTTCATTCTTGGGAAGAAGCAAAATCTTTATTAGAAAAAATGCAATTCCCCATCATTATTCGACCTTCATTTACCATGGGTGGAACGGGCGGATCCGTCGCGTATAATGGGGATGAGTTTCAGGAACTGATCGAAAATGGACTCAATGCAAGTCCAACTACAGAAGTTCTGATGGAAGAATCGCTTTTGGGTTGGAAAGAATTTGAAATGGAAGTGGTGCGAGATCAAGATGACAACGCTATTATTATTTGTTCTATCGAAAATATCGATCCCATGGGAATCCATACCGGCGATTCCGTGACAGTCGCTCCGGCCATGACATTATCTGATAAAGAATACCAACAAATGCGAAATTGGTCGATTCAATGTTTGAGAACGATTGGTGTGGAAACGGGTGGATCCAATGTTCAATTTGCCGTGAACCCTGAAGATGGCAGAATGATTGTAATTGAAATGAATCCAAGAGTGAGTCGTTCATCTGCATTGGCATCCAAAGCTACAGGATTCCCCATAGCAAAAGTTGCAGCAAAATTGGCTGTTGGCTATACTTTAGATGAACTTCCTAATGATATAACGGGAAAAACATTAGCCGCATTCGAACCCACAATCGATTATATCGTTACAAAAGTTCCCCGTTTTGATTTTGAAAAATTTCCAAGTGCATCAGGGCATTTGGGGGTTCAAATGCAAAGTGTGGGGGAAGCCATGTCGATTGGGCGGACATTCCGAGAAAGCTTGCAAAAAGCATTCCGTTCGCTGGAAGTGGGATTAGATGGGCTTGAGCCAAAACCGCCAGCAGATGGAGACGAAGATGTGAGTCGTGCCCGTGCTTTGGATATGTCCGCATTAAGATATGGAACTGCCTTTCGATTGTTAAAAGTTCATCAAGCTTTTAAGGAAGGGAAATCAGTAGAAGAATTATTCTCGATTACAAAAATAGATCCTTGGTTTTTATATCAAATTAAATTGTTGGTAGAGACGCGGCATGCCACATCTCTACATCAATTAAAACAAAATGGATATTCTGATAAACAAATTGGACGATTGTGGAATAAAACTGAGTTGAAAATTCGAGAATTACGAAAAAAAGAAAATATTCTTCCTTCTTATAAAGTAGTGGATACCTGTGCGGCGGAATTCGAGGCTCAAACACCTTACTGTTACTCCACTTATGATGAAGAAAACGAAATCGAACCGTTAGCTGGAAAAAAAGTTGTGATTTTGGGCGGAGGTCCGAACCGAATTGGGCAGGGAATTGAATTTGATTATTGTTGTGTTCAAGCTGTGTTTGGCTTACAAGATTTAAACTACAAAACCATCATGGTGAATTGTAATCCGGAAACAGTTAGCACAGATTTTGATTTAGTGGATCGACTTTATTTTGAGCCAGTGACTTTTGAAGATGTGCTGAATATTGTTGAATTTGAAAGACCTGATGGCGTATTAGTTCAGTTTGGCGGGCAAACACCACTTAAGATAGCAAATGAATTGGCCAATGCGGGCGTTCCAATTATTGGTACTTCACCTGTGAATATTGATTTGGCCGAAGATCGTGAAAAGTTCGGCACTATTTTAGATAAATTAAATGTGACTTGCCCCGAATATGGAACAGGCAGAACTTTGGATGAAGTGGTATCTGTTGCTGAAAAAATTGGATTTCCAGTCTTGGCTAGACCTAGTTATGTTTTAGGTGGACGTGCAATGGAGATTGTTTATTCCAAGGAGCAGTTAATAGATTATATCGCACGATCAGCTGATGTTACGGCAGGTCACCCTATTTTGATTGATGAATTCCTTGAAGATGCTTTTGAATTTGACGTGGACGCTCTTTGTGATGGTGAAACGGTTCATATCGGCGCTATTATGCAACATATTGAAGAAGCAGGAATTCATTCTGGCGATTCAGCTTGTGTATTGCCACCGTATCGAATTACAACACAAGCGATGGAAGAAATTGTTCGTATTACAAAATCTCTTGCTATAGAGTTAGGAGTGATTGGATTAATTAATCTTCAATTTGCTTTCAAGGATAAAAAAGTCTATGTATTGGAGGTAAATCCAAGAGCAAGTCGAACGGTACCATTTGTGAGTAAAGCAACAAATATTCCTTTGGCTCGAATTGCAGCAAAATTAACGGTTGGAGAAAAATTAATAAACATGGACTTGAATCTTTGGGATGAGCTAAACCATATTGCAGTCAAAGAAGCGGTTCTTCCATTTAATAAATTCCCTGAAGAGTCCATTTTTTTAAGTCCCGAAATGAAATCCACTGGTGAGGTGATGGGTATATCAACAACCTTTGGCGGTTCTTTTAGAAGAGCAACAATTAGTGCGGGGAACAAGATTCCTGAAATGGGTCGAATTTTCATTTCAGTAAATGATCAAGATAAAATGGCTACAATTCCTTTAGTTAGAGATTTGCATGAATTTGGATTTGATATTGTTGCAACATCAGGTACCGCTCGTGAGTTAAAACGAAATGGAATTCCTTCTGATCCAATTTTTAAAGTGGGTGAGGGGCGACCGAATGTTGTAGATGGGATTAAAAACGGGGAAATCAACTTGGTTATTAATACGCCTCTAGGGGCTCAATCTCGATATGACGAAGAAGCCATTGGGCGCTCTTGCATACAAAAAGGTATAATGGCAATTACAACATTATCGGGGGCTGAAGCAGCCGTTCGCGCCATACGCTCCAAGCGGAAAATTGTTGTAAAATCCATTCAAGAATATCACTAAATAAATATAAAAATCCTGTTTGCTTATTGATTAATAATTCTATAGTATTTTAAACTAAATCTTATAACAATTTTGTCAGCCAGAGCCAAAAAACCAAGATGGTAGAAAAAGAATACGATAAACCGATTGATGATTTGCTGAAAGCAAATAAAGATATGTTTGATCAGTTAAATGAATTAACTGAGATTGAAGCTGTCGAACCATTTGATGATGAACTTCCTGAAGAACATCTTCAGGAAAAACACATTAGCAAATTAGCATCTATACCCTTATATCTAAAAAGTGCCTATGTAAATAATGATTTATTTAGATATGCATTATGGGCAATTATTATGCTCTTTATTTCTTCAACGGCATTGACTATTGTTGAATATGATACATTTAAAGAATCTGTAAGTGGCCATATTGGGACAGATGATCCCACTTTTTCTGATACATTTTATAATACATTCTGGTGGTCTGTTGTTACATTTACAACGGTTGGTTATGGAGACGTAAGTCCGGTGACACACTTTGGGAAATTTTTGGCCATTATTATTATGTTATTAGATTTTGGTATTGTGACGTTACTTGGTGGGGCAGTGGCTTCCGTTTTGGTTGCTGAAAGATTAAAAGGAGATGAAAAATTGGATGAAACTAAATTTAATGGTCATTTAATTATTGCGGGGTGGAACCAATTTGTGCCTCCCGTATTAAGGTTACTTGACGAAAATAAGGAAGCAAACCCAATTGTAATATTGGTGAATGAAACAGATCAGGAAATAATAAAGCGTGCTATATCTGGCTTTCAGCGTTTGGATGTAACACATTTATCTGAAAATTTCACACAGGAGGCGGTCCTAAGAAAAGCATTTCTTGAACAGGCAGGTATGTTTATAATAGTCCCTGATAATTCCGGCCTCCTTCCAAACGAGGAACCTGACGAAGATAAGACAGTTTTAACAACATTAACGGCAAAGGCGATATCTGAAAGTGTTCAAGTTGTTGCTCATGTCTTTAATGGCGAAAATATATCTCACCTTCAAAGAGCGAATGTTAATGAAATCGTATTTACTGATAACCACGTTTCTCATCTTTTGGCGAGACACATTACGGACCCAGGTGTTCCTCAACTTTTAGATGAACTGATAAATGAAGAAGCGGACAATAAAGGTATTAGTGTTGCAACTATACCGAAGGGCTTAGTTGGTCTTGCTCATAATAAAATATCAGCCTATTATAAATTCAAGCATAAGCAATTATTAATCGGGTATGCAATTCGGAAATCCGGTTTTAGTTTAGAAGATCAGATGGGAGAAAGTGGTAGCCCTCTCATTAGAGATATGATTAAGGAACAGCTTGATAGTGCCGGGATTAACCTTACAAGCGATGAACATATTATTGTAGAAATAAATCCCGCAGATGATTATGTTGTAGATGCCAAACATCAAGCTTTAGTATTGAGTTAATTTATGAATCCAACACCCGAACAAATCAAAAAAATAAATCATTTCTCTAAATTGTCAGAAGAAATGTGTGCTAAGATTGCTGAGCAAGTCACTTTAAAAGAATGTAAACCTAAAGAGCGATTATTTAAAGAAGGTGATACGGGGGATACCATGTTATTAGTATTCCAGGGCCAAGTAGAAGTATCGAAAGATATTATGGTTAAAGCACCGAGTGGTTTCACTATGTCAAGAAAATCCATTATTCGTCTTGAAACAACAGACCCGCCACCTTCAGCTGAGCCTTTAACAGAGGCTACGGTTTTTGTTGTACAAGTCCCAGCCTTTGGAATTGGAGAATTTTCATTGGTTCTGGACGATGCCATCCGAACAGCTCACGTACATGCAACAACCCCATTAAAATATGGCATCTTAAAACTTGAAGATTTTACTAAACTTGTGGACGAAAATCCGTCTATTGGCGGACCTGTCTATTATGAGGTTGCTAAAGCGGCTGTTGAAAATCTAGCTACAGCGAGTCAAGATATTGGTAACCTTACACAAGCTTTCTTTTTTGCCCTAACTCGTTAACTGTTTATAATCGCTAGTTTTTCTCCGGATTTAGGTTTATTGATTCGAACGTCTAATTCCCAAATTGTTGCAGCATTTTGTATAAGAATAACTTCATTTTCATGAATAAAATCATCGGCATTAGCAATATCGATATATGCATTTAGAAGTTGCGATAAATGATCTGTATCATCGCCATATGAATTCTTAATATTCATTAATGAATCTTCATATTGTTTCTGCCGGGATTCTTCATTTATTAGATCGATAAATTTTTTGGTAGCCATTCCAAAGTCAACGTTAAAACTGTCACTTGTGATTCCTTTTACAAATTTCCCAAAACTCACATATATAGCATTTTTTTCTGATTCATCAATTTCTTGATCGGCAAAAAAGGAAATACACAAAAGTGAATAAAGAATGTCATGATTCACTGTCCATTCTAATAGTTGGTCATCTTCTGATTTTTCTCTAGCGGATATTTTCCTTTGTAAATCTTCCAATCGTTCTTTATCTGCTTCATTTAGATAACCATCTTGCTTGAGGCGTTTTTGCATCAACTTATCAACTTCCAACGATAAAAATTGTGCGTCGCGTTCCAAAGCTTCAATACGCTTATCCATTAAGCCAAATAATAATTCTTTGAACGGCTCAAGTTGATCTTTCTCTGGTGCAAAATAAATATTCAGATTACCGCGATCCGTATCTTCCCAAAACGTGGGCCCAAAAATTGACAATAGGAAACATTGAGTATTTGCATTTTGTTTGAATGTTTTTTCATCAAAATAAGCTAAATCATCTAAATAATCTTGTGCAATAGTTTCAGCATATTCTTTTTTCCCAACAGATAAATAAAATAAGGCAAGTCCAATTTGAATACGTCGTGTGCCATTATTTCCACCCAAAATCCCTTTATCAACACTGTCCTTTAAATATCCTGGCGGTTTGTCCAACTGTAATATTAGATTCAGCAAGGCTAATTGATCCTCATCATTCCACCCTTTTTCATGGATAAGTACTTGGCATTTTCTTAATTCAAACGTTAGAGTATCTACAATAAAATATAAAGATGGATTTGATTCAGCATTCTTATATATATCGTTTGCGTAAAATTTGAATTTATCATAACAATATTTGGCCATATTTACCCGATCGGCTTTTATATACTCTTGAATCATATTTGAGTAATGAAAAGCTAAATTGTACAAGTTTCTAGGTTCATTATTTTTATAGGCATGTTTAATTGCAAACCGAAATAACGTATTAAATCGAATATTTACGTTATCCATTATAGTATTATCTTCAACGCGAATACATGTTTTACCAATGTCCACAAGTTCTGCCGGGATGAGAGAAGCAATATCAAACCGGTCATTTTCAATCATTTTAATGTAAGAATTCCCGAGTAACCGAAAGACTTTTATTTCATAAAAGGTAGAAGTATCTGCCATCTCCTTATATTGCAATTCAGTATAAGTCCTAAATGTCGCATTCGCTCTTATGGTTGATGTTAACTTAAAGAAGTGAGGATTGAATTTTGGTTTCTCGCAAATATAGGATTGGATGACTGTACTGATTTCGCGAATAATTTCCGTTTGTGTCTCTTTGAATTCTGTAAATGCGAGAAGATCATCTAATTGATCTAAGGAACCCATAATTTCCTTTTGATACTCTTCCACCACATCAACGTTATTATCCATGGCAGATTGAATGGATGGTTTTTTTAAATTAGTAATAAATGATTTAATAATTCCAGAAATAGTAATTACAACATTGCTGGTTTTGGAATAAAGTAAAATATAAAAAATGTAGGGTAGTGTAAAGACAGATGCTAAGAAAAGATAAACATAGGTATTAAGAACAACACTAGAAACCCGATTTAATGGGGAAACATAAAACATTATTACAATGGCGTGGAGTGATGCAATGATTAAAAACCAAACGTAGTTCAAGCTCAGCCAATCTTTCACAAAAAGGTCCATAAGTTTTGGAGATGATTCAGCTGCAATAGCTACTACAATAATTAATGTCCCCAATACCATGGCCAGTACACCGCCCCAAATTTCTGGCGCAAAACCTAAATCAATATTTTCATGGTCAGCTAATGAGATATTTAGTTGATTCTCAAAAAAATTAACCATTGATGGGAAATTATTATGGAAAATGAAATCGGATATGAGTACGCCCACAAGGACAATGATAAAAGAAATAATAGTTCTATATTTAAATTGCAGGCTGTTGAATTTGACGAGGGCTGTGTAAAATTTTTTCATATTTATGATCTTTTATTAGCAAAAAATGATAAAACTATAATTTTCATGATTCGCTGGTAGTTTGTGAGTTATTTTATTTTTGATGATATATTTGTTCATGGTTTTTTATTCTATTGATAGAATATAAAATAAAAACTACGATAGACTGAAGATTGAAGCAACAATCCATCGTAATTATCAGAAGAAATATTTTTATAAAGTTTTAGGAGAAATCTTGACCTTCTATAAAACACAGAGTAAGTTTTCATGAATTTTAGTGTGGGTGTACGTCGCAAACCCACCTATTATTTTCGATAAAATTGCGGCAAAGATGAATATAAGGGAAAGTCATGGGAAATTGGAGTCAAAATCATGATTTGGTCTACGCGTTTGTGTGTGTGTCATATCTAGCAGATGGAGAAGTAGACGATTCAGAAAAAGAAGCAATGCGAGGAAATGTTAAAGTAATGGCGCCGGATTTATCCGACGATGATTATAATGCTATAGAAGCTGCCGTCATTGATAAGTTTATTGAACTAGGAAGTGAAAGCGCACGTTCTGCTCAGTATACTGAATCATTAACTGCTTTAAAATCATTACTTACTACAGACGAAGATCGATTTAAATTAGTTAAAAACTTAGCCTACATCGCTCGCGCTGATGAATTTATTCATGAAAATGAAATGGCAATGGTTGAAGAATCAGTTAGCGTTTTGGGAATGACAGATAAAGTCAGCTTAGTAAAAACTGATTCAACATTATTTGTTGATTTTAAAAGCTAATCGCCTTTCACGCGAATAAAATGCACTTGATAGCCCCGGTTTTTCCGGGGTTATTACTTTGCCTAGGGAAAGTAAATGAATAATAATCGAAAAGAAGATCGTCGAGGTAATGATCGTCGACGTAACGAACAGCGTGAGTCTGATCGGAGAGAATCATCTGTCTCTAAAGGCATTACGGAGAAAAGAGTAAAAGAAAACCGAGGACACAAAGATCGTCGATTTAATCTTCGAAGAGATACAACTGATCGCCGTGATTAAGGCGAACCCTTTATTTAACTTCTAACCTGTCCTTCACCAATTACGACAAATTTTGTTGTCGTTAATTCACGTAAACCCATTGGCCCAAATGAATGTAATTTTGTAGTACTAATTCCGATTTCGGCCCCCAAACCCAATTCACCCCCATCATTAAATCGAGTAGAAGCATTTACTATAATGGCTGAACTATCCAAAGATTGAATAAATTTATTAATAGAAATTTGATCTTCACTCACAATGGCTTCAGTGTGGTCGCTGGTAAAATTATGAATATGATTAATGGCATTGTCCAAAGAGTCAACTACTTTTATAGCCAAAATTAAATCAAGAAATTCAGTATCATAATCTTTATCTGTTGCCAATTTAATTTCGTCCGAATATTTCTGTGTTATTTCGCAACCACGAATTTCTACACCCGCAGATAGAAGTTCGTTAATCATGGTTGGTAAAAATGAATCAGTCACTTTTTCATGCACGAGCAATGTTTCCAACGCATTACACACTCCAGGTCGCTGTACTTTACCATTCATAACAATGGAAATAGCTTTTTCAATATTGGCCGTTTCATCTACAAATAAATGACAATTCCCTTTATAATGGGCGATAACTGGAACCGTAGCAACTGAATAAATATGGCGAATCAGTCCTTCTCCACCTCTTGGGATAATTACATCTAATTCATCATTCATTTTCGCCATTATATCTACATTTGCTCTATCGGTAGAAGGAACAATATCAACAACATCTTCAAGGTTATGGTTTTTCAAAACGGATTTCATTATTCGGACAAGTTCCATATTCGAATGGAATGCTTCTGAACCGCCACGGAGCAAAAGACCATTTCCAGCAAAAAAACAAAGAGTTGCCGCTTCAATGGTTACATTGGGCCGAGATTCATAAATAACGCCAATCACGCCCAAAGGAATACGCCGTCTTTCCACCCGTAACCCGTTAGGCCTTTTATAATTTTCAGCAATCTCACCCACCGGGTCTTTGAGTCCAGCCACTTCTTTTACGCTCTCTGCCATGGTCGATATTCGCTCATCGGTTAATCGCAACCGATCAATCATAGCTGGAGACAACCCCTTTTTTTCTGCGCCAACTAAATCAGTTTCATTGGCGGATTTTATAGATATTTTATTGGCAAGAATCGCTTCAGCCAACTCTATTAATACCGTCTGTTTTTGTCTTGTTGTTATGGTCGGCAAGATACGGCTTGCTAACTTTATTCTAAGACCAATTTCCTTTATACTCATTTTATTTCTCCTTTATGATAACCATATTATCGCGATGAATAATTCCCCGATGATGTTTAAATCCTAAAATAAATTCAATTTCAGATGATTGTTTTCCAAGAATAAGATTTATTTCATCTTGGTCATATTCTACAATTCCTCGAGCAATTTCTTGCCCATCAGGCAATAGACATACTACACCATCACCTCGTGAAAATGACCCTTCTGTTTTTATTATACCAGATGGTAATAAACTTGCTTTTTTAACTTGTATTGCATCTGCTGCACCAGAATCAATAATCAATTTTGCTTTTGGTTTTAATGCATGTGCTATAAAAGCTTTTTTAGAATTTAATTTAGACTCTATTGGTAAAATTAAGGTGCCGATATTTTCATTATTAATTATTCTTTTTAAAATTGATTCCGAATGACTATTCGCAATTATAGTAGGAACTCCATATTGGGCGGCCATAATGGGTGCTTCTAATTTTGTAAAAATACCGCCACGACTCAATTGGTTCAGTATATTTTTTGGGAACACTTTTTTCAGTTGCTCAACTTCTTCAATACTTAAAGTATTATAAATATCAGTATCAGGATTAACCATTGGATCTTGTTTGCCAATTCCATCAATGTTAGATAAAATTATAAATAAGTCTGCATTAACTAAATTAGTGCATAAAGCTCCTAGGAAATCATTGTCACTGAATTGTATTTCTTCCGTACTGACTGTATCATTTTCGTTAACAATGGGAATTATTTTATGGTCTAATAAATTATCCAATGTATTTCTGGCACTTAAGTATCTAGCCCGATTGTGTAAATCATCATGAGTCAGTAGAACTTGAGCAATGGTTAAATCATGATTTTTAAAAAATTGTTGAAATGTTCCTAATAGAACAGGTTGGCCTATGGCTGCAGCTGCTTGCTTATTCTCGATTGAAGTACCACTCTCATTTAATAAATGTTTCCCGGCTGCCACGGCTCCGCTGGAAACAAGTACCACTTGAATCCCTATTTTAAAAAGATACGAAACTTCATTTACGATAGTTTCAATTCGCTTAGGATCTATCTGTCCATTTTCATGACACAAACTTGAACTACCAATCTTTACAACAATTCGTTTTAATTTTGGAATTTTACGCTTCATGATTTATTGATCGATTTTGCTATTTTCAAATACGCATCACGAAAAGGCAAACCTTGTTTAACTAATTCATACACTTTTTCTGTTGCGAATAATTCATCTGTCATAGCGCAGGTGCATTTTTGTTCATTCACTTTTAAATTATGAAAAAGCAATATAGCAATATCCAAACTATCTGATGTAGTTGAAAACCCATTCAGTACGGGTTCTTTTGTAAGTTGGATGTCTCTGTTATAACCTGAAATAAGATCCGATGAAATTCTTGAAATCTGAAACTCATATGAAGATACTACGTGATATTTAGCTCGGAGTAACTCGAGTACATCTGGGTTTTTCTTTTGGGGCATGATGGAACTCCCGGTGCAAAATTCGTCCGGTAATTCCACGTAGCCAAATTCAGACATACTAAATAATATTAGATCAGAAGCAATTTTATTCAAGTCAAACATGATTTGGGCTAATACATGCAAAATAGAAATTTCAAATTTCCCGCGACTATGTTGTGTGTAAATTGGATTTTCTTGTACGCGAGCAAACCCTAACTCATTTGCAGAATATTCTCGATCAATATCCAAAGGAACACCATAACCAGCAGCGGTTCCTAAAGGAGATTGATTAACCAAATTTTTAATGGCATTCAATAAAATAAGATTATCTTCCATGGAATCAGAAAATGCTCCACCCCACATTTGAAATGAAGATGGCATCGCTTTTTGCATATGTGTATATCCCGGGAATTGGATTATTCCAAATTTTTCAATAAAAGATGAAATGGCTATTTTCAAATCTTGTATTTGCTTTTCCAAATTATTTATTTGGTCCTTGTAAAACAAACGCAACGCCGATAATACTTGGTCATTTCTGGAGCGGGCTGTGTGAATTTTCTTACCTACATCACCTAATGACTTAGTTAAAAACATTTCAATAGCTGTATGGCAATCTTCTTGTTCTTGTACAATTGAAAATTGACCCTTTTTATCAAGGTCTATAATGTGATTTAATTCTCGTACTAAATCAGTTACTTCTGTGTCGGTTAATAAATCCATTTTACCCAACATTTTCGCGTGAGCAATAGAACCAATACAATCATAATAAACCAATTGTTTATCTAAGAATGGGTCGTTTCCTACAGTAAAGGATTCAATCGTTTTATTTAAGTCATACCCTTTATCCCACAGTTTTTTCATGAATTATCTTTCCGCCATTTATACGGCTTATTCTTATGGAGCACCAAATGATGCGCCTTTAGTCGAATAGCATTAATATTAATAAACCCCTGTGAATCTATAGCATTAAATCCACCTTCAATTTCCATACTGGATAAATCTTGGTCATATAAGGAAGTTGCTGATTCCCTTCCTGCTGGGATTATATTCCCTTTATACAAAGCAATTTTGACTTTTCCATTAATCGCTTCCTGACTCTTGTTAAATGCTGCCATAATGAAATCCATTTCTGGAGAAAACCAAAATCCGTTATATATCAATTCTGCAAACTTTGGGATGAGCATATCTCTTATGTGCATCACTTCCTTATCCATCGCAATACCTTCTAAGTCCCGATGAGCCAACCATAAAATGGCTCCGCCAGGTGTTTCATAAATTCCACGAGATTTGATTCCGATGAACCTATTCTCAACCATGTCTAATTGACCAATACCATTTTTTCCGCCCAATTCATTCAAATAATTAAACAACTCTAATGAATCTGTTTTTTCGGTGCCATCATCCATATTTTTTACACAAATGGGAATACCATTTTCAAATTCGATTTCAATGAGCGTTTCTGAATCAGGCGCATTTTTTAATGTATTTGAAATGGTAAACACATCATCGTCTGGGCGTTTAGATGGGTCTTCAAGAATGCCAGCTTCATGGCTAATGTGCATCAAATTTTCATCTTCGCTATAAGGACGTTTTTTGGATGCAGTGATTTCAATATCATATTTTTTCGCATAATTAATCATATCAGTCCGGCCTTTAAATTCTGCTAAAAAACCTGGGTCCTTCCAGGGAGCAATTACTTTAATATCAGGGTTCAATGCATAATACCCTAATTCAAATCGTACTTGGTCATTCCCTTTTCCGGTGGAGCCATGGGACACATATTCAGCACCTTCAATTTTTGCAATTTCAATTTGTTTTTTTGCCAAAATAGGTCGAGCTAATGAAGTACCCAATAAATATTGCCCTTCATAAAGTGCATTCCCTTTAAGAGCTGGGAAAATATAATCGGTAACAAATTCTTTCCGTAAATCTTCAGTGTAAACCTTTGATGCACCTGTATCAAACGCCTTTTTTTCTACTGCTTCAAAATCTTCTTTTTGGCCCACGTTTCCAACGAAACATATAACTTCGTATCCTTGATTTGCTAACCATTTTAAAATTATGGATGTATCTAATCCGCCACTATAAGCGAGAACTACTTTTTTACTCATTAATAAACTCCATTCGATTTGATTTAATTTTTCTATAATAACAGGTTGGCCTATTTGTATGACAGGCATTTACTTTTTTGGGAACCACTCGATATACCAAAGAATTTTGGTCACAATTTACTCGCACATCCACTAACTCTAATGTGTCTCCAGATGTGGCACCTTTCACCCAAAGCTCATTTCTAGATGTACTCCAAAAAGCTGCGACCTTTTTTTTCAATGTATATTCCACCGCCACCTTATTTGCATATGCCACAATAATGAGTTCATTTGTCTCTGCATTTTGCACAGCCACAGGGATGACATCTTCATCAATTGATGCAATCTGTTTTAATTTTGTAAAATCTAAATTGAGATTTAGACCTTCTTCTTTTTCTTTCATTATTTTCCTTTTTTTACCGGGCTTGTATACCGTTTTTTAATAAGTATTTTTTTACTGTTTGTACGGGAAATATATCTCTATGAAAAACAGAAGCAGCAAGAACCGCATCTGCCTCCCCAATGATAAATGCATCTTTAAAATGGTCCAATTTTCCAATCCCACCCGATGCAATAACTGGGATTGAAACCATGTCGCTAATTAATTTTGTTATTTCCAAATCAACACCAGCCTGCGTACCATCCGCATCCATACTTGTAAGTAATATTTCACCTACACCACGATCTTCTGCTTCTTTAATCCAGTCGATAGCATTGATGTTTATAGACTTGCTTCCACCATGAGAATAAACATTCCAAGATCCTTCAGTTCGCTTTACATCTACGGCTAAAACAATACATTGAGAACCAAACCGATTGGAAGCATCATTGAGCAATTTAGGGTTTTTTAATGCAGAAGAATTAATGGATACTTTATCCGCACCAGCACTTAATAATTCTGAAATATCTTTTACAGATCTAACGCCACCGCCAACGGTAAATGGTATAAATACATTTTTTGCAACTTTTCGAACTAAGTCTACAACATTGTTTCTGGATTCTAGTGTAGCAGTAATATCTAAAAATACTAATTCATCAGCACCTTGTTTACTATATTTTTTCGCTAACTCGATTGGATCGCCTTCTGATCTTAGATTTAGAAAATTTACACCTTTTACAACTTCACCATCTTTTACATCTAAACATGGAATTATACGTTTGGCTAACATTTGATTAACTCATCCAAAGTGATTTTCCCATCATAAATTGCTTTACCTAAAATGACACCACTTACATTTTTATTAAACATGGATTTAATGTTATGAATATCCAATATGGAGCCAACACCACCTGATGCAATGGTAGGGATTGGAGATTGTTGAGCGAATAATTCTAATTGTTCTAAGTTTGGTCCTGTCAACATACCATCTCGTTGAATATCCGTATAAATTGTCCGAATAAACCCCTTTTTCCCCAGGCGTTTAATTAGATCGACTGCAGAAACAGAAGATGTTTCTTCCCAACCTTCAACAGCAACAAATCCATTTTTAGCATCAATTCCTGCAACTAATCTATCAGGAAACTTCGTTATCCATTCATCTATAACTGGTCCAATGTTTAATAATTTTGTCCCAAGAATCAAATCTTGAGCACCTGCATTTACTGCAGATGTAAGATGATCTAAAGTCCGAAGCCCTCCACCAAGTTCTACGGCGATGCCACATGATGCAATCTCTTCAATAGATTGTAGATTTTTTGGTTCTCCATCCCTAGCACCATCCAAGTCCACAACATGAACTAAGTCAAAACCTACGTCTAAAAATTGTTTTGCAATCGATTTTGGGTCATCATTATAAATAGTTTTTTGAGCATAATCCCCTTGAATGAGCCGGACGCATTTACCATCAATTAAATCGATAGCTGGAATTATTTTAAACGGAAGCATGTGCAAAATTCCTTAAAATATTTAAACCAAAATCTTGGGATTTTTCAGGATGAAACTGAACACCGGTTACATTCCTCTTTTGAATGGCGGATGGAAAAGAATTCCCGTACTTAGTTTCTGCAATAACGTTCAATTTATTTTCTGGTTGGCACGCATACGAATGAACAAAATATGCAAATCCAGATTTAGGGATAATGGCATTTTCTATTGTTGGTTCAACTTTATTCCAACCGATATGTATTTTACGATGGGCATTCTTTATTGGCATTACTTGTCCAGGAATCAGATTGAGTCCATTGGTGGTTCCATTTTCTTTGCTACTCGTTAATAAAAGCTGCATACCTAAACAGATTCCTAAAATAGGCTTCTCGTTTAATGCCCATTCTTTAATAAATACGTCAAATTTCAAATCGGTCAAAATATTCATTGCAGGCTCAAAGGCACCAACACCAGGTAAAATCAATCTTTCACAGGATGATAGTTGGTTTTTATCAGCGGTAACTATATTTGGGATTCCTAAATGATCTAAAGCATTTTTAACGGATCCAATGTTTCCCATTCCATATTGAATAACGCCAATCATAAAACACCTTTTGTTGATTGAGTTTTATCTCCTGTAATCGTACAGGCCCGTTTTAAAGCAAGTCCAAGTCCTTTAAACATTGTTTCAATAATATGGTGTGCATTCTTTCCGTGGAGCATATGAATATGTTGAGTAATTCGCGCTTCTTGTGCAAAAGAATGGAAAAAATGTTCTGTCATTGCCGTTTCAAAGTTTCCGATTTTTTCAACATTGAATTTTGCTTCGAATGTATTATATGGACGATTGCAAACATCCACAACGATACGAGTTAGCGCTTCATCTAAAGGACAGAAGGCATAAGCGATTCTTTCAATATTTTTATTTTTAGACCACTCTTTAAAGAATGCTTTTCCCAAAGAAAGGCCAATGTCTTCAACAGTATGGTGAGTGTCAATATATAGATCGCCCTTGCATTTAAGGTTTAAATCCCAATTTCCCCAAAAAGCTAAAGCTGTAAGCATATGGTCAAAAAAGCCTATTCCGGTATCTACGGATATTTCTTTGGTCCCCCTAATATTTAAGGAAAGTTGAATGTCAGTCTCTTTTGTTTTACGCGAAATATTTGTCATGAATTGGCTCCATCTGTTTTGAAGAAGTCCATAATGGTTTTAACCTTATAATTCCACACTGGGATTTGGTTGTTTTCCCCAACACAACAAAACTCCATATGCGTTTTTGATTGTTCATTAAAGTTTTTTACGAGTAAATAATCATCAATTGAATCGCCAAAATAGATGGGTGATTGACAGCTCATTTTGCTAACCATATTTAATAGCTTCTCGGGATTAGGTTTATCTAATTTTGGATTATCAGAGATGGCAACACGTGAATCTGGCAATTCCCAACCGAGTATTTTAAATCCTAATTTCATTTCAGTTTTATTTCGCCCTGTTACAATTCCAGATATGGGTAAAATCGTTTCAATATCTTTTCTTTTTAAATGCGGTTTTTCATTCTTCCACATTCCATCTATTTGAATAGAAGAAGGTTTAAATCCATATAGCTGCTCACTGGACTTCATACGAAAAAGTTGAGTCAAAGTTAAGCAACATTTGTTAGTTCTCCATATTCAATAGGTGTTTTGTAGCCTAGGGCTGAATGAAGCCTTTGGCGATTATAAAATACCTCTATGTATTCAAATATGTCTT
>JADHUI010000020.1 GCA_016784605.1 Fidelibacterota bacterium | reverse complement strand
AAGACATATTTGAATACATAGAGGTATTTTATAATCGCCAAAGGCTTCATTCAGCCCTAGGCTACAAAACACCTATTGAATATGGAGAACTAACAAATGTTGCTTAACTTTGACTCAACTTTTTCGTATGAAGTCCATGCACAAACTGCTCCAATGATTCATCCAGTAATTTACATCTGAATTGCATAAATATACGCTATACTAATATTAGAGTTTTCTAATCAAACTCTAATCATCTTATCATATTAATTTGAGTAACTTTAATTATGAATATTCATCGATATATCATTACCCTTTTATCATTAATAACCTTTGGGTTTATTATTTGGATTCTAATGACTGCGGGGGAATATTATTTAGCGTCACTAATTGATCGCCCCAGAATATCGCTTCATAGAGCCTGGAAACCGGGAGGGTTTGTAGGGCATGGTCTTGGCATTCTAGGAAGCTTAATGATGATAATCATGTTTACATATTCATTAAGGAAACGTGTCTCCTTTTTTCAGAAATGGGGAAAACTTCCCACATGGTTAAATTATCATATTTTTCTTGGAATAGCTGGACCTATTTTAGTCACCTTTCATACAGCTTTTAAATTTGGAGGACTTGTTTCCATCTCTTATTGGTCCATGGTGGCAGTGGCATCCAGTGGTTTTATAGGCAGATATATTTATGTCAAAATCCCTCACCGAGTAAGCGGGAAAGAATTAACAAGGGATGAATTCAAAAATAAACTCTCTAATACAATTCAAACTTTTCAAAAAGAATTTAATATATCGGATAAGTCCATTGCACATATTCGAGATTTATCCGGAGCAGAGAAAATTGAAAAAAGAGGATTATGGGGAATCTTTACCATTTTTTTTATGGATGTTTCTGGTTGGTTCAAATGGCAAAAAATAAAAAAAGATATTCAATCAACCACTTCAATTTCGGATACAGATATGAAATCTTTTAAACATTCATTACGTCAAATTGTAAAAATGGATCGACAAATTGCGTTTTGGAATGCGGCTCATTCTCTTTTTCATTATTGGCATGTAATTCATAAACCATTCGCATATACGATGATTGTTATTATGATTATTCATGTGACTGTTGTTGTAGCAATGGGTTATACCTGGGTGCTCTAATGAATACTGAGCTTTTACTTTCTTGGGGAATTGGCGTTATGATTATCCTTATATTTTTGATTCCCTATATTCAAACCATGAAAAAAAAGGACGCCATTACTCGTAAACGGTTAGAGGAAACACGTGCAAAGCGCCAGGATAAAGCCTTACTTCAGCATCCTATTATTAATCGATCTTTGTGCATCGGATGTGGTATTTGTGTGGATGCCTGTCCAGAAGGAACCGTTTTAGGGCTCATCGATGGTAAGGCAACTATCATTCATGGCTCTCATTGTGTTGGCCATGGAAAATGCGCCGAAGCTTGTCCCGTTTCCGGGATTGAAATTGGATTAGGCGATATCAGTCAACGAGAAGATATTCCGCAATTGTCTGACGATTTTGAAACCAATATTCCAGGTCTCTATATTATTGGTGAATTGAGTGGTTTAGCCTTGATTAAAAATGCCATCAGTCATGGAGTTACAGCCATAGATCATATTCATCAAAGTAAGCCCGAAAGTTCGAAGGCTGAATTTGATGTGGTCATTATTGGCGCAGGTCCTGCTGGTTTGTCCGCAGGATTACGGGCTAAAGAATTGGGACTCAATTATTTGGTTCTGGATCAAGATCAACCCGGTGGAACAATCTTGCAATATCCCCGGAGGAAACTGGTTTTAGTCCAGCCAGTAGAGTTGCCTTTGTTTGGTCCTCTAAAAAAAGGCGAGTATGAAAAAGAAGATTTACTGGCGATTTGGGAAAAAGTTATCCGAGAACAAAAAGTTCGATTACTTTCAAATCATCAATTGAAAGGGATTACAGGTGAACGAGGGAATTTTACAGTAGAAACATCCTCTGGTCCTGCGTCGGCTTCCAGAGTTGTGTTAGCTTTAGGAAGAAGAGGTACTCCTAGGAAATTAGGAATTCCAGGAGAAGAATTAGGGAAAGTGATGTATAAACTCATTGATGCAGAAACATACAAACATAAAAAACTATTAGTCGTTGGCGGTGGCGATAGTGCCATTGAAGCAGCTCTGGGACTCGCCCATCAAGAGGGCAATGAAGTAACCATTTCTTATCGGAAGGAAAATTTCTTCCGTTTGAAAGCTAGAAATGAATCCCATATTGAAGAAGCCATGGCAGAAGGATTATTGAATGCCGTTTTTAGTTCCAATCCAAAAAAGATTACGGACAATGCAGTCACTTTACAATCTCCCGATTCAACCGTTGAATTAGAAAATGATTATACATTTATTTTTGCTGGAGGTGAATTACCCTTTCCTCTGCTTAATTCTATCGGGATTGAATTTGGAAAAATAATTGAGGCAAAGGCTTAGCTTCAATCGTTAATAGAATAAGAGAAATTATTTTAAAATGAACGCAACACGTAAAAAAATAAAAAAACTTGAAGTTATGGTCGCAGATGTGATCGAAGAGACACCTGATACAACCACTTTAATTCTGTTTACCGGGAATGACTTATTGGATTATGAACCAGGGCATTTTTTGACCATTGATCCTCATCAATTTGTAGCATTGGAAAGATGGACAGCTTTTTTGGAAGATAAAAAAGGTAAAAAGGAAAGTCCGAGAGCCTATTCTTTATCCAGTTCTCCGGACGAAAAATATCTGGCAATTACCGTCAAAGAAGAAATGTATTATCCCGGAAAATCCAAGTATCCGCCTCTACTTTCTCCAATCCTTGCGAAAAGAACACACAAAGGATCAAAAATGATTGTAACTGGGTTTACAGGACCTTACACGTTGCCAAAAAATGGCCCCTTGCCTAGCGAAATTCTACATATTTGCGCAGGAAGTGGTATTGTCCCCAATTATAGTATTTTAAAATATGCTTTAAAAATTTACCCCGATATCAAACATACGCTGGTCTATAGCAATCAATCCTGGAAGAATACCATTTTTGGGAAACAGTTGATTGATTTACAAATGCAATTTCCTGATCAATTAACGGTAGATTTTTTATTCACTCGCGAAGAACCAGATAGGTTTAATCTCCCTTATCAGACTGGCAGAATCACCTCTGAACGAATTGAACGAAAATTGGCTAAAATGGACCATCCACAGATATATTTATGTGGCCCGGGCATTTCAAAATATGAAAAGATATCTGCACGAAAAGAAGGAGTTGCCCCTGCCCCCAGATTTTTAGAATCTGTCTTGTTTTCTCTTGAAGGTTTAGGGATTGAAAAAAAGCAAATTACGCATGAGAGTTATGGGTAATGTGTGTTGACAATAATTCGACCCATATTTCAAATGAAAAAACTATTTCTATTTATTATGATAATGACTACGGTTTCATTTAGTCAATTTTCACCAGGACCTTTATCTAAATATCACGCAGATTTGGAAGGTACATCCAATTGTGTCCAATGTCATGAATTAGGTAAAAAAGAAATTTCTAATGGTTGTGTAGAATGTCACACACCTTTAAAAATAAAAATAGATCAAGACAAAGGTTATCATCGGGACGATCGACAAAAAGATTGCGGTCTATGTCACTCCGATCACAACGGAAAAGAATTTGAACTCGTATTTTGGCCAAAAAATATGGCAAAGTTTGACCATAAAGAGACCGGCTATCGATTAGAGGGAAAGCATCGACAAGTGAAATGCAACCAATGTCATTTACGGGAAAATATAAAATGGGAACCTATCATAACTTGGGCAAATGAAAATACCACATTTCCTGTTTTAGATCGCACTTTTTTGGGACTATCGCAAGATTGCCAATCGTGCCATAATGATATTCATAAAGGTGAAGTGGGTTCTGATTGCCAAACTTGCCATAATGTGAATAATTGGAAAGATGCTTCAACGTCCTTTAACCATAAAAATTCCAAATTCCTATTAACCGGTGCCCACAAAAAAGTAGATTGTGAAAAATGTCATTCAAAACATACCGACTGGGATCCGCCCGTTCAACAATTAACAGGGCTTATTTTTGAATCCTGCACATCTTGCCATACAGACTATCATAAAGGAAGTTATGGGAATAAATGTGAATCTTGTCATATCACAGAAGATTGGAAAAAAACTAAATCATTTAATCATAATGATACAAAGTATCCGCTTGAGGGGATGCATGTTGGGGTTAAATGCCTTGAATGCCATCAGCAAACTTTGTCGGGAGCATTGCCCCTTTTTACATCCTGCCAAGGATGTCATACGGATTATCATGATGGACAATTTGCACGGAGACAAGATGGAGGCGATTGTGCCCCATGCCATACCGTAAATGGATTTAAACCAACAACATTTACTTTTTCCATGCATCTCATTACGCGGTTTGTTTTAGATGGCGGTCACATGGCTGTTCCATGCAACCAATGTCATAAGCCGTATCAATCTAAATCAGGTAAAACACAAATACAGTTTACGTGGGAAAACCCTGAGTGTAAAATTTGCCACAAAGATGAACACCGAAATCAATTTGCGATTCATTACAATAATACCTGTGAATCTTGCCATATTTCAGCTTCATTTAAAACAATCGAGTTTCAACATGACGCAACACAATTCCCCTTAGATCGAAAACATAAAAACGTTCCTTGTCAAGATTGTCACCCAACGGAGCGAGATGGGGCAGGTATATTCACTCGATATCAACCACTACCTAGTCGGTGCGTTGATTGCCATAAACTCACGGATGATATAAGATGAAAAAACTATTAGTATTCTTTTTCATTCAATTTGCTTTTGCCGTTCAAAACCCTGAACTCAATGTTGCAGGCCTCGAATGTGAAGATTGTCATGGTGGCGATGACTGGAGCACTCTAAGTCTAAAAGGGTTTTCCCATTCAACCACAAATTTCCCCCTAAAAGGTAGTCATCGTGTTCAAGAATGTGCTGACTGCCATACAGGAAATACTGTAGCTGAAAAACATCAATTTTCTCTGGATGAGACAGAGTGTGCATCTTGTCATTTGGATGTTCATAAAAATAAATTGGGAAATGACTGTTTGCAATGTCACGGAAATGATTCATGGCAAGTTACATCCAGAACATTTAATCATGAATTAACACAATTCTCCCTATTAGGCTCACATCGGAAAACACGTTGTCGGGAATGTCATACAGAAACACCTATGACAAACTTTGATTTAACGCCAACGGGTTGTTATGATTGTCACCGAATCGATTATGACCAATCTACAAACCCCGCACATTTAGAGTCCAGATTAGATACAGATTGTCAGGAATGTCATTCAACAAGCCAAACGGCTTGGGCTCCTTCCACTTTTGTCCATGAATTAGTGACTGATTTTGTTTTAGATGGGGCTCATAAATCCACAACATGTGAACAATGTCACTCTGGCGGTACTTTTGATTTTCCCGATAATTGTTGGTCTTGTCACGAACAAGCGTTTTCAGAAACGGGAACATCGGTGTATCCTGATGCTCCAAATCATCTTGCGGCTGACTATTCTCAAGATTGCACCGTTTGCCATTCAACGAGCACATGGGAAGGCGCAGTTTTTGATCATAATGAAACGGAATTTCCTTTATTAGACGCGCACCAAACAACAACCTGTAATCAATGTCATGGCGACGGGAATTATGATCTTCCATTGGATTGTGCCGGTTGTCATATCGACGGCGGGATAGCCACAACAAATTCTCTCCAATCTGACTATGATCATGATTCACATCAAATCAATGAATCCTGTGAAAATTGTCACGTAGGTACAAATTGGATTGAACTCATTTTTGATCATATTAATTTCACAAACACTGATTGCAGAACTTGCCATATTCCCGAACAGCAAAATTCAATCAACCCACCGCATGCTGACGGAAATATTAGTTCAGATTGTGAAGTGTGTCATGCCACCACAGAATCATGGACAATTTCACCCTTCGACCATTCAGCATCTCAAACAGAGTATCTTTTGACAGGTGCACACCTTTCTACTGATTGTGAATCCTGTCATGTAAATGAGATTTATAACGATACGCCCAACGATTGTTGGTCTTGCCACGAACAAGCGTTTATTGAAACAGGCACGTCTGTATATCCCGAATCTCCATCCCATTCAGATGAGCAATTTAGTCAGAATTGTGAAGTGTGCCATTCAACGGAAACATGGGAAGGCGCAGAATTTGATCATTCCTTAACAGATTTTCCCCTTGGAGGCGCACATGCTTCTGTGGAATGTGAACAATGCCATGTGGATGGAGATTATGATCTGCCATCGGATTGTGCCGGCTGTCATGTAGATGGTGGAATAGCTACAACAAATTCTTCAACTTCAAGTTACGATCATGTGTCACATCAAATTAATAATCAATGTGCCTTATGCCACGTGGATCAATCGTGGGAAGAATTAATTTTTGATCATATCAATTTCACCGAAACTATTTGCCAAGATTGCCATAATCCAGAGCATGAAAATAGTACAGATCCGGCCCATGGAAATAATAATATTGGCACAGATTGTGCCCTCTGCCATCCCAATTCATCAGAATGGACTATCGATCCATTCCCCCATACAAATGAGCAAACATCCTTTATTTTGCTGGGGCTTCATTTAACCACGGATTGCGGTGATTGCCATATAAATAATATATTTAATGATACACCTAATTCGTGTCAAGATGGGCAATGTCACTTAACAGATTTTAATGAAACAACCGCTCCTGACCATGGTATTTATGGATATACAATTGATGTGTGTGAAGAATGCCATAATGAATTGGGTTGGTCACCGGATATTTATGCCCATACACTCAATGCTCCTTGTGCCACTTGCCATTTTGTAGATTATCAAAATGCCACTGATCCACCCCATACAACTGGGCAAGGATTTTCTGAAACATGTGAAAATTGCCACACGGGGACGGACACATGGGAAGGAGCGTCCTTTGAACATACTGGTATCACAACGGGATGTGCTGACTGCCACATGGAAGATTTTGCCGAAGAACATGATGATGGATTCCCTACCGAATGTGAGCTATGTCATACATCCACATCGGATTGGGAAGAAGTCGATTTTAGTCATTCGTCGATTACGGATGGATGTGCATCCTGTCACATGGAAGATTTTTATGAAAAGCATAATGACGGTGATCCTACCAATTGCGAAGCCTGCCATACAACGGAAGATTGGGATGATGTGACGTTTGATCATGATGGGGATTACTTCCCAATTTATTCCGGAGATCACGAAGGTGAATGGTCGAGTTGCGAATCGGAGTGCCATGTAAATCCAGACGACTATACGGATTTTTCATGTGGGTTAAACGGCGTTTGTCACGATCACGATCAAAGTGAAATGGATGATGAACATGATGAAGAATCAGATTATGTTTATGAAAGTTCTGCTTGTTATAATTGTCATCCGAATGGATCAGAAGATGATGATGACGATGGAGATTTATTAAGGTTTTGGATTAAAAAACAAAAAAAATATAATAAACCAATTTTAAAATGATTCGGATTATGATTGCACTAACATTGACAATTGGATATAGCCAAAATCAAAATATAACTACCATGGATTGTTCAGACTGCCATGGCGAACACTCTTGGCTTCCTTTATCTAATGAACCACTTTTTAATCATAATACAACACGATATACATTGTTAGGGCAGCATCAATTTGCAGATTGTATTCAATGTCATATAGGAAACACAGTTGAAGAAAAACATCAGTTTTCAAATCTATCAACAGAGTGTAAAGATTGCCATTTCGATGTTCATCTTGAAGCAAATGGTTTGGACTGCGAACGATGTCATTCTCCCATAAGCTGGGAAACATCTGTTTCAGGATTCAACCATGAATTGACGCTATTTCCATTGGCAGGAATGCATCGATTACTCTTATGCAGTCATTGCCATAACACAGATTCCCAAAACTGGACTTCCTGGCTACCAACGGATTGTAATGGATGCCATCAATCTGAAATATCGGTAAGTATTAATGCTGGCAATCATCCTGAAAATACCGATTGTATTCTTTGCCATAATACATGGTCCTGGTCACCCATCGATATGTCACATCATGATATTTTATTTCCCATATATAGTGGCAAACATCAAAATGAATGGACTTCGTGTACGGCAGAATGTCATATCAATCCTAATGACTATGCTGAATATTCTTGTGGATTGAATGGGGTTTGCCACGATCATCGCCAAAGTGAAATGGATGATGAGCATGCTGGAAAAACGGGTTATGTTTATGAATCTAGCGCATGTTATCAATGCCACCCATCGGGAAGTGAACATGATTAAATTTTTAAAAAAGAATCTTTTTTTATGCCTATTAGCGTTTGGTTTTGGGCAAAATTTGGAAATAATCACCGGGCAAGGTAAAGTCACATATTTAACAGCAGATCAAGTGTATTGTGATATTGGAACTTCTCAGGGGATTTCTGTAGGAGATACACTTCAACTTTTCCGTCGGTCAGAAATTTTGGGTGATTTGGTCATCACACATTCAGCTAAAAACTCATCTGTCACTTCTCCGCTTGTTCCTATAGAAACCATTCAAATCGGAGATCGAGTTCAATTTGAAAAATCAGCCACAATAATTTTGACAAAACCCCTAGAGCCTGAAATAATTGAGAAAAAAGAGCCAGAAAAACAAAACTTAATAATTAAACATTCAGGCAATATATCCCTGAGGACCACAATACAATCGTTGCCAGATGGTGTTTCGGATAAAACAGGCATTGGAACATTGCAATATGGATTAAGTGTTCCATCCATGAGACACTTTAAAGTGGGGATTTATGGAAGAAGTAACTTGGAAGACCATCAATTTACCCTTTATCAAGCTCGAGCAAGTTTTGGCGCAAAGAACAAAGAACCTTATCTTCAACTTGGGCGAGTTTTCGCATCTGAACTTTCAGGCATTGGTGCAACTGACGGATTATTGGCAACCATGCCCATTTTTAAGAATATAATACTTGGTGGGTTGGGTGGTTTTCAGCCGAATCCTGAATCTTACCAGTTTAATTCAGACATAAAGAAAATTGGGCTTTTTTCAAAAATCAAATTCCCTTCTCAACACTTTACGGGTAGCATAGCTTTTGTTGGGCAATATGCAGGTTCTGGCATTGACCGAGAATTTATCTATTCAAAATTATCTTATAGCCCTATAAACCAATTGTCGTTAAAACTATACCAAACATTTGATTTTTATCGGAATGAGCTTATTTATGATAGAGACTTTATTGAATCAACTTTTTCACAATTTTCTCTGAGATTTAAATTAGGACGTAGAATTACTTTGCGCTCTAGATATACATCACGACAACAAATTATTTATCAACAATCTCAAGTTTTGGTTCCAGATTCTTTATTCCAGTCTGAATTAAAAAATGGATGGTACAATTCGCTCCGATGGCAAACAAATAGTTGGGGCACAATCCAAATTGGATCCAATTTTAGAAAAGAATCGGGGACAGACCAATTTTCGGCTGTTAGCTCAGTGTATTATAGATCCACTACTTTAGGTAATGGTTTAACTTTTGATTGGAATAGTTTAATGATTCAAAACCAATTATTAAATGGATTACAAAATAAATTGGGTTTATCTATCCCCTTTATGGGTAATGGGTTTATACATGCCAATATTGAATTATATACTTTTGGTTTCGGAAAAAATTGGTATGACTATATTCAGAAGACATTTTCGGCTAGCCTTTCAAAAAGGGTCGGAAAACATTTGAATACTTATATGAGTTTTGACTTATCGAAAGATGCAGAATTTATACGATCCTTCTGGTATTTTGGTTTAACGTATAGATTTTAATATTCAAAGGTAAAAAAAAAATAGAAGGAAAAATTATCTAGCTGTGTAAATTTCTTGTTCTAAGAAGAGAGTATTAATGGCAGTTTACAATCATTTTAAAGGTATACCGGAATTACCGGAATTACCGAATTTAAAAAAGAAGCGTCCGAAGGTTATGGCCATCGTGGACGAAGATAATTGCACTGGATGTCAAGCGTGTGTTCCTTTTTGTCCCGTTGATTGTATCGAACCGGTTCCAATAGAAAAATATGGAAGCCCAATCCCGCCCGTTCAAGTGCGTTTTGATGAATGTATTGGGTGTCAAGTATGTGCGCGTGTTTGTACAAAACTAACGTGGGATGCCATTCGAATAATGAAAACAGATTTATTTGAAGAATTATATCAAATTAAAATTGATTAATTGTTTCACGATTTTCTCTCGATATAATATACCTTATACTCTTTATTCTGCTTCAAAGATTAGAATTCTCTAATCTTACTCTAATCTTACTCTAATAATCAGTTTCTATATTTTCCCCTCGATAGTGGACTCTAATTGTCCATTATATGAATCAAGGAGAAATTGGAAATACATTCATGGGAATCAGCAAAGCATGTGACTATGGCATTTTAGTTGTGAGTTTTTTCGCATCCAATCCAAAAGGTTACTTAAAAAGCAAGCATGACATCGCCAGTGCATTGAATCTTCCTGAAGAATTTCTTTCCAAGATTTTACAGCAACTTGTTAAAAATAATATTGTGGAATCTATTCGTGGATCACATGGTGGATACAAATTGCTTAAATCGCCTCAAGAAATATCTTTGAAATCAGTGATAGAAGTATTTGAAGGCGAAATGCATATGATTGACTGCCTCGATGATAATTTTGAAGATTGCGGTAGACAAAACCAATGCAAACCACTTCAGAATGTGATGCATAAAGTTGAAAATGAAATTAATCAAATATTGAGCAATGTCTCCTTTAAAGAATTAGCGATGAAAGGATAAAATGGGAAAATTTCAGAAATTAATCATGGTAGGATTTATTGTATTCCAATCAATTGGAGTTGCAAATAATTTGCCAGATATAGCCAAAGGCAAAACAATATACCAATCAAATTGTAGTGGTTGCCATGGGATGTCTGGAGATGGGAATGGTCCCGCTGCAAATGTCTTATCTCCCCTACCACGGGATTTTACAAAAGGAAAGTATTTATTTAGAACAACACCATCTGGTTCTCTTCCTACCGATGAAAATATTCATAAAACAATTCGAAATGGCGTTACAAGAACATCCATGCCCGCTTGGAAAAATATTTTAAATGATCAGGATGTTTCTGATGTTACATCCTATATTAAAACTTTTGCTGAAAAATTCACGATTCAAACACCAGCACCCGAAGTGAAACTACCCGCGGTTGTTCCTGAAAAAACGGATGAATTAGTTCAAGATGGACAAATGTTATATCGTTTAATGGAATGTTTCAGCTGTCATGGCCCAGAAGGGAATGCTGATGGACCTACATCAGATGAGTTAGTCAATGATTGGGGGAATCCAATCGTCCCTCCCGATTTTGCTCATGATCCTTTTAAGGGAGGGAGTGATCCAATTGATGTTTATCGAACTTTTTCAACTGGATTGACTGGGACACCCATGCCAGGATATGATGATGATATTTTTGGGTTTGCTCGAGAGGATATTGTAGGTGATTATAGCAATTTAGAAGCCGTTTATAGTGAAAATGAAGTTAAAGCATTTGATTCATGGGCAAGAAATACGATTACTGGCGATGAACTTTATAGTAAATCCGAAGAAGATATGTACGCTTATTTTCAAATGCGAAAATGGGCTCTTGTTTATTATGTCCTAGATCAGCGTGAAAAAGAAAGCCTGATTTTTAAATTATTTAAAAAAGATTATGAGTTAACACAATGAAAAATGACTTAAAAATAATAAATACTATATCTCTTTTCATGATTGCATTATTATGTATTTCCTGTAGTGGCGATGATTGGAGAGACCCTATGGGAATATCTTTTGCGGGAGATGGTTCTGAACTTAAACCTGATGGTACCCCATTCGTCCCTCAAGCTGGACACTTAGATGTTTCATTAACATCTTTAAATGATATTCCTTTTAAAGATGGAGGCGACGAATTAAAAATTGTAACCATCTTAAAAAATACAGGGACTGAACCCCTTTCAATCAATGGCATTGCCTTAACAGGGAATATCGAATCTGTGGAAGGTATCTCAAGTGGGGATGAAATCTTGGGATCAGACTCCATTGTTGTTTGGATTGAGTTTGATGGAGAAAACGGTTCATCTGGACAAGTGGATTTTAATTGGAATAGTTTAGATAATCCCGATTCAACGGAATCATTTTCAAATACATTAGATATAGGCGATAAATCAGCTTGGGATTTGGTGTATGATGATATTCTTGATAAAAATTGTTCATGCCATCTCACATCTAGTGGTGCGGGTGAATTATTATTAAATACACAAGAAGTGGCTTATGAACAATTAGTGGATTTTGAGGCTTTCGAAGTTCCCGAATTATTGCGGGTTAACCCTTGGTATCCAGATGTGAGCTATTTAGTGAAAAAAGTGGTTGGAATAGATATAGAAGGTGATAGAATGCCTCGGGATGGTCCTCCCTTCCTATCCAATAAAAGAATCGAACAAATTAAAACATGGGTACTAATTGGAGCGCCAGAATAAATGAAAAAATATAACATCCTTATTGGAATCTTTATTGGAATTACGAGTTTATCAGCTGAGCCTTATATTGCTGTTCGAACTGGATATAAATGTTCTCAATGTCATGTAAATAAAACAGGCGGTGGGAAACGAACGGGATTTGGATTTGTTTATTCCCAAACAAACCTTCCCACTTTTCAAGCCAAATCACAAAATAAAAGCGGCATGTTTACCAACATGATAAACGAGTATTTTTCTATTGGAACAAATTTTCGTGTGGCCAACAAAACAATCATTGGTACAGATTCTACAAGAAATATCGTCGGGCAAGATGGTGACCCTCGATATAACAATTCAATAACAATGCCCGAGGCAAATATTTATCTCGAAATATCAGCGATTCCTGATCGAATGCTTTTTTATGTTGACGAAAATTTTGCACCCGGAGCTGCCAATCGTGAAGCATTTGCTATGGTTTATAATTTACCCTTAAACAGTTATATCAAATTTGGGCGTGTCATGATGCCATTCGGCCTTCGATTATTAGATGATGGTGGTGATGGGTCATACATCCGACAAAAAACAGGCTTTAATTCTTATGGAAAACAGGAAGCGGCATATGAGATTGGCATAGAGCCCGGTCCATTTAGCCTCATTACTGCAGTAGGTAACGGGCAAGATGCATCTGCTATGGATAAACAAATTACCACAGTAGGGTCTGTCGTTTTTCGACGATTCAGATTAGGTGGTTCCTTCTCATACAATAAAGGAGATGTTGACACAGAGCTTGTTTCTGGCATTTTTGCAGGTGGAAACCACGGCATCTTTACTTGGATGTTTGAAAAAGATTTTTTCCAGAAAAAAGATAGTGATGGAAATGGATTAAGTAATTTTGGCAAATATGATGATGTGGGTGATCAATCGATGACATATTTCTCACTCGACACACGCCTTTATCGCGGAGTTAATTTTAAAATATCTTGGGATCATTGGGATCCAATGTCTAACTGGAAAACGGAAGAAAGAGATCGCTGGACTATTGGATTGGAACTATTCCCAATTCAGTATCTCCAAACATCCATTTTTTATCGTTATCGTACTGCACCAAATTTGGATATTTATGATGCAGACAATGAAGATCAAATTTATTTTGAAACGCAATTTTTCTTTTAATATGTGTTTCAATATCATGAAAGAATTACCCACAAGGGTAATACAATAGGATCCTATAAAAGGAGGAGTAGATGAAAAAAACAAACATAGCCATATTGGGCTTGTTGACAGTTTTCAGTCTGACCAATTGGGCTTGCGAAGGTCCTGCTGGAGCAGACGGAGCTGCAGGCGTTTATCTTTCCGTTAGCCCGGCACTTGCGTCAGTGGCTAAAGGTGGAACAGTGTCTGTAACTGCAACAACTAATAATGGCACAGACGGAAGTTATACATGGGCATCCAGCGATGAAAATGTCGTATCTGTTTCTGGCGGTACCGTTTCAGGTATTTCCGAAGGAACCGCGATTATTGCTGTAGTCGGTGATGAATCAGGCGCAAGCGCAAGCGTCATTATCAGCGTTACAGGCGAAACACGGACATCATATGACTATACATTAGATATTAATCCCATGTTTACATCGGATAATTTCTGGTTTCCCGGTTCAGATGCATGTACTTGGTGTCATTACGCGAACGATGAAGAAGAGCTTCATTCTAAACACGTAATGGACCTTGGTACGTTCGAAGGAATGATGTATGGCGCAGATCCAGATCCAGACAATTTAGCTGGAAGCGGACATCCATTATTTGGTGAAACGACAACAGGTGATACTGACTACGACTGGGGTAATTCCATGCTAAAAGGACGTCTAAGGAATAATAGAATGCCTCAAGCACCCGCTTGGGAATTCTTGAGAGACGAGAGCAACCGTCTTGGACCAGATATTACTGTGAGTGATGGTGTAGTTTCAGTTATTAGACCTATTCAATACACGAGTTGGGATGATCCAGATAATGTTCCAAATGCATTAGGACTTATCGAAGCTTGGGTTGAAGACCTTAAAGCAGGCGGGGACCTAAATGTTGGCGGTGATGATCCATTTTCATATGCAGGCGATGATGGATTAACATTCAATAGTGATGTATTACCGTTCTTTACGGATGACAATATGTGGTTTACGAATAGTACGCCATGTGTTGAATGTCACTGGGGCAACATTGAAGAATCTTATCATTTGATGGACTTAAGTTCATATGAAGGATTTATTTATGGCGCCGATGGTGGTGAGCATCCTGTACTCAATGGGACAAAAACAGCTCTTACTTCTGCAACAGATATTGACTGGGGAAGCAGTCGGATTAAACATCGCTTACGCGATAATCGTATGCCTCCGAATGCCCCATTTCTGTTAAGTGAAGAAAATAGAGATGGACCAGATGTTTGGGACGCAGTTGAAGGCGAAATGACGACAGCCGTTGACCTAATTGGTCGCTGGTTAGGCGCAGGAGCCCCCCATTAATCTTGAAAATAATAAAAGAGCAGGGTTTTTCAACCCTGCTCTTTTTTATCTCGCTTTTTCCAAATCGTTTATTAACTTCTGCTACTAAATTTGTACAAATCTTGGAGGGAATTTTGAAAAAATCATTAATAATAAGTCTTGGCCTTTTACTGAATGCATCTATGCTACTCGGTGGCGATGTTTCAGGTAGAATTACATTTGAAGGAAAAGTGCCAAAAATGGAACCACTGAAAATTGCAGCTGATCCGGTCTGTGTTGCCAATAATACTACACCCCCAAAAAAGGAATGGCTCCTTGTTGACGGGAATGGTGGTTTAAAAAATGTTCTTGTGTATGTATCAGAAGGTGCAACATCATCACCCGCGCCATCCACACATGTTGTTGTTGACCAAAAAGGATGTGTATATACGCCTCACGTATTAGGCATTCAAGCAGGACAACCTTTAGATATATTAAATAGTGATGGCACATTGCATAATATTCACGCTTTACCTAAGAAAAACCGTGAATTCAATAAGGCAATGCCAAAATTTAAAAAGAAAATGACGACTCAGTTTGACACACCAGAAGCGCCATTTAAAATTAAGTGCGATGTACACCCTTGGATGGGAGCATTCGTTGGTGTTTTTGATCATCCATACTTTGCTGTCTCTGGAGATGATGGCTCTTTTACAATTTCAGGTTTAAATCCAGGAACTTATACTATTACAGCATGGCATGAAAAATTAAAAACAAAATCAATGACAGTTACAGTAGGAGATGGGTCAACTACTGCTGATTTCACTTTCTCAAAACCAAAGAAAAAATAACTATTAAAACACTTAGATAGGGTCAAGTACCACAAAAGTAATTTTGTAAAGGTTGACCCTATTTTTAAAACTTTTAATGTGACTATTAAGGTCATATTATGCATATTACTATACACTAAAAAAGGACATATATGAGCGGACATACGGATACGCATCACGAAGAATCATTCTGGAGGAAATATATCTTTTCCATTGATCATAAAGTTATTGGGATTCAATACGGGATTACAGCATTAGTATTTTTACTATTTGGCTTTACCCTTATGATGTTAATGAGATGGCAATTAGCTTATCCAGAACAACCAATGCCTTGGTTTGGGTGGCTCTTTGGTGAAGAGGGGATTATGCTTCCTGAAGTGTATAACTCATTAGGCGCCATGCACGGTACTATCATGATTTTCCTTGGGGTTGTTCCTCTTGCCGTTGGTGCATTTGGTAATTATTTCGTCCCCCTTCAAATTGGGGCACCCGATATGGCATTCCCTAAACTAAATATGTCCAGTTATTGGTGTTATTTAGCTGGTGGTATTGTCATGATGTTTGGTTTCTTTGTACCTGGTGGTGCAGCCAATTCAGGGTGGACATCTTACCCACCTCTTTCAGATATTGCGACCACAGGTCAAACCGTTTGGCTTTTTGGGATGGTATTACTCATAACATCTTCATTACTAGGGTCCGTCAACACAATTACAACTATCGTTCAACTTAGAGCAAAAGGTCTCACTTGGATGAGACTTCCATTTTTTGTCTGGACTCAGTTTATTACTGGATTTTTACTCCTATTAGCTTTTCCTCCATTGGAAGCGGCTGGCGTTCTTCAATTAATGGATCGCTTAGCTGGAACAAGTTTCTTTCTTCCGTCTGGACTCGTGGTTTCTGGTGAATTATTAGATGTAAGTGGTGGTGGAAGTCCACTCCTTTGGCAGCATCTATTTTGGTTTTTAGCACACCCAGAAGTGTATGTTCTTATTTTACCAGCCATGGGAATTGTCGGTGAAATTCTTGCCAATAATACACGAAAACCATTATGGGGATACAAATCAATTGTATATGCTTCTTCTTTTCTTGGATTTATGTCATTCGTCGTTTGGGCACATCATATGTTTATGACAGGAATGGGTTCAACCATTAGTGCTTTTTTCCAAACAACAACCATGATTATTTCGATTCCATCTGTTGTGATTTTAACAGCAATGTTTATTTCGCTCTGGGGTGGATCCATTCGTTATAATACGGCAATGCTTTTTGCCCTTGGCTTTCTTCCCATGTTTGGGATTGGCGGCTTAACAGGATTACCTTTAGGCATTGCGGCGTCAGACATTCATCTTCATGATACTTACTATGTTATTGGGCACTTCCACTATGTGGTTGCTCCTGGAACAATATTTGCACTCTTTGCAGGTATTTATTATTGGTTCCCAAAAATGACAGGAAAAGTTTTGAATGAACGGTTGGGGAAAATCCACTTCTGGACATCTATGATATTCATTAATGGTATTTTTGCGCCGATGTTTATTCAAGGCCTTGCTGGCATTTCAAGAAGATTATGGGATGGCGGAATATCCTATGCTCACGCCACAGATACTTTTTATCTTAATGAAATGATGTCCACATCTGCTTGGTTGCTGGGTTTAGCTCAAATACCATTCATCATAAATTTAATCATAAGTTTAAAATCGGGTGAAAAGGCAAATGATAATCACTGGGAAGCAACAACATTAGAATGGACAGATGCTCCTTCCCCGCCATTACCTCACCGAAATTTTGAAGTTATACCTGAAGTTCATCGTGGACCTTATGAATATAGCGTTCCAGGATCCGACAAAGGTTTTATTCCACAATCAGAAGCGTAAGAAAGGATTTTTATGGAAATTCCATATAATGTAGAAGAGAGACAAGATACAGGTATGTATAATGCCAAACTGGGTATTTGGTTATTTCTTGCCTCAGAAGTCATGTTATTTGGTGGATTATTTTCTGCCTATGTGTTTCTGAGAATGGGAGATATTACCGGTACATTTGCAAGTGGTTCACAAGAATTGAATGTGCCATTGGCTACCTTCAATACACTCGTATTAATATCATCTAGTGTTACCATGATAATGTCTTGGGTTTCATTAAAGTTAGGCGATATAAAAAAGTTCAAATTACATTTAGGATCTACCCTCCTATTAGCAGGCGTATTCCTAGTGGTAAAATATTTTGAATACACAGCCAAATTTCATCATGGGATATATCCTGACACATCTACCTTTTTCGCAATTTATTTCACATTAACGGGCCTTCATATGATTCATATTCTAGGTGGAATGGTCGTTATTTTCTATTTCTTGGTACCGGGGTCCAAAATGATGAAAACGGAGCCCGAGCGATTTACGAATAGAATTGAAACAGTTGGACTTTATTGGCATTTTGTTGATTTAGTGTGGATTTTCTTGTTTCCAATACTTTACTTATTATAGGAGGTTATTATGAGTGGACATAGTGTAGAAGATATTAAAAAAAGTGTCAAAATTTATATCGGTGTATTTGCATCTTTGGCTGTACTAACTGTTGTTACAGTTGCAGCATCCTATTTGGATTTAGGTTCAGGAGAAGCATTTTTTCTTGCCATGATTATTGCATCTGTAAAAGGAACCCTAGTAGCGGGGTATTTCATGCATTTATTTACTGAAAAGACAACCATTCTAGCTGTTCTAGGGTTAACGTTTTTCTTTTTAATAACTCTCATGTTTTTACCTTATATCACCTTTATCGATCATCCGGCGATTTAAGATGTTAAGTCTCAAATCATTTCATATTTTCTTTATTTCTTTATCCATTCTAGTTACAGGTGGATATGGGATATGGCAATTACAAAATCCATCAATCAATTCAGGTTTATCCAATGCGCTAGGTGCCCTAGGGATTATTATGGGAATTGGATTAGCCATTTATTTACAAAAAGTCATTCAAAAATTCAAAACAATATGATTCATTTTCTTATCGCAATAGGCATAAGTATTTTGCCAAGTATCTCGGAAGCTTGTGCGACGTGTTATGGTGCTTCTGATGCTCCAGCCACAGAAGGAATGAATTGGGCTATTATTACATTATTGGGTGTAACTGGCGGTATGCTTGGGAGCGTTGGCGCTGTCATGATTCGAATTAAAAACCGAGCAGAACAGCTTACATCTAATCAAAAAGAAATCTAGGAGGAATATCTGTGTTAGACATTTTACAAAAATTAGGATTACCCATAAACGTATCTGTCCATGGTGGTGAAATAGATGAAGTTATTAGCTTATTTCATTGGCTAATGCTATTTCTATTTATAGGGTGGGGTTTATTCTTTTTGTATACACTTTATCGATTCAGCGCATCTCGTAACCCAAAAGCTGATTATGCAGGTGTAAAATCTCATGTTTCTTCAGGGCTAGAAGTAGCCGTAGCTCTCATTGAGTTTGTCATTTTAATTGGGTTTGCACTTCCTATTTGGGCTAACCGTGTAAATGACGTTCCAAATAAAGCAGATGGTGCAGAAGAAATTCGCGTTGTAGCTCAACAGTATGCTTGGAATATTCATTACCCAGGTAATGATGGTATCTTCGGCGCAAGAGATGTAAACCTTGTCGATGAAGAATCAAACCCTATCGGACTCGATAAAAGTGATCCAAATGCTGCAGACGATTTTACTACGATAAACCAACTTCATATTCCGGTGAATAAACAAATTCGTATAGACCTTTCATCCAAAGATGTGATTCATAGTTTTTTCTTACCTGAATTTCGGGTAAAACAGGATGCTATTCCTGGTATGAGTATCCCTCTTTGGTTTGAGGCAACAATGACCTCTGAAGACTATTTGGAAACTCTTGTTGGATCAGCGCGCGAAGGTAAGGGATTTGAAATTGCCTGTGCACAATTATGCGGCCTAGGGCATTATCGGATGCAAGGATTCTTAACAGTGCATTCTGAAGAAGATTATACAGCATGGCTTGATGAGCAAGCTCAACTATTATTAGAAGAAGATGATGAAGATGAATGGGGTGACGACGACTGGTAAAAAATATTTACTAGTCAGAAAGGCCTGCAATTTCTGATAAACGAATGGCGTTTAATATAATTGTTTGACGTTTTTGCGTCATTATAATTTCCTCATCACGAAAGCCTGTTAATGTTCTAACAAGTGTTTCAACCGAAGTTCCCGCTAAATCAGCTAAATCTTCTCTCGACAATGGAATATCAATTAAAATTCCGCCAAATTTCTTCTTTCCATATTTTTCCTTGAGGAGCAATAATAATCCTGCAACTCTTTCGGTAACAGAATGATGAGCCATTCGAGTTGTTTCGTGATGCGCTTCAATTAAATCTTCAGATAATCTTTTCACAATTTCCCAACTAATATCCTTTTCATTTGATAAAGTTGGAAATATGAGATTACGATCAATAAAACAAATAGATGTTTCTTCTAAAGCTTCCGCAGTCCCAGCATAGGGTTGCCCAGAAAAAACAGCTAAATGACCAACAGGATCTCCTTTATCAGCAATTCTCAATATTTGTCGCTTCCCCTCCGGTGTAGTACAATATATTTTTACCTTGCCTTTACTAATACAATATAAACCATAAGCAGGGTGTCCTTCTAGAAAGATTATTTGCCCTTTTTTATAATGATGAACCGTTTTGTTTCTATCAAGTTTTGCAACACTTTGGGGCTCCAATTCTTTAAAAATACTCAAATGCCTTGATGGGCAAAGCTTACAAGTGCTTGTAGTGGGGGTAGCAGTCATATTCTAAAATTAGATGATTATACTGTCTTATATAAATAATATTTTTTTTATATAATTGACAAAAGTCAATTATATAACTAGCAAACGTCATTGAGTAATACATCTACTATTCCAACCTTTAACCCCTAATATGACTACAATACTCACATTTACCCCTTTTCATAGGGAATATTTGTAAATGCGCATTTCTATGACAGGCGAATATGCCGTTAGAGCCATGATTCATTTATCTTCCATATCCAAGGGAAAAGTGACACATATTTCTGATATTTCAAAAGAACAGAATATACCTGAAACACTCTTGAGAAAAATTATGGGGCAACTGGTTAAAATTGGGTTAGTTCGATCATCTCGAGGTAAAGGTGGCGGAGTCATGCTTGCCAAACCAGGAGATTCAATTTCACTCTTAGATATAATTCAAGGCATAGAAGGACAAATAATTCTTAACCAATGTTTGGTTGATGAAAAATATTGCGATCAAACATCTTATTGCGCCGTACGAAAAGTATGGCAACAAGCTCAAGATCAAATGTTATCTATATTAAATGGAAAGTCGATTTGTGATTTAGCGAATGAATCCAATCGTAATTTTCTTGAATTCTCAAACAATAAACAGACATTAAACTAAACACATCGGAGGATATGATACGATGATGAATCAAATCACATTATGGATTAAAAAACAAGTGCACCTATTCAAAAAGGCGTCTTGGGGTTTATGGTTTATTGACCCTCCAAAGGATGTATCTCTTGATGGATATCGGATTGATAAAGTCATACAATATACAGATCTTGTGATTACTATCTATTTTGGTATAGTCATTTTAGCCATGCTTTATTTTGTTGTTAAGTATAGGGCAAGACCTGGGCATAAAGCTGATTATGATCATGGTAATTCGAAAAAACATGTTATGGCTACCCTTGCGGTTGGACTTCTTGTTTTCTTTTCAGTAGACACTGTAATTGAAACCATGTCATTTAGAGATTTAAAAGAAGCTTTTTGGAATTTTCCAAAAGGGGAAAATGTCGTTCGTGTTGAAGTTATGCCTCAACAGTTTGCATGGAATTTTCGATATCCTGGAGCAGACGGGAAATTTAATACGGATGATGATCTTATCCCTGCTCAAAACCAAATGCATGTTCCAGTAGGTAAACCTATTGTGATTCAAATTGCACCTTGGGACGTTATTCATTCTTTTTATATACCCAATTTTCGCGTCAAACAAGATGCGACACCAGGTATGGTAAATGCCATGTGGTTCCAAGCACTTGAGACAGGTGAGTTTGAAATAGCTTGCGCAGAACTCTGTGGTAATAGCCATTATAAAATGAAAGGTTATTTGACTGTCGATTCGCAAGAAGATTACGAAAACTGGTTGCTCTCCTTGGCTCCTGAAGATGATGAAGAAGATGAATGGGACGATTGGGGAGACGATGAAGAAACCGCAGCATCTGATGGTCCGCCCGCCGATTGGGGTTGGGCCTGGAAGGAGATTAAATAATGTCAGAACATCATGAACAATCTTTTTGGTCTAAATATATATTTTCCTTAGACCATAAAGTTATCGGTAAGCAATTTCTATGGTTAGGACTCTTTTTTGTATTATTTGGAGGATTTCAAGCTTTACTCATACGGTGGCAATTAGCTTACCCTGAACAACCCGTTCCTTGGTGGCTACTGGGAGATATCCTTTTCTCAGGAACCGGTGGTATTATTGATCCGGATAAATATAATGCTCTTTTTACAATGCATGGGACCATTATGATTTTTTGGGCAATAACGCCTCTTCTTATTGGTGCATTCGGAAATTTTGTTATTCCATTACAAATTGGTGCACCTGATATGGCATTTCCAAAATTGAATATGATCTCTTTTTGGACAATGGTGCTTGCATCCCTTGTTCTATTAGCATCCTATTTATTACCCGATGGAACAGCAGCAGGCGGATGGACGTCTTATCCTCCATTGAGTTCACCCGTTGGTGGAATCGCAGGTGAAGGTCAAACATTATGGACAATAGCCCTCACATTAGCCGGAACATCTTCCATGATGGGCGCTATCAATTATATTATAACCGTTGTTCGATTACGTGCTCCAGGAATGACTTATTTTAGAATGCCGCTTACTGTGTGGGGACTTTGGCTTACATCCATTTTAAACGCAATATTTGTTCCTGTTATTGCAGCGGGATTGATTTTACTTCTTATGGATAGAACCATCGGAACTCAATTTTTTATTTCCGGTGGACTAGCAACTGTTGATGGAGGCGACCCACTTCTTTACCAACATGTTTTCTGGATCTTTGGACATCCTGAAGTTTACATTTTAATTCTTCCTGCCTGGGGGATTGTTTCAGATTTATTATCTGTATTTTCACGAAAACCCGCATTTGGTTATAAAGTAACCGCTATTGCAATGACAACAGTTGCATCTTTAAGTATGTTAGTATGGGGACATCATATGTATACAACAGGGATGAGTCCACTGTTAGGTAAATCCTTCATGTTTTTAACATTACTTATTAGTATTCCATCAGCCATGTTCTTCTTTAACTGGCTGGGCACTTTATGGAAAGGATCTATTAAGTTTGATACTCCAATGTTATTTGCCATGTCTGTTATGTGGGTATTTGGGATTGGGGGTTTAACAGGTCTATATAATGCAACTATTACTGCAGATATTTATCTTCATGATACTATGTTTGTAGTTGGGCATTTCCATTATACAATGGCAGCCTCTGTTCTATTTGGTAGCTTTGCTGCAATATACTTCTGGTTTCCAAAAATGTTTGAACGGAAAATGAATCCCTTTCTTGGGAAGCTCCATTTTTGGGTTTCATTCATTCCATTAAATTATGTTTTCTTTAATATGATGGTTTTAGGCTATGGTGGACATCATAGACGGATTTACGATCCAAGTAACTACGACTTTATTAAACCAATGATGTGGTTAAACGAGTATATCACTTGGTTTGCGATTGCCCTTGGGTTGGCACAACTTATTTTTGTTTACAACTTTATTCATTCTATGATTAAAGGTGAAAAAGCTGAAGCTAATCCTTGGGGTGCCGCTACGCTAGAATGGATATTGGAAGCACCAATCCCTCATGGGAATTTTGAGACTGTCCCGACTATTTACAATGGGCCGCATGAATACAGTAATCCAAAAGTGAAGGATCGAGATTGGATTTCTCAGTCCGAACCCATTTCTTCATAAAATTAATATGACAACGCAAGCATTATCAAAAAAGTTTAAGGTTGATGAATTTACTTCAACATTAGGCATGGTTATCGCATTGGGATGTATTACAATGTTATTTGTGACATTTTTTGTGAGTTATTCCATTCTCCGAATTCAATTCGGAATGTGGAGTAGGCCTGGAACAGGACTAATCCCAATAACAATTGCAATTGGAAATACTATTGTACTCCTAGCCAGTAGCTATACCTATCACAAATCAGCCAATTTTTCAAAAATAAATATTAACAAGGCAAAAAAATGGCTTGGAGTAACTTTAGGATTAGGGGTTATTTTCCTTTTAGCTCAATTGATTTTGTGGGATGTCCTCGTTAATGAAGGATTTACACCCAAATCCAATATTATTGGTTCTGTTTTTTTTCTGCTCACAGGAATGCATGGCCTTCATATTGTTGCTGGTGTTGGAGCATTAGCATTGGTGTACGTTAAACTAAATAAAACTAATTCAGATTATGAAATATCAAATCTGTTCAAACAAGTAGGATTACTTTGGCACTTTTTAGATGTGTTATGGGTATGTTTATTTGTAGCCATTTTTATAATTTAGTAAAGGAGTAATTAAATAATGAGTGATGTAATTGCAATAAGAGACCCTTGGGGAAAAGCAACAACCGGTAAACTTGCCATGTGGCTGTTTATTATTATGGATGGCTTATCCTTTGGTGGATTATTAATTGGTGGTGCAGCTTTAAGGTTGTCAATGTCATCTTGGCCTGAACCAGGTACAATTTTGGATATAAACTTAACTGCATTTAATACTTTTCTATTAATTTGCACTAGTTTTACAATGGTAATGGCATTAAATGCCATTCAAAAAGGAGATCAAAAAGGATTGAAAACCTATTTGGCCATGACCATGGCGGGGGGTATTGCTTTCCTTGGGATTCAGATTTATGAGTATTCCCATTTTATCATTGGAAATGAAACTTTAACTCAACATTTAGCTGAAGCCGGGTTTGTGGGAGCAACAAATTTCGTGCCTAGCACTGGGACATATGCTGCAGTATTTTATGCAACAACTGCTTTTCATGGATTACATGTATTATCAGGTGTGATTTATATTGGATGCATTCTTTTTGCCGCTAATAAATATAACTATACGTCTGAAAATTCTGATAAAGTTGAAATCCTCGGATTATTCTGGCACTTTATTGATTTAATCTGGATTTTTGTTTTCACCGTTATTTATTTGATTTAAAAGGAGCATACAATGGAAAATAATCATAAAAAGACTTATATAATTAATGCTATTTGGTTGGCCGTATTAACAATTGTAGAAGTTGGAGTTGTTCAATTACCCATTTCAAAAGCGGGACAAGTTGCGTTATTATTTGCATTTGCAATTACAAAAATTATGCTTGTAGCGCTTATTTATATGCATTTAAGATATGAAACTAAATTTTTACGAAGAGCCTTACTCATCCCAATTCCATTGGCACTCTACTTTGCTTTTGGCGTTATGTATGATGTCCCGTTTCGTTGGGTAGGCTAATACCATCATGCAAAAACATTGGCATAACTATTCTAGGCAAACTATTATACTACTAATAATCGTATTCAGTTCTATTAGTGCCTGTCCTTTTTGTGCTGGGCAGGATAATCAGTTTACCGATATTTTAGTTCCGGTAGGACTTTTACTCGGTTCACCGTTCTTGGTTGTTGGTATTTTCATATCCATCGTAAGAAAACAAAATAAAATAGAAGAACAATCTAAATATGAATAAAGTTACTTTTCGTAGAGAAGGAATACTCACAATTCTATGTGTCGTATTTCTCTTTTCCTTAGGCGTACACATTGTAACAAGAGATAATGGCACAAATGTGGGTTCTATCTATTATGGAGCAGTGCCTGGCTTTAATCTCCAACATGCTGACGAAACACCATTTACATTATTAGATTTAAGAGGTGAAACGTGGGTCATTAATTATGTGAAAAATATCCAATCTTCTCAATCTTCTATCATGGCTGATCAAATAAATAAATTTGCTCAAGATTGGGGAATTAATCATGAAATTAAATTTCTGACTATAACACATGAAACGAATATTGCTGCTATCCAGTCATTTATAGAAAACAATCGACCAAGTGAAAAACGATGGGAAATTATTACCGGGAATGCAAATAAGATTACCGAATTAGTTCAAAATGGATTTCATATACCTATAAAAAAAGATTCAGAACCAAATCGTTACATTCTTGTGGATAACAATGGGCAAATTCGTGGATATTATACTGCATCCGATCAATCGGAATTATCACGTCTTAGCATAGATGTGAATGGATTAATGCGTATTTCTTAATCTTAAACGAACATATAAAAAAGCCATAACTCTTTAAAAAAGAATTATGGCTTTTTTTGTACCGCGGAAAGGGCTCGAACCTTCACGCACAATGTGCACCAGATCCTAAATCTGGCGTGTCTACCAATTCCACCACCGCGGCATAAATATCGTATGAGAAATTACAAAAAAAGGGCAGGTTTCCCTGCCCTTTTTCATCGTGGTTTATTCCTTTAAATTATTTCATTAATACCATTTTGCGAGTCATTATATTTTTTCCAGCTTTTAATTGATAAATATATACTCCTGCACTCACTGGCTGCCCTATATTGTCTTGCGCATCCCAAATGGCTATTTGTTTTCCACTCGGTTGATTCATATGGACTAATGTTTTCACTTCACGTCCCATTAAATCATAAATAACAAGGCTCACATTTGCTTTTTCAGCTAAATCATATGTAATCAAAGTTGTTGGGTTAAACGGGTTCGGATAATTCGCATAAAGAGCGAATGAAATCGGCATTTGAATATGGCTATCACTGGATAAATTATTTCCACTGAATTGCCCAAATCCAGTCACATGAGAAACAATCCCATTCAATGCAGCATCTGCAGAAAAGGCATTTTCAATCACAAATAATAATGAATTTGTTTCAATATTTTGTGGAAATGTTACATCAAATGATAGAACGGCACCTGAACCAGGAACGATTCCGCTATTAAATTCATATCCTAAGAAATAGTAGTTTCCATTTTCTGTTTCCCCAGAACTCCCATCTGCAACACCATTATTGAATCGATCTAATAACATAATATTCGATATATTCAAATAATCTGGCAAATCCATCAGAGTAAATTCAGTAACATAAACGGGTTCTAGATTTAATAAATGAACTTCGAATGATCCTGTACCACCCGGAGCCAATTGACCTGTAACATTCTCAATACTATATAATGCTGGTGGTTGTCCAACATAAATAGTAGACGTATTTGATTCAGTATGCATTGGAATATTATTCACATCTGAAATAGTAATATTATTCACTGTTATATCGAGTGTCTGATCCAACGGAGTAGCACTATGAATAGTATATATTACTTCACCTAAATGGTAAATACCTGCAGGGATAGGATTCTGCAAAGTATTATCATACATTAATACTCTAAAATAATTTCCAATTTGGTCACCGCTTATTGACCAGGAACTAAAATCAAATGCATTTGAAGCTTCAAAAGAAACACCTGTTAATAAGGGTGGCGTGTTAATTAAATCAAACTGAATACCATACACATCTTGGGTATTGCTTATCAAAACAGATATTTCTGTATTTCCACCTGGTAATCCTTGCCCATTTGTAACAGTCAAATACTGAGTTTCAATTGTTACATCAAATGTCCCCGGTTCAGACGTCCAGTTCATTTCAACGAAATTCACATCCTGAAGACTTGCATTCACAAATGTTAACGTTGAAGTTAATTCTTCATCTGCAACAGGGTAAACGACCACCCGACAAACAGATTCATTTCCAGCCGTTAATGGATCGCTTAAGCTTATTCCTGTGATAGCCAAGGCACCACTTGGTAAATCAACTACATCTAAGCTCCAGCCATTTGTTCTTTCCGTTGATAAAATGGTATAAGCATTAATCACATCAGGATAATCCTGAATTTCGAAATAAAATAAACTTATATCAGATTCATTATTTACAAATATATCCAACGTATCTGTTTGGCCTGATAAGGCAGCTCCATTACTGATAGATAATTCAACCCATTCAACCGGTGTGGCAGATACGGTATTTGTGGGTAATGATTCTGCCCCAGATGGATAAATGGCTGTAACAAAATAATAATAGGTTACTCCATTATCTACATCAATATCTGTGTAAGTTGTAACATCGCCATCTACAACATCTACCATGACATAATTTTGATCGTCTCCTACGGACCTAAATACGCGATATTGATCAATTTCTGGTGTCCGGTCAGAGAATTCACTTGGCAACGGATTTTCAAAATCATATTTCCAATTTGCAGGAACGCCACTTGGGTAAGCTGCAATTACATCATTTTTATCTGATGTAATCAACCATTCACCTAAGTCCGTCAAATTAAAATGAATATTGCTGGAAACTCGTGCATTAGAAAATGTCATTAATACATCATCTATCGCCCAACCAGACGCCCATGAGCCTCCATCGTCGGCATGAAAAGCTATATAAACCGTAGATGCACCCGCCATCGATGATAAATCGATAGAGGTCATGACCCATTCCGCCGCAGGATCAATAGACCCTACAGGTTCAAAATTAATCCCATCTGTACTAACATCTATTGTGGCAATTTCACCATATGCACCATCATAATAAGATGCAAAATTCAATATAACTTCCTCCGCACCCGTCATATTAATGGGAGGCATAATGAGAAAATCATTTCCATCATTATCTGGAGTATCCTCCCCATTAAAGCCATCATCATTCGATACAGCATAAGATGAATGAGATGGAATAGTCCAAAAATTGCTAGAACCATCTTGTGAAACATACCAACCATTCCCATTAGAAATCATTTCCCAATCTTCGGGAATAGCCCCTCCTTCAAAATCTTCAGTAAATTCCGGTGGTATTGGACCATAAGGTGCATCCCACGTTAAAACCACTTGTTGATCCATTCCGGATTGTGCTTCAAGGTTGTGCGGTTCTTCAATATATCCAGGATAAACTGTGATAGAGCCAGAATCAGTAGATGCAACCCAATAATTTCCACCAATGCCATCAGTGACTAAAACATTTGAATAATGAAGTCCAACTTCGTCGGCATATGCATCGTCATGGATTTGGAATTGACCTGTTACAATTGCGCCATCACCTGGTAAAATTTCTTCATTCGATTCGCTAAAGACTATTACTCGAACCCCTGATTCTATCTCAGAGAAAGCAATATTAAAACCTGCTGTTCTATCCGTAGAAGAGAAACTAATTCCATCTACATAATTGGGGGAGTCAAATAAGTCAAATTGAACACCACCCACATTTCCACTATTGGTCAAACTAAACGATAATTCAACTGTTTCTCCTACATCACCTGTGGCTTCGGACGCACTTAAATATACTACATCGCCAATGGTAATAGAGCCACCGGTTCCTGATGAAGAAAGCACTTCCCCGCCGATGCCACTAACAATAATACTGTTAATTCCTAGATCTAATACGGCAGATAAAATATCCGCACCATCAAAATGTAAATTTAATACAATGCCTGTCCCACCAGCAGGAATACCATCCGGCGCTGATTGGTTATACATTACAACACGACTTGAGCCATCTCCAAAATGGGTATAATCGACAGCAAAGCCTTCCAATCCATCGGCTGGTGTAGCTCCCGAAATGCTAATCATAGCCGGAGAAACATTCAAATCAAATTGGATTCCCCCAATAGCATGATTTGCATTTTCCATTGTGACAGGGACAACAATATCTGTTGTATAGCCATCAACTTCTACTTCACCCAAATCAAGAATGACATCTTGCGCCATTAATGGTAACATTAATAAAGGTAAATAGATAAAATGTTTTATTATTTTCTTTAAACTCATAAATCCTCCAAAATCCAGAGTACAACAGTTAATTTTTTTGACTAAACGTAAACATAAACTACGTATCACATAAGTTCAGTCTGATTATTATTTTGGTTTCTATTAAAAATAACGATTTTATACCGATTATTCACTCACAATTAATTCTTGGAGTGCAAACTTTAAATCACGTTTTAAATCATTTACATTTTCAATTCCAATGGATAATCGAATAAGAGTAGGTGTAATACCCATCTTAATTTTCATATCATCGGGCACAGATCCATGTGTCATATCATAAGGGACACATACAAGACTTTCAACTCCACCTAAACTTTCGGCAAAAGTAAAAATATTTATTTTTTCAATAAATTGGTCACGAGCCTTTTCATCTTTCAATCGGATTGAAATTAGACTTCCATAAATCACATCCCCATTGGGGGTCAATTGCTGCATTTTTGCTAATTTATGTTGAGGATGAGACTCGAGACCGGGGTAAATAACTTCTGTAACAATAGGTTGATTTGTTAACCATTCTGCAATTTCTTTTGCATTTTCAGCCGATTGCTGAACACGAAGGCTTAATGTTTTTGTAGATCTTAATAAAAGCCAACAATCAAATGGGGACGGGACGGCTCCCGCCGCTTTTTGAATAAAATAAAGTTGATCGGCTAATGACTTATTTGAAGTGATTAATAAGCCACTAATAATATCACTATGCCCACCAATATGCTTTGTCCCGCTGTGCATCACAATATCAGCACCGAGGGATATAGGTCTCTGGCCGTAAGGACTCATAAATGTATTATCCACAGCTACAATGATATTATGTTCTTTACAGATTGAAGAAATAGCTGATATATCTGATATTTCCAATAATGGATTTGTGGGAGTTTCGAGAAATAATATTTTTGTTTCAGGGCGAATACTCGATTCAATTGAATTTAAATCACGCGTATCAACAAAATCAAATGTTAGCCCATGATTTGATAAAACTTGATCAAACACACGATAGGTTCCACCATAAACATTTCGCGATACAATAATATGATCGCATTGCTTCAATGTTTGAAACAAAGCAGTTATTGCCGCCATCCCACTCGAAAAAGAAATAGCATGTTTTCCTTCTTCCAATGTGGCAATATTAGATTCTAACCGTTGGCGTGTTGGGTTAATAGCTCGAGAATAATCAAAGCCTCGATCTCTCCCTAGACCATCTTGTTCATAAGTGGAGGTTAAGTGAATAGCGGGTGAGACCGAACCTGTTCGTATATTGGAATGATTTCCAACGTGAATAGCACGTGTTTCAAAATGGTGTTTAGATTTATTCGTCACGAATTAAGATACTTGTGTATAACCGCGATTAATATATTGAGATATCTTTTTATGCTTAATTTCAACAACATCGCCATTGGGACCTTTCATTTTTATCTTTTCATTTCTCCCGATTTTAATATCTGTAACTATGGGCGCTTTTTTAGCTTGCTGTGGAGCATTGGATTGTTGTCGAGGTGATTCGGGTTGGCCTAAAAATCCCATCCCAGTTGTATCTTGATGTTGTGTCTGTATATTTCTTACTTGTCGCTGTTGTGTCATTTGCGGCTGTTCCATCCCTTGAATTTGGGTCCGAAATAAACGCATGACTGTTTCACTATTTAAATCTGCCATTATTTCTTGAAAGAGCTTAAACCCTTCAGATTTATATTCTAATAATGGATCCTTTTGCCCGTATGCTCTAAGATTAATTCCTTCTCTCAATTGATCCATAGCATATAAATGGTCTTTCCATTTTTCATCAATGGTTCTCAATATAACCCATCGTTCAAAACCGCGGATTACATCTTCTGGCAATAAAGATTCTCTAGCAGTATATACACCATCAGCTTCACTAAGGATATGATCTGTCACGTCGTCACGCGTAAGAAAATCTTTCCCTAATTTCTCCTGAATGGATTCAGGAGATGCATTAATCATCAGGTGTGATGCAAAATTTTGTTTTAGTCGATCCCAATCCCATGTGTCCGGTGTGCCATTTTGAGACTCAAGTTCATCTAGTACATATTCTTCTATATTTTGACGAACCGTTTTTCTCATATCTTCACCGCTGAGAGCCATATTTCTAATATCATATACAACTTGACGTTGCTGATTCATGACATCATCATATTCTAATAAATGTTTCCGCACACCATAATTACGTGTTTCAACTTTTTTCTGAGCATTTGAGATAGCTCGTGTTACCATTTTTGCTGAAATAACTTCTCCTTCTTCGACACCCATTCTATCCATAATAGCCGCGACCCTATCAGATCCAAATAATCGCATTAAGTCATCTTCGAGGGATAAATAAAATCTAGATGATCCAGAGTCACCTTGTCGCCCAGCTCGGCCTCGTAACTGTAGGTCAATTCTTCGTGATTCATGGCGTTCTGTCCCAATAATATGTAAACCACCCAAATCTTTTACACCTTCGCCTAATTTGATATCTGTACCACGCCCAGCCATATTCGTAGCAATCGTAATAGCCCCAGGTTGTCCCGCGCGAGAAACAATATCAGCTTCATGTTGATGCTGCTTTGCATTTAAAACATTATGGGGAATTTTTTTCCGCTTTAACATGCGCGATAATAATTCTGACACTTCTACGGTAATGGTTCCCACCAATACAGGTTGTCCGCTTTGGTAACATTCAGATAATTCATCAATGACTGCATTGTATTTTTCGCGACGTGTCTTATAGACCAAATCATCTCGGTCATCTCTTGCAATGGGACGATGGGTTGGAATGACTGTAACATCTAATTTATAAATAGACCCTAATTCTTCTGATTCCGTTTCAGCCGTTCCCGTCATGCCGGATAGTTTATCATACAATCTGAAATAATTTTGAATTGTTATAGTTGCAAGTGTTTGCGTTTCTCTTTCAATTGAAACATTTTCTTTTGATTCAAGCGCTTGATGTAACCCATCGCTATATCGTCGCCCAGGTAAGACACGCCCGGTAAATTCATCCACAATGAGCACTTTCCCCTGATCAACAACATATTCTACATCTTTTTCATACATGGTGTAAGCTCGAAGAAGTTGATTGAAATTATGAATCGTCCCACTTCGACTCGCATGGAGTTGATGTGCTTTTTCTTTTTCTTGCTCCATCTCTACCTGAGAAAAATCACCATTCTGCTCAATATCCGTAAGCATTTCACCCAAATCTGGTATAATAAATGTTTCTGGGTTATCCGGTGCCAAAAAATTTCGGCCTTTATCTGTCATATCAATTATATGTGATTTTTCATCAATCGAAAAATATAAATCTTCATCCACTTCATGCAATTTCTTATCACGGATAAAATTTGATTCAATGTCATGGGCTAATTTGATCATTCCAGATTCTTGGAATATTTTCATAACTTGCGGATGTTTAGGCATACCTCTTTGAGCTTGTAATAATTTTAAGCCTGCTTCATCTTCATTGTCTTCATCTAAATATTTTTGAGCATCTCTTACTAAGTCCGTAATTAAGACTGATTGTCTTTTGACTAATTTTTGCACATCAGGACGTAACTCAAGGAAAGTGGAATCAACGGGTGCATCAATTTGCCCAGAAATAATTAAGGGAGTTCGCGCTTCATCAATTAAAACACTATCCACCTCATCTACAACGGCAAATGCGTGACCGCGTTGAACTTGGTTCTCAGGCGAATGAGCCATATTGTCTCTGAGATAATCAAACCCAAATTCATTATTGGTTCCATACGTAATATCACAATTATACATTTCGCGACGTTTTTCGTTATTCATCGTGTTCAATATTGCACCAACAGATAACCCTAATCGTTTATATACCTCGCCCATCCATTCGGAGTCACGCTGGGCGAGATAATCATTTACAGTTACAACATGGACACCGCGTCCAGTCAGTGCATTCAAAAAGATAGGCATTGTAGCAACAAGTGTTTTTCCTTCACCTGTTTTCATTTCAGCGACTTTTCCTTGATGTAAAATAATTGCACCAATCAATTGCACATCATACGGAATCATATCCCATGAAACTTCATTCCCAAGCATACGCCAAGAATGCCCCACCATACGGCGACATGTTTCTTTTACAATTGCAAAAGCTTCTGTCATTATAGCATCAAGTTGGTTCTGTTCTGCCGCTAAAATAGCATCAGCCCTCTCTTTCTTATCCATGGATTCAGAGAGTTCATCTTCTTTTGTTTGTCTTTTCTGAATAACCCCATCACGCAACTCAATTACTCTCGCAATAAGATCTTCGTCCGATTTACTTTCTAATGTAGAAAATATTTGGTTGATTTCATCAACCAGGGGTTTCAATTTCTTTATTTCGCGGTCAGATTTTGTCCCAAAAAACTTTTTGAGCATTTATTCGTCGTCTTTCTGTTTATTATTTTCGTTCTTAATATGTTCTTTATACACAGCATCTAGGATTCCATTAACAAATCCAGAACTTTCTCCAGTACTGTAAACTTTTGCAATTTCAACAGCTTCACTGATAGACACTTTAGGAGGCACGTCATCTAAAAATACAATTTCACAAATGCCCATACGTAATAGGAGTTTATCCACCATTGCAACCCGGGCAAATTCCCAGTTTTGAAGGTATTTTTCAATATGTTTATCGGCCCAATTTTTATTTTCATATACACGTGTATAGAGTTCCTTGATAAAATCAATATTCAAATCTGTTTGATCTGAAAATGATTTTAATGTGGACAATAAAACTTGTTCGGGTGGTTCCTGTGATAATTCACAGGCATATAATGCTTTTAGCACGCATTCGCGTGCAAGTCTATTTGGATGCACCTAAGTTTGGTCCCTTTTCCCCATCACGTTTTTACGTGTGAGATAAATATTTTTCAATTTAGCCACTTCAGCCATCCGCCGTTCTGCTACTTTCGCTGCAGCTGCTTGATTGCCTATATTTTCTTTTTCTGCTAAATTGAAAATGGTTAATAATGTATCATAAATCCCTTCTGCTTGAGAGAAGGCGCGTTCACGATTATATCCATCAATTTCATTGGCAACATTAATAAGTCCCCCTGCGTTAATAGCATAATCCGGTGCATATAAAATGCCTTTTTCATGAACCATATTATCATGAACGAATTCATTCTCCAACTGATTATTGGCGGCTCCTGCAACAATTGATGCTTTTAATCGAGGAATTGTTTCATCATTCAGCGTTGCCCCTAATGCGCATGGAGCATAAATATCTACATCTGCATCATAAATATCATCCACACCAACAACATCTGCATGAAATTCATCTACGACGCGTTTGATCGATGGTTCATACAAATCAGCAACAACTAGTTTAGCACCAGCATCATGGAGATATTTACATAAATAATAACCCACATGACCTAGACCTTGTACACCAACTTTTAATCCGGAAATGCTATCTTTCCCTAATTGTTTTTTTACGGATGCTTTAATGCCGACAAAAACGCCTTGAGCTGTCACGGGTGATGGATCGCCAGAACCGCCTAATGCGCGAGAAATACCCGTAACATATTGCGTTTCCATTCGAACCCATTCCATATCTTTTACACTCGTACCAACATCTTCTGCCGTAATGTATCGCCCATTGAGTCCTTCAACAAATCGACCAAATGATCGAAACAGAGTTTCACTTTTATCGGTTTTTGAATTCCCGATAATCACTGATTTGCCCCCACCCAAATTCAAATTGGCAATGGCGGCTTTATAGCTCATACCTCGTGACAATCGTAATACATCTTTCAAAGCATCTTCTTCAGATACGTATGGCCACATCCGACATCCACCAAGTGCAGGCCCAATGGTTGTATCGTGAATGGCTACAATGGCTTTCAGGCCAGTATCAGAATCTCGAAAAAAGGCAACTTGTTCGTGATCTTTCGTTTCCATTGCTGTAAAAACTGACATCATTCCATCCTTAATCTTTTAATAAATCTCTCGCAATAACTAATTGTTGAATCTCAGAAGTGCCTTCATAGATTTGAGTGATTTTTGCATCTCGCATGAGTCGTTCAATTCCATATTCTTGCATGTAACCTACACCTCCAAAAATTTGAACTGCTTCTGTACTATTTTTCATAGCAACGCCAGATGCATATAATTTTGCCATGGATGCTTCTTTCACGAATGGTCTGTTTTTATCTTTGAGTTTTGCTGCACGCCAAATTAAGAATCGAGCTGCATCCACTTCTGTTGCCATATTGGCTAATTTTTGTTGAATCGAACCAAATGCACCAATTGGCTTTCCGAATTGCTCTCTTTCTTTCGCATATTCAACGGATTTCTCTAAGGAAGTGCGAGCAATACCCAGCGCTTGGGATGCAATGCCAATCCGTCCACCGCCTAATGTTTTTAATGCAATTGTGAATCCCTTCCCTTCTTCACCAATTAAGTTTTCTTTCGAAATGCGACAATCTTCAAAATAGAGTTCACATGTATCAGATCCACGAATTCCAAGTTTATCTTCTTTTTTACCCGTAGAAAACCCTAGCGTTCCTTTTTCTATGATAAACGCTGAAATTCCTTTATATCCCACACCTTTTTCGGTAACGCAAAAAACGAGGACAATATCACTACTGATCCCGCTTGTAACCCAGTTTTTTGTTCCATTTAAAATATAATCATTTCCATCTTTTGTTGCAGTAGTGCGCATATTACTTGCATCGGATCCAGACTGAGGCTCACTTAAACTATAGGCGCCTAATTTTTGACCGGAAGCAAGAGGCTTTAAATATTTTTCTTTTTGTGCAACCGTCCCCCAATCAAGAAGTAATTGACAAACCAATGAATTATTCACAGACATAACAACTGCCGCCGATGCATCTACTGCGGCTATTTCCTCCATAGCCAATACATAAGAAATGGTATCCATTCCGGATCCGCCCCATTCTTCTGGAACCATCATTCCCATGAACCCTAATTCACCCATCATTTTTATTTGATCAGCAGGAAACGTTTCCGTTTCATCTCTTTTAATAACACCCGGTTCTAAATGCTCTAATGCAAATTCTCGCGCCGTTTTTTGCACCAATGCTTGTTCTTCATTTAAACTAAAGTTAATCATAAAGTCTCCACAATAATAGCTGATGCTTCTCCTCCGCCAATACATAAAGTGGCGAGTCCCCTTTTTGCTCCAATACGAAGCATAGCATGAATAAGTGTTGTTAAAATACGAGCACCGGAAGCACCAATCGGATGACCAATAGCAATAGCGCCACCCTGAATATTTACTTTGTCTCTTGAAAGATTAAAATCATCCATTGCTGCCATAGCTACAGGAGCAAATGCTTCATTTATTTCCCAAAGATCAATATCATCCGCGCTTAAGCCTGTTTTATCTAATACTTTACTAATTGCTTTTCCAGGTGCAGTGGTAAACCATTCAGGAGCATGTGCCGCGGAAGCTTGACCCATAATTTTGACTAACGGAATTAAGCCTAACTCATTTGCTTTTGTTTCAGACATGATAAGAATAGCGGCTGCACCATCATTAATTTTTGATGCATTTGCCGCTGTAACAGTACCATCTTTTTCAAAAGCAGGCCTGAGTTTGGGTATTTTTTCAAATTTCGCACGCGTGGGTTCTTCATCTCGATCCACTATTAAAGGGTTACCTTTTCGCATTTTAACCTCAATAGGCACAATCTCATCTCTAAACCAATCCTGTGAGTTCGCTTTTTGTGCTCTTTGGTAAGACTCAATTGCTAACACATCTTGTTCTTCTCTCGTATAATTTCGATCTCTTGCACATATTTCAGCACAATTTCCCATATGAATATCATTATAGGCATCCCAAAGTCCATCATGAATGATACTATCTACCATTTTACCATGTCCTAAACGAAACCCAGCTCTTGCTTTTGGGAGTAAATAAGGTGCGTTGGTCATACTTTCCATGCCACCGGCAATAACCACATGAGCATCCCCTGCTTTAATGGCTTGCTCACCAAGCATAACTGCTTTTAAACCTGATCCACACATTTTATTAATAGTTAAACATTCGACCGTATTTGGTAGTCCACTATAGATGGCTGCCTGACGAGCAGGCGCTTGTCCAATACCTGATGATAATACATTCCCCATAATCACTTCGTCAATTGCATCTACAGATATAGACGATGTAGATAGAATATTTTTAATGACTTTAGCACCCAATTCCGGCGCACTAAGAGTAGAAAGTTCGCCTTGAAATGAGCCTACGGGAGTTCTTTTCGCATTTACAATTACAGCATGATTCACAATGAATTATCCTTATATATAGGACTCTAAATTACTTCTTATCTTTAAATATTTTGGCGATTTTTTAATATAAACATTGAGATTAATTGAAACGGGATATATGGAATAAATTAGAATCGTCTGCTTTTCCATTCACAATTAAATGTGCCGTCATTTCACCTATGGCTGAAGCAAATCCCAATCCATGTCCCGTAAAGCCTCCACAAACAAAACAATGAGGCATATGAGTATTTCCTACAATGGGAAGACCATCTTGACTAAACCCCATAGTTCCGGCCCAATAATGAGAAATAGATGGATGACCCGCTTGCGGGAAAAGCTGGTTAAAATAATCGTATAAGCCATGAATCAAATCTATATTTATATCTGTGGAAAAACCTTCTCCCTTTTTAGGATCTTTTTCACGAAATCCGCCAACCATCAATCTTCCATCTTTCAATTGGCGCCAATATTCAAAACCAAAATTGGCATATATCACCTCATGAAAGAGTGGAACGGAAACAGGATCTGTAACAAATGCTTGTCCTTGAAATGGGAAGATTAAGTCAGAGAAACTATTCAATATATGGCTTGTATAAGCATTAGCAGATACGACAGCCATTGAACAATCTACGGATCCTTGATCTGTCATTATTTTCAACGAATTCGATTCATATTCTTTGATTTCTGCTACAGGAGATTTTTCATAAATGGAAATACCTCGCCCATGGTTTATACGAGATAATTCATTGACAAGTTTAACAGGTTGAATTCCCGCACCTACTTTGGTTTTTATGGCACCAAATAATTGATCTGTTCCAATTTGTTTTTCCACAAATGCTTTGGACCACCATTCCGCATCAATCCCCAATCGCTTTAAAAATGAAATAGACTCTTTTAATTCTTTATGCTCTTGCTCACTTCCTGCAAGTATGAGACTCCCATTCTCTTGAATATCGTAATCCATTTTTTCTTCATGAGAAATATCTAATATTTGCTTATAATTCTTTTCAGTAAATCGCCAAATTGAGTCTGCTTTTTCTTCTCCATATAAGGTGACAGCTCTATTAAAATGCTCAACGGTTCCGGGAAGAATAAATCCTGTATTTCTACCAGATGCAGCACCTGCCAAAACATCTTTCTCCAGTAGAATAACAGAAACATTAAGCTCTGACAGCCAATAGGCAATAAAGGTTCCAATTAAGCCACCGCCTATAACACATACATCGGCTGATTCTTTAGAAGTTAAAGATGGATATTGCTGCTTTTGATCGTACCCGAGCGAAGATTCGGACAACCAAAATGGTTTATTAATCATATGTTGAAAAATAGATCGTTTTAAGATTTTTTCTTATCATAAGCATTAATAATCTTGCGTACAAGTGGATGTCGGACAACATCAGAATCCGTCAAATGTACAAATCCAATTCCTTCGACATTTTTTAATATTTCTGCAACCTGAATCAATCCGGATGTGGACTGCTTCGGTAGATCAACTTGAGTCACATCACCCGTAACTATTGCACGAGAATTAATACCAATTCGTGTTAGAAACATTTTCATCTGCATAGCTGTGGCATTTTGCGCTTCATCCAAAATCATATAAGCATTGTCTAATGTTCGACCACGCATATAGGCGAGTGGAACAATTTCAATTACTTTTTTATCTAGTAATGGCCTCAGCTTTGCTCCAGAGAACATAAATCCGAGCGCATCATAAAGCGGTGTTAAATATGGGTCAACTTTTTCTTTTAAATCACCCGGAAGGAATCCCAAACTTTCCCCAGCTTCTACTGCTGGGCGTGATAGAACAATTCTATCCACTTCATTGTTTTCTAATGCTGCAACAGCAAATGCAACAGCCATAAATGTTTTCCCTGTTCCTGCGGGACCTATCGAAAAAACAATATCATTTTTTTCTACTAATTCTTTATAAATGCCTTGCCCTTCAGTCCGTGCTGAAACGACACCTTTTTTGCCATAAAAGACTACATCTTCCTTATGTGATTTCTCATGACCATTTTCTGCTTTAACTAGCGTAATCAGCTGTTTAACATTTTTAATGGTTAAACTACCTTGACCCGTCAATGTTTGAATCATTTCGTGAAGAACTTCATGAGCAAGTTCCACATCTTGGTCACTTCCTTTAATTTTAATCTCTTCTCCGCGAGCAATGATCATGACTGGAATAGCTTTTTCAAGCAATTTAAGATGTGCGTCCCCTACTCCCAATAAGGATGTTAGGTCAATTGTTTTTAGATCAATTACTTTTTCCATAGTATAGTTACGCGGTAATTTCCGGCTACTTAATTTACACAAAACCATTCATGATTCACGTGCGCAAACAAAAATTTAATCTACCTATTATTCTTCTTTCAATAGGATTTCTTCTTTCTTTAAATGGATGTTTTTCATCCCAAGCGATAAGAGAAGAAGCAAAAATTCACAATGTTGAATTTCTCGTTCAAAAAGGAAATGATTTTTGGGAGAAAAGGCATATACCTGTTAATGCAGAAAAAGCCTGCTATTTTCTTACACAAGCATGGAATGCAAACCCAACTGACCCCGCTTTATCAGCCCGCGTAAGCCAAGCATTGTATTTCCAAGCTATGTTTATTGAAGATGACCCATCCGTAAAAGATAGTTTATTTTATCAAGGCTATCATGTGGCTATTTCTGCCATAAAAAACCAACCCAATTTCCAAACTCACTTTAATGAGTCCCCAGGAGATAGTGCCTTTAAATGGCTGTCTTTATTATCCGAAGCGCCCATTGAATGGGTCCCAGGTATGTTTTGGTGGGCTGTAAATGAAGCTCGATACTTAAATACCAAACCCATTTTGGAACGATTAAATAAACGGGAATTACTCGAAGTTATAATGCATCGGATCATTTCATTGGAGCCAAGCTATTTCTATGGAGGGCCTTATCGATTTTTTGGCGCATTCTATACTCGGATTCCTGGCATTGAATTGTCACAATCTAAATCATATTTCGACCAAGCTATTTCTGCCTTCCCTAATTACCTTGGGTCTCAAGTTTATTTAGCAGAATTTTACCATCAAAAAGCAGGAAACCGTGAACAATTTCATGATGTTCTTCAAAAAGTGCTTCAATTTGATTCATCAATCCTAACAGAATTAATTCCTGAAAATATATATTACCAATCCAGAGCTAAATCATTATTGGAGCAAGAAAATATATTATTTGAATAATTTCAGGAATGAAACAAAATAGCTAACCATCCGTAATATTAATTAGTAAGTTTAACAAAAGGCCGGAGTAAAAACATGGAAACAAAATTTACCGCAAAAGATTTTATGTCAAAGGAATTGATTTCATTCCAACCAGACACTCAAATGGAATTCGCGATTTCTATCTTACTTAAGAATAAAATTTCAGGCGCACCTGTTGTTGATGAGTCAGGAGCATTGGTGGGAATGTTATCTGAAAAAGATTGTTTAAGCACCTTATTTGAATCTACTTATTATAACAACCCGAGCGGCCATGTATCTGATTATATGACGACAGACCTAATAACGGTTGACTGTGATATGAGTTTGGCAGACGTAGCAAAGAAGTTTATGGAAACGCGATTTAGACGTTACCCTGTTATTCAAGAAGGAAAACTGGTTGGCCAAATTAGTCGTAGAGATATTTTAAGAGCCATCAACCAACAGATTAAACAAGTTTAGGCGTTTCTCATGAAAAATATGTTTCTAATTGTCTTTCTCTCTTCATTGATTTTTTCACAATCATCCGCTTTAGATAAGACTTTTCAATCCATGGATAATGGAAATTTCAAAAATGCACTTTCACATCTAGCGATTGTGATAAGTAATGACCCAACAAACCCAGAACTCTTTCAGTTAAAAGGCATGTTATATGAGTCTTTGAATGACGACCAAAATGCCCTTCAAGCTTGGGAAGAATGCAAACGACTATCGAATAATAATTCTCTAATTTTAGAAGCGAATAATCATATTCAGTTGCTTAAGCAATTAAAATGAAGAAACTTCTTCTTCTTATCTCATTTTTTTTGGGATGTTGGCAAGCACCTGCATTAGATGAGTCTTACCCTTTTACACATGTCGGCTCTATTCACTTACAACCTATCCATGATTATAAACATTTCTCAGGATCGGGTGAAATTATCAAAAATAGTATGACGCATTCTTTTATGAAATTAGGCTATGATGTTATAGAAAATAAAAATGGTGGGACAGAAATAGTTGTTGGTGATGGATTAAATACACTTCATTTCACCTGTATTATTTCCGATTATACGGATAAAGAAGTCATGGTTATTCCTTATTATAACGAAGATAAAGGATATACAGAAACGACTGTTTCGCAATCCACGGATGGAGGTGAAAAAGAATCATCCCAAACTGATATATCTACATCCACAACAACACATAGTGGAAATGTCCAAAAAGGAAGTCGTTTAGAATATATTCGAGCACGTGTTGGTCTAATGTTAAAATTGCACGAACCATATACAGGGAAACTTGTTTGGTCTCATCATTACTGGTATAGTGGTCTTGATTTAGCACAGACAGCCGACATGTGCACGCGTCTAGCATTACATGAGTTCAGGAAATTATTTTAGTTTTCTGCCTGTTTGCTGTCTCGTTTGATCCTAAAAATAATAATTTTTACTCTCTTTCCTTATTTTTATCAATACTATCTTCTCGCCCCTAATTAACACAAAAAGAAATGAATACATTCAACGATACAACTTTATCAGAACCCATCCTAAAAGCTATTACAGAAATGGGCTTCGAGACTCCAACCCCTATTCAAGCACAAACTATTCCCCATCTATTATCTGAGAAAGGTGACATTATCGCCACAGCTCAAACTGGGACAGGAAAAACAGCTGCGTTTGGATTACCATCCATCGAATTAACCCATATCAATCAGAAAGACACTCAAACATTGGTCTTATGTCCTACACGTGAATTGTGTGTTCAAATAACAAAAGATTTAACAAAGTATGCAAAATATATAAAAGGGCTCAATGTTGTTGCTATCTACGGTGGCGCGAGTATGGATACTCAAATAAGAGCTTTAAAAAAAGGCGCGCATATTGTTGTTGGTACTCCCGGTCGTACAAAAGATTTAATAAAAAGAAAAAAGTTAATTATCGGGAATGTTCGTCGGTTAATCTTAGATGAAGCGGATGAAATGCTTTCAATGGGTTTTAAAGACGATTTAGACGCTATTCTTTCTAATACACCATCCGATAAAAATACATTACTTTTCTCAGCAACCATGTCAAAAAGGATCGTTTCAATTACAAAACAGTATATGAATGATCCAGTCCAAATTGCTGTCGCTCGAGTCAATATGGGTGCTGATAATGTGAAACATATTTATTATATGGTTCAAGCCAAAGATCGTTATGCCGTATTGAAACGAATTGCAGATATGAACCCAAATATTTATGGAATTACGTTTTGCCGAACCCGACGTGAAACAAAAGAAATTGCCAATAAGTTAATGCATGACGGTTATAATGCTGATGCGATTCATGGTGATTTATCCCAAGCTCAACGGGATGAAGTCATGGGACGGTTTCGTAAAGGTAAACTCCATATGTTGGTGGCTACGGATGTCGCTGCTCGCGGGTTGGATGTAGATGATTTAACACATGTTATTAATTTTAATTTGCCTGACGATTCTGAAATTTATGTTCATCGAAGCGGGCGTACGGGCCGCGCAGGAAAAAGTGGTATTTCTATTGCAATTATTCATACGCGTGATATGAGAAAAATCAAAGAAATTGAACGAATTTCAAGCATATCATTTACAAAAGAACTTGTACCAAGCGGAAAAGATATATGCCAAAAACAACTATATGCCCTTATTGATAAAATTGAAAAAGTCCATGTAGATGAAAAGCAAATTGAACCTTTCTTACCTGCAATTTATGAAAAACTTGATTGGCTTGATCGGGAACAATTAATCAAACATTTTGTATCGGCTGAATTTAATCGTTTTCTCTCTTACTATAAAAATGCTCGCGACATAAACGTTTCTGACCATAGATCGGATAGGAAAAAGAATAAAAGAAATAAAAAAGATAAACGTAGTCATACTTCACATACTAATTTTTTTATTAATCTAGGAAGTAACAATAATCTTGAACCTGTGAAATTAATTGGACTTATTAATCAAGCATTAAAATCTGGTTCCGTTGAAATTGGTCGAATAGAAATAATGAAGAAATTTTCTTTCTTTGAAGTTGATGACAGAGAAACAGCCAACCTTCTCAAGGGAATGAATGGGATGAATTATGAAGGAACTCCTGTTTCAGTGGAAGTTTCCAAAGAAAAACCCGCCTTTAAATCATCGTCAAAAAATAAATCCTATAAGAAGAAAAATAGAGGAAAACGAGATGGATGGAAAAGGTCTCGAAAAAAACGTCGGAGCGATTCTAACAAAGGAAAAGAACGAAGGAAGTAGAATTAATTATTATAATTATAAAAAAGGGCATGTTAACATGCCCTTTTTTTTTGCTCCGGAGGAGGGACTCCCCGATACGCTTCGCTTTCGGGATAAACTTCTCGTCCCACACCTACCTAAAATAAAAAAGCCCCATCACCAAAAGGTGAAAGGGCATTTTTGCTCCCCTTGCGTTACCCAGTCTATTACAAAAAACAGAGAATTTGTAGACAAAATCATTCATTTTCTTTCTAAACTGACCTTGCGTTACCCAGTTAGCGAAAATTTTGGCTTAATTCGTGTTAACCTGCCGGTTTATAGAATAAGTGATTTAACAATGAATCGACACACTCTTTGTTAACCAAAGCCCGTTTCTTCTTTTGGTTTGGAAAATGTGGTTTTGGTTAACAGTGATTAATAATTTGAAACAATTCGATAATCAAGAATATCAGGACTTTTCATCAGTAACTCCAATAGCACTTTTGTTGCGCCAGTGGGAATTCGTTTTCCTTGTTCCCATTGTTTAACAGATGATGAACTTACATTCAATAATTTCGCGAACACGTTTTGACTTAAATGTGTGGACTCTCTAATGTGCTGTATATCTTTTGCACTTAATTCTACCTTCGGAATTTCAATACCGAGACGTTTCAGTTCTTTAGCTGTAAATGAAGTTTTTTCACCACTATTGATTAAATCCCGGACAGTACTTCCAATTGCATTTTTTATTGATTCTCTCATTTATTTATCCTCTATTTCTTTAAAGTTGCCTAATGAAATGAGCCTTTC
>JADHUI010000041.1 GCA_016784605.1 Fidelibacterota bacterium | reverse complement strand
AAGGCTATTTTACTTCCCATGAAGATATGGTTGAATACACAAATACACTTGAAACAATTGCAAATGATCCATCACGAAAAGATTTACGGTGGATGGCGGGGATTGATGATGATTTGTTAAAAAGTGACATTCGTCAATGTGAATTTGTAAATTGGTTGAAACACATTAATTAATTTTACATCTGAATTATATTAAAAAGGCTCCCAAGGGAGTCTTTTTTGTTTTCAGAATATTATATAAGAGAAAAAGGTTGGATTATATTGAATAACTTTTGTATAATATGGTAATGAGAATCAGTATCAATAACATTAAGATATTCACCATAATGAAAGGTTGGATAAAATTATCATGAAAAAATTAAATTTAGAAAAAGGGGCAGCCCGACTATTTCAATGCCCAAATTGTCATCGAATACATTTTGAATATGGATCCATTGCGTTGGATTTAGAGCTAAATGATTTTTTTAAGTTTAGTTCGTTGATTCAAAATCCAGATAACTTTAGAAAAAATACATCTTATTATGTGATTCCAGTTGTTCATCAAAGTGTATTCTTAAAAATACATGAGAGCCATTATCCTGATGTAAGGGGAATTGTTATTGAAGCAGTGCATTTATTAAAAGCAGAATACTTATTATCCTCTAGAGAATTATTAAATCATTATACAATGGATGAATTGTATTGGTCCGCACCGCAGACAAAAGTCTTAAGCTAATGAGAAAAGCACCTTTTATAGGCATTTTAGCTTTTATGGTTGTGTTATTTACGATGCCTATTGGGCATATGGTCATGATACTAATCGAATCTATTTTTGGACATCATTACCAATATCCTGCAGCGACTTTATTGGGACTCATTGGTGCATTATTTTTATTAATTGGTGCTAAAAGTGAGAGAGAAAGCTCAGGAACTTGGTTGGGGTTTTTTGCTGGAATATTTATATGGACAGGCTGGGTGGAATTCTCTTTTGTTTATTTTGCAAGTCATCTAGATATTGCACCTTTGTTAGAAAATGGGGAAGTAGCTACAAAGCCCGAATATCTCATGATGCCATCATCGATAGGCATATTTTTGGCAACATCTCTTTATTTTTTCTTCAACAAAGATACACGCTGCCATTTTTTTAGATGGTTTCACCGTCATTTAAAATTAAAAGTAGGTAAACCCTCATCTGTTAGAAATAGAACCATTTCTTCTATTACAGCCATGGAAACCATATATATCACTTGGTTCTTCTATATTGTTTTATTACTCGTATATGATGAATCGTTGTTTGGGCAATATCCATTTGCGACATATAGTACATTTTTTATTTCACTCGTTTGGTCATTATATTTATTTATACGATTAATAAAGTTCAAAAAAATGGCACCTGCTGTCCGTTATGCTATTCCGACGGTGATCATTTTTTGGAATGCTGTGGAAATATTAGGTCGATGGAATTTCTTCGAAGAAATTTGGATACAACCTCAAGATTTTGTTACAGAAATGATTCTAATTGTTATTGCATTTATTTCTGTTACAGTCATATCAATATTAATGCCTACAAAGATAGATGATGACCATCATCCAAAAAGAGTGTAACGCTTCAATACAAAGTGCATCTAATTATCTTAAATAAGGAAAATAAAAATGAGTTTTTCAAAACAAGTTCAATATGCCATTCAAATGTTAATGCATCTTGATAGTTCAACAGAAAAATTATTGACGGTAAAAGAAATTGCCGCTGAAAGGGAATTGCCCCATAATTTTTTACAAAAAATTGCTCAAGATTTAGCCAAATGGGATATTATTGAATCAAGACGTGGCCGCAATGGGGGCATTAAGCTTAAGCGACCAAGTCATGAAATTACAGTTAAAGATATTATTCGAGTAGTAGATGGCCCATTTGGACATGATTGTATTATTGGAGAAAAATCTTGTACAACGGAAAAAATGTGTCATGTATGTGATCATTATCATTCACATTTTGCTGAATTATATTATAATACATCGTTAAAGGATTTATTAATTAAAGATCATTGTTGTAAATAAATATACTAGATTGCCTGAGAGGAAGAAGAAATGAGTGAACTAATCAATAATAGACAAAAACGAATCGAAATTATGAAAACATTGGTTCGCCAATTACATGGTGGAAGCGCGCCCGATAAAATTAAGCATCAATTAGAAACCATGCTTGTGGAAGCGGATTATTCAGATGTATTTCGTATGGAAATCCAACTTATCGAAGAAGGTATTCCACAAGAGAGTATCCAAGATTTATGTGATACGCATACACATGTTTTAAGGAAACAGCTGGATCTCCAAGAAACGCCGGAAACAAGTCCTGGCCATCCAGTCCATACATTTGTACAAGAGAATGCAGCCCTTACCGTTAAAACAGGGTTAGTAAAGCTCTTAGCTTCTGAAATCGATAAACTGGATGATGCGATAGATGCACTACCAAAAATGAGAGAAATTCAGCAACATTTAAATGATCTTATGGATACGGATAAACATTATCGTCGGAAAGAAAATTTAGTATTTCCATATTTTGAGAAAAAAGATGTTCCAGGTGTTCCTGCTGTTATGTGGGGGAAGGATGACGAAGTTCGGAACCTTTTGAAGGAATCAATCGCAGGATTACAGGGCATTGATTCAATTAATGCTGGTGAGGCTAAAGCCTTTAATCTATTTGCCATTTTGCCTGCTGTGGAGGCAGTGGATGAAATGATTTATAAAGAAGAGAAAGTATTTCTTCCAACCGCTTTAGATTTATTATCTCAAGTGGAGTGGTACGAAATTTATACGCAAACAGAAGAAATTGGTTATTGTTTATATGTGCCAGAATTCGAATGGATGCCAGAAGGAATAGCCATTGAAGAAATGAAAGTCCCTGCGGTAAATGGGAAAATTCAATTGCCAACAGGTTCCTTTACGTTGGAAGAAATGGTTTCCATGTTTAAGACGCTCCCTTTTGATATGACTTTTGTCGATAAAGACGATAATGTTCGATTTTTCAGTGATAGCCCTGAACGCATTTTTGATCGAACTCGAGCCATACTTGGCCGAAAAGTCCAATATTGTCATCCACCATCAAGCGTCAATATTGTAAACCAAATATTGGAAGATTTTAAATCAGGGAAAGAAACCCAAGCACGATTTTGGATCAATATGGGTCCAAAGCTTATTTATATTGTTTATTATGCCATGAAGGATGAAATGGGTGATTATATGGGCACATTGGAAGTGACTCAAGATTTGACAGAGATTAAAAATTTAGAAGGTGAGAGAAGAATATTAACGTATGATCAAAAAGATTAAGAATAAGGAATAGGATTAAAAAATGGATATTAAACCAAAAACTAAATTATTAGACTTATTAAATGAATACCCAGAATTGGAGACTCAAGTTGTTGAAATGGCTCCACCATTCAAAAATCTAAAAAACCCCATTTTACGAAAAACGGTTGGAAAATTGGCAACTTTGGAAAAAGTAGCTAAAATTGGCGGAATTGATGTAGGTGTTTTTATCAATGATTTACGGGAAGAAATTGGATTAGACTTAATGGATGATCCCATTGAAGATGAACCTGTGGTCATTCCAAGTGATGCTCCTAGTTGGATTAATGGTGACCCAAAACATATCATTGATGGTACAGCCATGTTAGATGCAGGAGAACATCCATTAAACCATATTATTAAATTGATGCGTGATATTGAAATAGGTGATTTTGTATTATTAAAAACCAACTTTGCACCGCTCCCAATGCATGATGCAATGAAACAACAAAACTATGTAGTTCATTATGTCGTAAATGGAGAAAGTCATCAATCATTTTTTGGAAAACAATAGTACTTAATTAATTAAAAAACATTATTTATGTTTTATTCAAAAGAGAATAGAAAAGGAAAAAGTCTTCTCTTTAAACTGTCTAAGTGGATCCACAAGTATGTTGGTTTAGGATTAGTATTTTTTCTAATCTGGATGAGTATTTCAGGCATATTATTGAATCATCCCAAGGCGATTAGTTCTTTAGCGATTCCCAAATGGGCTGTCCCATCGCATTATATTCCACAAAACTGGAATCGTAGTAGCTTAACTCGAATTGTTTATTCTGATTTTGAGCAGGATGTCGTATTCGCTTCAGGAAAAACCGGTGTATGGAAATCCGTTAATGGTGGTCACACATTTGATCCATTCATGGAAGGCAATTATCCAAAATCGGATTATTATCGCAAAACGAACGATATATATTTGCTTGAAACAGCTGAAACATCCTTGCTTTTCGCTGGAAATGATTATGGATTATTTCGTGTAAATTTAACTGACAGAAAATGGGTTCAAATACCGTTAGAAATATCACCGGTTAAAATCGTCAAATTCATCGAGAAAAATGATCAATTACTTGTGATAAGTGAATCTGATATTTATACTTTGGAAATATCATCCCCGGATGCATCGATTATAAAAAATCACATAAAACAATCGAGTATTGACGAAAAAATGCCACTGGTAGATTTTTTCTTTGAATTACATAGTGGAAAATTATTCGGTTTTCCTGGACAACTATTATTTGATCTTGCTGGTATCATTTTATTTTATCTGAGCTTTACGGCTCTTTATACTTGGCTTTATCCTAAAAAACGAAAAAAAGATAAAAAATTAGGAAGGGCAAAACCCAATCCTATGGGACGAAAAATGTTTCAATTTTTACTGAAATATCATTTATCACTTGGAATAGGGTTTGCGCTGTTTCTTTTTATATTTGGCGTAACTGGTTTTTTCATGCGACCTCCTTTTTTAGCAGCTCTTGTAGATAAAGATATTCATCTTCCCACAGTCATTAATCATAGACATGATGTTTCTTGGGCTGGGAAAATACAAAATGGAATGTTGGATAAATCGACAGACGATCTCATTTTAGCCACATCAGAAGGATTCTGGAAGGGTTCAGGGGAGCTTAATTCAACTTTTCAGATCCTGGATAAGGATTGGCCAATCTTTGTCATGGGTGCTACAGTATTAAAGTCCTTAGATTCTAATCATACACTTGTTGGATCTTTTAGTGGACTATATAATATATCAGCATCTCCTATCGACCAAATGACAGGCCAGTCGATCAAGGATTATAGCTCTATTAGGCCCGGGGATTTTATGGTGACAGGATATTTTGAAACACCGGAAAAAGAATCATTTATTTTTACCCATGAACAAGGTGTTTTATCGTTACCAGGATTCGAATTAAATGACAGGTTTCAACAGCCTCAATCCGTATCGGAACATTATAAAATGCCACTTTGGAATTATGTTTTCGAAATCCACAATGGACGATTTTTTAGAGGAATCCTTGGAGAGTGGTACATTTTACTATTGCCTATAGGATCTCTACTTTTAGTTTTCATTACAATGTCGGGTGTGATTGATTGGCTTTATCATAGGAACAGAGTTTAGCTATTAATCCTGCGAATGATAGTAGCCTGCTTGTTCGTAGTTGAACGCAGACAGGTAAGTAATTATGATTTTCGTACCTTGCGTATCCTCGGCACCTTTTTATTCCCCCAATGTGGGGGATGCAAGGGGGTCTCAATAAATGGGTAAAGGGGGATTTATGGGGGTTATCAATAATGAAAGAAAATTAAAATGTCAATTAACCCTCACCACCGTAATATATTTTTTAACCACATATTTAACATCAATAAATAAGATTTAAGAAAGGAATTCCATGAATTACGAAGGTATTATAATAGGGGCGATGGCATTTTTGATTATTGGGATTTTTCATCCAATTGTCATAAAAGCTGAATATTACTATTCAAAAAAATGTTGGCCAGCCTTTCTGGTGTTTGGAATAGGATTGATTGGATGGGCATCTCAAGTAAATACCTTATTATTATCTGCAGGTTTAGGTATAATGGGGTTTTCTTCTCTCTGGAGCATCCATGAACTCATTGAGCAAGAAAATCGTGTGAGGAAGGGTTGGTTCCCTAAAAATCCCAAAAGAGAGTATAATTTCTAGGACTTTCTTAAATAATCTATAATTCCCCCAATAATACTCACAGCAATTTCAGGAACAGTTTGAGCATGAATATCCACTCCCACTGGGGCATGTACGCGATTAAAATCACTTTTCGAATATCCATCTTTTAATAACCCTTCGGAAAGTAATTTCCATTTTCTTTGGCTACTAACTAATCCAATCCAAGGTATGTCGGATTTGAGTAGCCATTTCATTAATTCAAAATCATGATGGTGTCCACGTGTTGCCACAAGGGCTAAGTCAGTAGGTTCAATCACGAATGATTTCATATGTGAATCCACATCATCCCATGAGCGAGCTAATGCATGCGGGAATCTTTCTTTAGTTACAAACGATTTACGATCATCATGAATGGTAATATCCAATTCGATATAATGTGCTAATTCACCCACAGCTTTTCCCACATGGCCGCCACCAAAAATATGTAGAATAGGTTTTGGTGTAATAAAACGAAATAGCTGTAATGTATATTCTGATTGAATCGATTTATTTTTTCTAGCTTCAATAAAATTATGAATCATTGGATCTTGATTTGTTGCAAGAATATCAATATGACTCCGAGAAATAGTATTCGTTTCTAAATTAAATGTGGTTAACCAAGCGCGAGTTTCATTTAAATGTTTTAATTCATTAAAAAAAGATTGAATATTTCGCGTATAAGGTTCAACAGATACTTTAACTGTTCCACCGCAAAGCCCACCATCTTTAGATAAATCATTATTTGTAAAGTCAAAAGAATCTAAAGATATTTCATGATTGTTTAATGCATCAATAGCTCTTTTTATAACTTCTTTTTCCATTGTTCCGCCACCAATTGTGCCCACAATATCTCCAGATTGGCTCACTAACATCATGGGGTAATCTTTTCGCGGAACGGACCCTTTCCATTCCATAACGGTACACAGAGCGACGGGTTCTTTAAATGTATATTGGACTAATTGTTTTAATAAATGTTTTTCCATTTGGACAATATCTTAAGTTTGATTTTTTAAATGAATAAGAACCGCTTCTAAACTTGCTCGCCCTAAGCTTCTGGCTTTATCTGATAATTCATGAAAATCAATCCCTTCATCTCTTGGATCAACATCAGCAATTTTTAACCCGGGTGTTAAGGGAACACTTGGGTGAATAAGCCCACGGACCATACCTTTGAATGGGGCGATAATGTGAAATGTATCATTAATGTGTCCCAAAATTTGGTCTTTTTCTACAATATCACCAAAAGAGCAAATCCACTCTAAATCGCCTGAATGCTTAGAATAAATTACGCGGTTTTTTGATTCCCCACCTAGTTTGCCTGGTACGCCCGTGTTTTTAAGAGGCTCTCCATTATAAATGAGTTTTGCTAAATTGTGCCCACGCATTGTTTCCACAACAACATGACTATTTGAATCGGTTGAGAATCCGGGTCCATATCCAATGACTAAGTTTGCCCATTCTCTATAATCCATTTGATAAGATTTAATCATACGTGCATCTATAATAATACTTGGATTTAGACGACGTAATAGTTCTGGATTATCTTGGGCAATAGGAATAAAGGATTGGATTTGAAGTTTATCAATTTCAGATACGTCAATTCTTTTTGCTTGAATCCCTTTTACATCTGTTGATCCTTCTAGAATCGCATCACTAAATGTGACGGATCTTCTTATGGCTAATGGTGGGCTTATTTCACTGAGTACCAGATTAAAACCTGAATTATAGAGAGAAATGGCGACGGCGCTACCAATTTCCCCAGCACCCCGTATCCAAATCAGATTGGAAGAATTATGATTCATTTTGTTTATAATACATATCCATGTCTAGTATGATTCCTCGATCGTTTACTGGAAAGTACATTACATCATTAGGGTAAGCATTTAACAATTCTTTACCGCCAGAATCACCTGAAATTTGCATGAAATCATTATAATAGTCTTTAGAAAAAAAAGATGGATGACCTGGAATACCATCAAAAGTTGGAATCAGTATTCCGGGTCTATTCTTCGTAAGAATATTCACGATTAATTGTATGGTGTCATGTTGAATAAAGGGTTTATCCCCAAGGCCAAAACCAAAATAATCACAATTATTCCTGGCAGACTTGACACCTAACTTGATAGATGTGGAATACCCAGCTTCAAAATTGGCATTATGGTAAATATTTATTTTATCCTTGGTAAATGTAGGAATAACTGATAATAATTTATCCGATTCAAATCCAGTAATAACAATAATGTCAAATTTATGATTTAAATATGAATTAATCGTACTTTCAATAACAGTTGAATCATCAGTTGGTTGTAATAATTTATTAAAAATGTGTCGAGAAGACATTCCTGCTGCAGGTATAATCATTGAAATATTCATGAAGCTTTCTTCCACCATTTTTCCTTTACACTTCCAAAATAAACAGAACCACAATTTTGGTGAGCAATTGATTCAGCTAACCGTTGAGCATTTTGTGGATATGCATCTGCTTTATTAATGAAATATGTTTTTTCGATTGATTCATGAATTTTAGCTAAATACCCCTTTTTTGTGGTAGTAACTTCCGTAATTAATTTTACATCAATAAGAGAATCAGTACTCATATTCCACATTTCTTTAAATAAACCGGGTCTATGTATTTTTCCATCGGATAATTTTGTATTAACAGCATCAGCTCCAATCACAATGATGGCTTGCGTTGTATAGGATGGAAGGATAGGGTCATATTGGTGATGAGCTTTTAAGGGTAAATCACGAGCACCATCGGCTTCAAATAAACATATATCAACATCATTTAACCAAGGTATTAATTCATCCGATTCAAATCCAATATATTTATCATTTCTAATTTTTTCTTTCATGATGTAGATGGGATTATCTTTATCAAACAAATATTGTATGGGTCTACTTGGATGGGCGAAATGGAATTGGAAATAGGGAGATGGGCCAGCCTTTACAATGGATGAAAGTAATATTTTTTGATCTTTGAAGGATAAATCTTTGCCAAATTGGTACAATAATGATGTTTTTCCACCTCCTCCAAAAAGGGCAATTGCCGGTGTTGTTTTATGAGAATCTTTTGGCGAAATGATGGGTGAAAAATTCATGCAATAAGTTAAGAATATTTTAGTTATAAAGTGGTTAAATGAATAAAAAGACAAAATAATCTTGATTCGATATGTGAATTTAAATTATGCTTCATAGCGAATTATCGCACAATAAACCACTTTACCATGGAGGTTCAGTAATGTTAAATAAACAGTACACATGGGTTGGCAAATTAACCTTTTTGCCATTTTTCACAACCGTATTACTTATAAGTATATTCTCTATAAATCAGGTCGAGGCACAGCCAAAAGTCAACTTTCATGGAGGATTTCACTTAGCACCGTCTTTTTTACCAGCCGGTGATCCATTCGTTGATGAATTTGGAATTGTATCCTTTGCTGGGACGACAATTGCAAATGAAAGTGCCCTTATGCTACCATACAGAGCACGCCTTAGAGCTGAAATTACATTCCAAGAATGGCAAACATTAAAAGCTAATATTGGATTTGTTGCTGCTCACGGACCCTATAATATTCTACCATTTGCTCCGGATAATTTGAATCAATTCCGTCCAACTTGGGATATTATAAATACCGTTTCTTCAGATAGACAGATGGAAGCGGGTGCCAACGTTCCTGGCGTAACATTGGAAAAAGCAAATATATACTGGAAACCAGTTCCTGGAGCAACTTCTTATGAGGTAGTTGTAGGTCTTTATGATGTGTTTGAACATTTCCCTCTTGATCAATATTTCACGGGTGCTGTTGGTGTTACCAATAATAATGCCGTTGCTTATGAAGATAGAGCCTTTGTTGGAACCATTGGATATACGGGTGATTCTTTTACACCAACTTTGATTACTGCCACACCATCTGTTTGGGGTGCTGCTGGTCGCATGACAAGCAAAATGTTTTCACTTGAAGTGGCATGGCATACTTCCGATATTAATGATATTATGCATACAGGTGGTCCAATTGCTGGCCCTGGATTTAATAGTGCGCCAGAAGTTGGAGTTTCAGGTAGTGAACATACAGACTATAATGCTGCTTATTTCCAAGCAGGTTTTTATGCTGCTCCGATGGGACTTAAAGGCGGATATCGATTTGGATACGGCCAAGTATGGAACAGTGTTTTAAGT
>JADHUI010000019.1 GCA_016784605.1 Fidelibacterota bacterium | reverse complement strand
AACCATAACAGATAAGGAAATAATCCACGCCACGAAAAGACTTAACAATCGTCCAAGAAAAAGACTTGGGTATAAAACACCCAATGAAGTATTTTTTGGAGAATCAGACACTGTTGCACTTACTACTTGAATCCAGGTTATAAGATAGAATGTTTCTTTTTAATAAGAGTATTTTCGTTGCGCCTGAAGCAATTTTAAATCGGCTCTAGAGCGATCTCCATCTTGAGAAAGAGACACAATACGTAATGCTTCCATGATCGGTATTTTCCGATTATCATAATTTGCATATAACGCATCCATATGTAAGGCTATAACGCGTAAATCATAGCCCACAGTTTCTGATTGATATTCGTCGATAATATCATAGTAACGATCTATATAATAGGGTTGTGACCAATTTGGGTCATGTTTATGCTGTCGATAGACTTCATGTTCATGGTGTTTTTTTAACAATGAAGTTGCACTATAAACGCCATTCACAAATGAAACTTTTTCTTCTACAGAAAGATTTCCCCAAAATTCCGATGGCATTAAGTTTCTTTGCCCAAAATTTTCAGCATGTAAAAAACTGACAAAAAGATAGATACCTGTTAAAATGAGTTTATTCATGGTTTGTTTCTCCATTAAAGTGATTAACAATAGGAAGACGTCTCCCAATTCCAAATGCTTTAGGGCTTACCCGAAGTCCGGGAGCAGCTTGTCTTCGCTTATATTCATTGATTCTTATTAAATGATATATTCTTTTTACTAATTCTGGTTGTGCTCCCCTCTTGATTAAATCAGCAATAGACATACGATCTTCGATGATTTTGTCCACCAATGGACTCACAATATCATAGTCAAAAGGATCTACTTGATCAGGCGCTAATTCTGCAGAGGGTGGTTTTGAAATTGTATTTTCTGGAATACGATTAGATTCTTGTTTATTGATATATCGCGCAACAGCATATACATCGACTTTGGATAAATCAGAAATAACAGATAATCCACCACTCATGTCTCCGTATAAGGTGCAATAGCCTAAAGCTATTTCTGTTTTATTGCCTGTGGACATAACTAACCAGCCAAATTTATTGGACAAGGCCATGAGTAAATTCCCACGGATTCTTGCTTGAATATTTTCTTCCGCAACATTGGGTTCTTTGCCCATAAAAAAAGGCGTTAAGGATGTTTCCATTGTTTGAACCGTCTCAGCGATAGGTAGAATACGATAATCAATTCCTAAGTTTTCAGCCAATTGTTTCGCATCAGCCAAACTATGATCGCTTGAATATTTACTTGGGAGTGAAATGCCGTGTACATTTTCCCTACCTAAAGCATCTGCGGCAATACAAGCGACTAATGCAGAATCAATACCACCACTTAAGCCAATCACGGCTTCAGAATGACCTGTTTTACAAAAATAATCAGATACGCCTAGCACTAAAGCTTTATATATATTTTCTTCACGATGACATATTGGCAATGGAAGGGAATCTTGAATCGAATCAACCATAATTAATTCTTGAGTAAATGCTTTACCGTGCCCAATATTTTCGCCATATTGATTGAACGCAAGAGATTGTCCATCGAAAATAAGTTCATCTTGCGCACCCACTAAATTGCAATAATAAAAAGGTATTTGAATGTCTTTAATCTTCGATTGAATGAGATCACTTCTTTCAGTTAAGCGTCCTTCATGGAAGGGAGAAGCAGAAATATTGATAATAAAATCAGCTCCTGCATTCTTTTGTTCCAATGAAATTTTTCGATCATAATTAGTATCCCATAAATCTTCGCAAATCTGAATGCCCAATTGAAATGTTTCCCCATTTATTTGAACAGGCCACATTCCAATATTTTCACCAGCTGTGAAATAGCGATCTTCATCAAAAACATCATAGGTGGGGAGTAATATTTTATCATAAGTTTGATCCACTCTACCATTCTGACATAAAGCGGCGCTATTATAATAACGCCCATCTTCTTCTCGAATAAACCCTATTATTAATGGAATAGTCGATTGTATTGAGATTTGATCTAATTCTAAATTATTTTGATCAATAAAAGGTTGTTCCCATATTAAATCTTGCGGTGGGTAGCCCGTCAGAGCTAATTCCGGAAAAACAACTAAATCAGCACCATCTTCCAATGCGTTTTTGTAATGCGTGAGTATCAATTGGCGATTTTGTGTAAAAGCACCCAATGTAGGATTTATTTGGCAAAGAGCAATTTTCATCAGTATTTAATCTCGAATGATTCTGTGGATTCAATGGCAATTCCCCACTCAGAATTAACTTTGCTTACACGTGAGAGTGGCGATCCAATTTGTAGCCATTTTTCAAAGGATTTCAATTGAGTCATCGTGCCACAGGTTTCAATATATACAGATCCATCATCTCTATTTGTCACCCAACCAGATAGACCCAGTTTTGTTGCTTCTTTTTGTGCGAAATCTCTAAACCATACGCCCTGGACTTTACCCTTAATGATTGCTCTTAACGTTTCCACTAATCTAATTATATCCTTTAAATATTATCTTTAATGAACGCAATAACTGCATTTGGCGTATCAACATTAACAAATCCATCTAATGCCCAACTATGAAGACCAATAACAGGTTTTTCCATTTGAAATGCAAAAGCAATTTCTGAAAGAGTACCATATTTTCCGCTAATAGCGACTGCGGCATCGCAATTATAGGCTAATAGTGCATTACGAGTAATTCCCATATTAGTTGATATTGGTATGGTTATATAATCGTTCATTTCTTCCAACGTATCGCCCTTTAAAACGCCAACAATGGTTCCACCAGCTTCATTGACACCTTTAGATACGGCTTCCATTACACCATTTCCACCACCGCAATACACAATATACCCTTCAGCGGCTAACAGTTTCCCTAATTCATAAGCATCTTGATATACATTGTCCGTTATATCCCTCCCGCCAAAAACAGAAATACGTGTTTGATTAAACATTAGGGCTCTAATCGAGACATAGTTCTGGGATAAGGAATTGTTTCTCGAATATGTTTGGTCCCAGTGATCCATGCGACCGTCCGTTCAACGCCCAATCCGAATCCGGCATGGGGGACAGATCCATATTTTCGTAGATCCAAATACCATTGAAATGGTTCCATGGGTAAATCATGATGGCGAATACGGTTTACGAGAGTTTCATAATCATCTTCACGTTGTCCGCCACCAATAATTTCGCCAAATCCTTCTGGAGCAATCATATCGACACCAAGAGCAAGATCGCTATTCTCTTTGTCACGTTTCATATAAAATGCTTTTATATCAGCTGGCCATCGATGAATCATAACAGGTTTGTCAAATTGCTCCGCGAGTAAAGTTTCATCAGGAGCCCCGAAATCAGACCCGTATTCAAAATCAGCACCTTTCTCGATAAGCAGCTTCGCAGCTTCATCATAAGTTATTCTTGGAAACGGCGGAATAATCCCTTCCAGTTTCGATGTGTCTCTTTCAAGAATTTTGAATTCTTCCTGGCAATGTTCTAAACATTGATGAATGATATAGGATACGAAATCTTCAGCTACGTCCATATCTTTGTCTAAATCACAAAATGCCATTTCTGGTTCTACCATCCAAAATTCTGTCAAATGCCGTCGTGTTTTAGATTTTTCTGCTCTAAATGTTGGGCCAAAAACATAAATTTTCCCAAATGCCATAGCACTAGCTTCCCCATATAATTGACCACTTTGAGTTAAATAGGCTGAACGGTCAAAATAGTCAACTTCAAATAAGTCAGTCGTTCCCTCAACAGCATTAGCCGTAAACATGGGTGAATCCACAAGGGTGAATCCATTATTATCAAAATAATCACGTATGGCTTTAATGACGCGATGTCGCACACGAATTATGGCATTTTGCCTTTTAGATCTTAACCATAAATGACGATTTGACATTAAAAAGTCTGGACCATGCTCTTTGGGTCCAATAGGATACTCTTCTGTGACGTGCTGAACCACTTCAATTCGAGTTACACCCAATTCATATCCACCAACAGAACGTGGCTCCTTACGTATCGATCCAGTAATCATAACAGAATCTTCTTGATTTAAATCCGCTTCTAAGTTAAAAAGCGCCTCATCCACTTCTCCTTTTACAACAACGCATTGTACTAGACCTGTCCCATCTCTTAAAATGAGAAACCAAATTTTTCCAATGGCTCGTTTGTTATAAACCCAACCTTTTAATGTGATTTCTTGACCTTCAAAATGTGAAAGGTTTGAAATTGTTTTATCCATATGTTTTATTTTCCTTCATTATTGAAATATTTTATTACCAAGTTGATACAATATCATTCAAAATATCTTCTGCAATTTTACGCACAGCAACCTTTGTAGCAAAAGCCCTAGGTTCCCCAAATTCATCATCGTCTAATTCATCAATTAATCCATCACCATCATTATCTACACCATCCGTTGAAATATCACCCGATAGACCATATGCACCCCATCCTGTATATTTTTTTGAGATTAATGTTTCATCTTTAACCAAATCATTCCATTCCATATTTAGCGTTATGGTAAATCGATACTCAGAAACAACTTCATCTTGATTAAATGTATGAGGCGCATCTGTGATTTTAATCACTTTTCCTTGTAGCGCAGAATGGGCAGAATTTATACTCACAACACGTAATATATTTTCCAGAGTGAATTCTTGAATCAAACCGTCAGTAATATCCTCTGCAACTCCAAATTCAGCAGTCTCATTTTCAAGCAACGGAATGGCAATCGTTTTAATATGAGACGGAATCGAACCTGCCATAGAATAGAACATACAACTAGGAAGTATCAAAGAAATAATTCCCATTGAAATGAATTTAAAATTCATTTGATTTCTTTATTTTTGGCTCAAGACCAAATTCTTCTATTTTACGATATAAGGTGCGTTCACTCATATTTAACGATTTTGCAGATTTTCGTCGATTATTGTTAAAGAATTTAAGCGTACGAGTAATAGCTTCTCTCTCCAAATCTTTGATAGCCATATCTCCGATAGCCTCGTCACGAATAAAATAGGCATGATCATCTTTTATTTCCATGGATTTATCTGGAATAGACGTCCCAATATTTAAACTATCTCCCATTGGTATAGGTATATTGCTTATCCCGCCATTTTGAACCAAGACCATAAGTTGATTTCGAATAGTTTCTGAATCTTGCCGAAGGAGAAACAACTGTCGGAGAATTAAATCAATTTCGGCTTTTTCTGTTGGCTCTGTTACCAATACGGGTAAATGATGATTTACATCCATTATCGGTAATGCATCTCCTAATTCTTTTGAAACCATATCTGCAGTTATTCTTTCACCCTTTTCCAAAACAAGAATTTTTTGAACAAAATTTTTCAATTCCCTCACATTCCCAGGCCAATTATATTTTTTCATTATACGAATTGATTCTGGCATAAAACCGCGATATAAGATTTCATTACTCCGCGTAAATTCCAAGGCGAATCTTTCTACAAGATGAGAAATGTCTTCTACTCGATCCTTTAATGGAGGCACATTAATTGTAACTGTCTTTAATCGATAATATAAATCCTGACGAAATGTTCCTTTTTGAACCATATTCCCCAAATCTTTATTTGAAGCAGCAATAACACGTACATCCGTTTTCAACGTTTTAGAATCACCCACGCGCATGAATTCTCCCGTTTCAAGAACACGTAATAATTTAACCTGAGTTGATAATGGTGTTTCACCAATTTCATCCAAGAAAATGGTTCCTTTATTCGCGGATTCAAAGTATCCTTTTCTATCATCACCTGCACCAGTAAAAGACCCTTTTTTATGCCCAAATAATTCACTTTCAATAATGCCTTCAGGAATGGCACCACAGTTAACAATGACTAATTCTTCTCGTGAGCGACGACTCGCCAAATGAACAGCTTTAGCGACCACTTCTTTTCCAACTCCAGATGGACCAGCAATAAGGGTTGTTATATCCACTGGGCCAATTTGCACTATTAGGTCAAGCACTTCTCTTATCCGATCCGAATGCCCAATAATACCTGATAATTTTTGAATTCTTTCAATATCCATTTTTACGATTACTCCTTAAATGATTTTTCTAATTCTTTTTCTAATTGAATAATTTCATCTCGCAATTTTGCCGCACGTTCAAAATCTAACTTTTCAGCAGATCCCAACATTTCTTGACGCATCATGTCTAAAGCTAACTTTTTGTCTAATTCATTAAAAGGCTCCATTCTTCGTCCTTTCTTCTCTTCAATAATCGTTTCGCCCATTGAATCTGCAACGGCAGTACTGTGAATAATATCATCCATATTTTTATAGATAGATTTTGGTATTATATTATTTTCTTTATTAAATAATTCTTGTCTATTTCTTCGTCGTTTTGTTTCAGAAATGAGATGGTTCATGGCATCTGAATATTTATCGGCATATAAAATGACAAGACCTTCTTGATGTCGCGCAGCACGGCCCGCCACCTGAAGTAATGAACTTTTGGAACGCAAAAACCCTTGTTTGTCTGCATCTAATACAGCCACAAGACTCACTTCAGGTAAATCCAATCCTTCTCTCAATAAATTAATTCCGACCAGAACATCAAACTCTCCCAGTCGTAAATCACGCAATATTTTTACACGTTCTAAAGAATTTATATCGCTATGTAAATATCGAACTCGAATTTGGAGTCCGCTCATATACTCCGTTAAATCTTCGGACATTCTTTTTGTTAAAGTGGTAATTAGTACCCGTTCATTCCGTTTTGCGCGATATCGGATTTCGCCAATTAGATCGTCAATTTGCCCACGTGTTTCTCGCACATCCACTTCTGGATCTAACAGGCCCGTTGGACGGATTACCTGCTCTATAAATGCACCATTTGTTAATTCAAGTTCTCTATGCGAAGGAGTGGCAGATGTGAATAAAACTTGATTTTGAACTTTTAAAAATTCATCATATTTAAGAGGACGATTATCCAAAGCACTTGGTAACCGAAATCCATGTTCCACTAATACTTCTTTTCTCGCTCGATCTCCATTATACATTCCTTGGATTTGTGGTAAAGTAACATGTGACTCATCCAAAATTGTCATGAAATCATCTGGAAAGAAATCAATTAGAGTGAATGGTTTTTCTCCTTCTTTACGCCCGGCAAAATATCTTGAATAATTTTCAATTCCAGAACAATAACCTAATTCCACCATCATTTCTATGTCAAAATTCGTTCTTTGCTCAAGACGCTGAGCTTCCAATAATTTGTTGTTATTTCTTAAAAATTCCAAACGGTGAGTTAATTCATGGCGAATTTCACCAATCACCCTTAGAATTGTATCTTTATCCGTCACAAAATGTTTAGCAGGATAAATAAACACTTGATCCAATTCATGAATCAATTCACCTGTCAATGGATCAAAAGTGACAATTTGATCCACTTCTGCGCCAAATAATTCCACTCGTACGCATACATCCTCATAAGCAGGAAATATTTCAATCACATCGCCTCGAACTCGAACATTTCCGCGCTCAAGAACAGCATCATTTCTGGAATAATGAATATGAATTAAATTGGATAAAAATTTACGCCGGTCTAGTATTTCTCCTTTTTGAACACCAACAACTTGGTCCTTATAATCATCTGGAGAGCCAATTCCGTAGATACATGAGACAGAGCTCACAACAATCACATCCTTTCGAGACATGAGTGAACTAGTGGCTTTTAACCGCAATTTATCAATTTCTTCATTCACAGATGCATCTTTTTCAATAAATGTGTCTGTAACCGGCAAATAAGCTTCCGGTTGATAATAATCATAATAGCTGATAAAGTACTCAACCGCATTGTTAGGAAATAATTGTTTGAATTCACCGTACAACTGTGCTGCTAACGTTTTATTGTGAGACATTATAAGTGTCGGTCTCTGAACTTCCTGAATGACATTTGCCATGGTAAACGTTTTCCCAGAACCCGTAACGCCTAATAATGTTTGATAAGAATCTCCATTATTTAATCCACGGATTATTTCTGCAATTGCTTGAGGTTGGTCTCCTGCAGGCGCGAAATCGCTATGTATTTTAAACTCTGCCATATTGTCTAATTTACGAATTATTACTGACGGGGGTCAATGGCAGACTATATATATTTATATTTCTAGTATAATTGGTTTATTTATAAAATTTTATTTGCGAACAATTCATATTCATTCGCATCATTTACGACTACATCCACAAAGGAACCGACAGGGTGGCTTCCATCTAATCTTACGATATTATCCACTTCCGGTGAATCATATTCAGTTCTAGCGACAGATACTGACTCACCTGTTTCATCAATTAATACGCTTATATTTTTTCCGATCAGTTCTTCATTTTTCTTTAGACTGATTTCATTTTGTATATCCAGTAATTCATTCCTTCTGTCATCTTTAACTTGGCGCGGGACATTATCATCTAAATTAGCAGCGGTAGTATCATCTTCTTCAGAATAAGTAAAAATGCCTAAACGGTCAAATTCTATTTCTTCAACAAATTCTTTTAATGCAAGATAATCATGATTTGATTCTCCAGGAAATCCCGTTATCAAAGTTGTTCTAATTCGAATGTCTGGTATAGCTGACCGCAAACGCTTGATTCTATCTTTTATTCCATTTTGATCTAATCCACGTTTCATCGATTTTAATATAGCATCCGAAGCGTGCTGAACGGGCATATCAAGATAATGACATACTTTTTGGCTATCGGCCATAACATTGATGATTTTCTGATTTAAATGAGCTGGATGCGCATAATGAATTCGAATCCACTCCAATCCTTTCCCTAAAGTATTCAATTCTTTAATTAATGTATCTAAATATTCTTTTCCAGGCAAATCCCATCCATACGAAGTTGTATCCTGGGCAATGACAAGTAGCTCCTTTACTCCATCATCAACTAATCTTTCTGCTTCATTCATAATAGCAGATATGGAACGACTTTTTTGTTTTCCACGCATGATTGGAATACTGCAAAACGTACAAGCATTATCACAACCTTCTGCAATTTTAAGATAGGCATAATGTGATGGCGTCATCAAAGATCGGTAAAATAATGGATCATCTTTTGAATATTCTTTTCCGGTAAGGAATGATGCAATTAATCTATGGTCATTACTTCCAAAAAATCGATCTACTTCAGGAATTTCTTTTTTCAACTCATTTGGATATCGTTCAGATAAGCATCCCATTACAACTAATTCTTGCACTGAACCTACTTTTTTTAATTCAACGGCTTGTAATATGGCATCTACGGATTCTTCCCGAGCAATATCTAAAAATCCGCATGTATTAATAACAATTGAATCTGCATTTTCAGGATTATCTACAATTTCTACTTCTTGCTCCTTTAATCCCCCTAATAAAATTTCAGAATCCACTAAATTTTTTGCACACCCCAAACTAATCAAATTTAATTTTTTACTCATGATCATTTCCTAACAATCCTGTTACATATTCTTCTGGATCAAATCGAACAAAATCAGAAACATCTTCCCCCGTACCAACAAACCAAACGGGGATTCTCAATTCTTGCGCCAAAGGTAACACAATTCCACCTTTTGCCGTTCCATCCATTTTTGTCAATATAACACCGTCAATATTGATTATTTTTGCAAACTCACGTGCCTGGGTTAATGAATTCTGTCCTAAGGTTGCATCAATCGTAAGCAGGGTCTTTAATTCGAATTCTGGGAAGCGAGTTTCAACAACTCGAATCATTTTTTGCAATTCGGTCATGAGGTTATCATAGGTATGTAACCTTCCCGCTGTATCGACGACAATAATATCAGAAAGATCTTTTTGTGCGGCTGAAAGACCGTCAAAGAGCACGGCGGATGGCTCTCCTGTTTTTTCATTAAATATTAACCGTGATTTTATTCGATTCGCCCAAATTCGTAATTGCTCGACTGCTGCTGCACGATAGGTATCAGCTGCAACCAATAAAACTTTTTTTCCATCTTGAGAAAAATAATTCGCACACTTTGCAGCGGTGGTTGTTTTTCCCGTCCCATTAACGCCAACAATCATGAGGACAGTTGGTTTGTGAAAAGATTGCATAATGGGGACATTTTCAACTATTTGAATAATGTGTTGGCGCACTTTTTCCAAAAAATCATTCTTTTTTACCGTCTCGGCTAATTCCAGAATATCATCTGTCATATCTAGCCCGAGGTCTGAAGCCAACAATTGTTCTTCTAAAGTGTCGAATGCTTCTGCTGAAACTGACTGACCTGTTACTGTATTAAAAGCTGATTTTAATGAGTTACGGGTCTTTTGCAATGCGTTAAATAGTTTATTCAGCATCATTCTTCCTTCTGATTTCTAAAATGATTGTTGTATATAGTTTAATATAAAGAAGAAGGCTTATGACCAATAAACCAAAAGCAGAATATAAACTTCCAACTTTTAACCACGGTATCGCATGAAATTCAAATATATGCAAAAATACCGTCAACGCCGATATTCCGGTCGCCCATTTTCCCCACATATTTGCACTCAATACATGATGCCCATAATTCAAAAAATAAATAGCGGGTACAGCTATAAAAAGATGACGAATAACATAAAATATAAAAAACCATTTAGGGAATAATCCCATTACAACAAGGTATAAGACAATGGCGGTAATGACTATAAAATCTGCTGCTGGATCTAGCCATTTTCCAAAATTAGTTACTTCACCCGCACGTCGAGCAAAATAGCCATCCAGTGCATCTGACAAGACGGCTAAAATGATTAATATAGCCGTTAGCCACTGGTATTCCGGGATAAGTATCGTATAAATAATGGGAATAGCGGATAAGGCGCGGAGTAAGCTAATAATATTAGCTAAGGTTAATATCCGCGTTGGGTCATCAGTGAGTTTTTTTCTTTTTTTCTTTTCGGTCATTCTGTTTTAGTGGTTTTGATATTTGTTTGCAATCTAAATCTAAAATCGTATCACACACAGCATTCAAAAAAAGCTGATCATGCGATATGATAAAGAAATGTTTTTGTTTCATTCTTTCGATTAAATAATTTCTTAAAGTAACTTTTTGTTCCCATCCCAACCCAAAACTGGGTTCGTCCAATAGGATAAGACTATATTCGCAATGAGTCAATAAAACAATAAATGTGAGTCTTAATGTAGCCCAAGGCAAGTCCAACGGATCAATCTCGGCAATGGCATCCCATTGAATATGAAATCTTTCTAATCGCTTTTTGAAAGTTGAAACTAAGCGAACATTTATTTTACCCTGTAAAATTAATTGATCTAGAATAAAACTAAATGATCTCCCCATGAGTAAATTTTCAGGGAATTGATCTAAATAGGCAATTTGTTTTACTGGTTTTCCTCTATGAGTTAAATCAAATGAGCCACTGTTGGGTTCGTAAATTCCTTGAATTAAATGGGCTAATGTTGTTTTCCCAGATCCATTATCCCCTGTAAGACCAAATGATCTAAACGTTAATTTATCAATTGATAAATCGGAAATCACATTATCACAACCATAATTAAAGTTTAAATTGGAAATAGCCATTTGAAATTCACCGTTTGGGTAGTCAACTGAATCATAATCGGTTGCATAACCAGAGATTGTTTTTTTAAAGTCTGATAACGTGAGTTCCCAGCAAGAATTCCCAAAATTCAAATCATTAACGTCTGAAGTAAACCACAGAATAATTGAATTATTTGATTGTATAAAATTATTCAATTGCTCAACACATATTTTTTTGGCAGTATCAGATAAAAAAGAAAGGCCATCATCAATAAATACACATTTTGGTTTCGTACTTAGACCCGTTGCAATATTAAGTAATTCTTTTTCTCCTCCACTCAGCGTTAATGGATTTTGATGAAGATTCGGTTTGAAATTAAGTGATTCCAAAACCATATTTACACCTACTTCAATTGCTTCTGGTTCTTGAAATTGGTTTTCAAAACTAAAGGCTAATTCGCTTTCAATCGTTGGACTAACAATTTGAGAATCTGGGTTTTGATAAATCACTGAGATTGACTCAGGTTTAACAACATGATTGAGTGAAAAATTTAAGAATGAATTATTGTTAGCTTCACCAAGAAGAGATGTGATAAATGAAGACTTTCCGGTTCCACTGTTACCATAAATAACATGTAAACCAGGCTCGAATTTCAAATCGACAAGTTTACGTCCAAATTTTTCGAAATAGATTGAGAATTGAAGCATATTCATTAAAAATGTGTATCCCCGATTGGAGGATGATTAGCTATTTCACTCTTACAGTATTGAATGCCACAAGATCCATCATAGATTGTTTTACTTTGGATTCTGGATACCCCATAACCGCGTCTAATGCTTGCTCCGAAAAAAGTTGAAGTTGATTCTTTGCGTACGAAAACCCACCCCCGAATTCAATTAATCCGCGAATATCAATCATTGTTTTTTTTGATTTATTTTTTAATGAGATCAATTTTTTCAATTTTTTTGAATCCGCGCGATCCAATTTATCATATGCATGAATGAGTGGAAGTGTCATAAGATTTTTCTTTACATCTCCCCCGCCATCTTTTCCTGTATCTGATTCTTTCCCCAACATATCGAACAAATCGTCTTGTATCTGGAAAGCCATACCTAATTTTTCACCGTACTGATACATCGCTTTTCGGTCTTCTAACGATTTAGATGTCGTTATAGCACCTAATTCACAACTTGTGGCAATTAATGAAGCTGTCTTTTGATTAATCATATTATAATAAACAGGTTCTGTCATGGATTTTGTAATACTTTTTTCCAATTGAAGAATTTCGCCTGCACTCAATTTTTCAGCCGTATTGGATATGAGTTCTAACGCATCAAAATCTTTAATGCCAATCATATTAATCAAGGCTTTACTCAATAAAAAATCACCCATTAATACAGCAACTTTATTTTTCCATACCCGATTGATGGAAGGAAACCCTCGTCTTTTCGTCGCTTCATCAACAACATCGTCATGAACAAGAGTCGCCACGTGAAGTAATTCCATCATAGCCGCAGCTCGATAACTATTTACGGTAGGTTCTCCACAAATTCGTGATGACAAAATCGTTAAAATGGGGCGAATATGTTTACCTTTATTTCTAACGATATATTTTGTAATTGAATTAATTAAACGAACTTCGGAATGAAGGGCATTTTCAAATTCTTGTTGAAATATTTTAATATCATCCAGAATAGGTGCCGTTATTTGTTTTAATGTAATCAAATCTTTATGCATCAGACCCTCAAGTTACTCCGCTTTATCTTTATTACGATGAACAAACCAAGAAACAAGGATACTTAATTCATACAAAATCGTTAAAGGTGTTGCCATCACTAACATACTAACGGGATCTGGCGGTGTAATAAATGATGAAATTATCATAATAGATACAATCGCATGTCGACGATAATGTCTCATAAATGGCGGTGTCAATAAGCCTATAACTGAAAAAAAGAAAGAAACCACCGGAAGCAAAAATATGAGTCCTGAGCCAACTAATATCCAAGTCATAAAACTAAAATAATAATTGATGGAATAGTTATTTTGAACATCTCCGTATCCCATAGATGTAAAAAATTCTAGCGAAAAAGGAATTATAATTGTGTATGCAAAAACAACTCCAGTCATAAAAGAAAAAAAGGTAAAAATCACTAATGGAATGGCATACTTTTTTTCATCCAAATACAAACCTGGAGCCACAAATTTCCATAGCTGATATGTAATCACAGGGATTGAACCGACTATGCCTGCAATAAATGCTAAGGACCATTTAATCATAAACATACCTTGTACAGTTAATACCTGTAGCTCCAAATTATCTTCAACCTTAGTCGTAGGATACAGCAACAAAGCTAATATATCATCAATAAATGAAAATGCAATCATACCAATAATTACAATGGAAGCCAGCATTTTGATTAAACGCCAGCGTAATTCTTCCAAATGGTCTAAAAAACCCATTTCTAATGTTGAATCTTCAGTCATTTCCTTCTTCCGTTAATAATAATTGTGCTAATGCATAAGGCGATTTTTGAATGGAGTCCACCGCTATTGTTGACTCTTGAAGAGATTTATTTCGATCAGAAGTCCAAAATGCCAATTCCAAATTCTCTCTTATAATATCTTGCACTCTTTTGCGATATCTAAATAATCGTTTTTCATTCAAATATCCATTTTGATTCATGTGATTGAAATGGCTCATTAGACCCAAATAAAGTTCAGATATCCCTTCACCAGTTGACGCAGTCGTATTCATAATTGGGGGTTCAATTTTATCTTTTTTTGCAAAAGTGTGTAGTACATTTTTTAATAATTGTGACAATCGACCCGCACCTTCTCTGTCCGATTTATTGACTACAAAAAAATCAGCAATTTCGATAAGTCCTGCTTTCATTAACTGAATTTCATCTCCAGATTCAGGAACGAGAACAACAACCGTAATATCAACAGCTTTTGCAACATCATGTTCTCCTTGCCCAACACCCACAGTTTCAAATATGATTATATCTTTCCCACTTGCAGCCATTATATCGCCAACGTCCTGCGCTTTTCGAGCAAGCCCGCCCAAATCGCCGTGAGATCCCATACTACGAATAAATACGTCATCATTCCACAGGAACTGATTCATACGAACACGATCGCCTAATAAGGCTCCACCCGTAAATGGACTCGTCGGGTCTACTGCAACAACGCCAACAGATTTTTGGTTATTCAAACAAACCGAAATGAATTCATTAATCAATGTACTTTTTCCGGCACCCGGTGGGCCTGTAATCCCGATGCGAATCGCATCTTGAGTTAAGGCGTGAATTTCTTGGAAAAAATCTTCACCCAATGATTCGTTATTTTCTATTTTAGAAATAACTCTCGATAAGGTAACATGATTATTAGATTGAATATTTTGAATTAATTTTTCCATAATACTCTAAATAAGTTCCCGCCCAAATCGGGAAAAATCGATAATAGTTAATTCTTTACCATCACGTTTTAAGTAGCCTTTTTCCTCCAATATATTAATCGTCCTAGATACAGTCTCTCTCGATGTTCCAGCCATATTTGCAATATCTTGTTGTACAGGCATCTTTTTCACTAAAACATCCCCATGATAAATTGTCCCTAATTCTTCGCTAATACGTAAAAGAGTCATTGCAATTCTTTTCTCCGCATCACTAAGAGAAAGCCCCTCAATTTGTTCGTCACTTTTCCGAATTCGTACGGCTAATTCTTTTAGCAAATTGATTGCTACCTTTGGATGAGATTCAAGAATACCAAAAAAGTCTGCTCCATTCAAAGTCAAAACAGTACATGCCGAAATAGCAACAATATTTGCTGACCTTGGTTCATCGTCAAGCATAGCCATTTCACCAAAGAAATCACCCACTCCTTGCATGGCTAAAATAACTTCTCTCCCATCATCACTTGTTCGTGTTATTTTTACACTGCCTTCCGAAATGAAATAACTTGATTGACCTTCGTCATCTTCGGCAATGATATATTGCCCTTTTTTATAGGTTCTAGTGACCATTTTTTCGGCAATATCATATAGGGACTTTTCAGATAGACCCCAAAAGATAGGTACCATTTTCAAAATATCAATCTTTTCCATGTAAAAAAATACGTTGGATGGTTTGGAAATCAAATTTCATTCTATTCGAATTAAATGATTGTTTCCTTGTTCCATGTTGTACACTTTTCTAAACTAATGATCTAAAAAATAAAGGATTGCCGAATGAAAGCAATATGGGAAAATATTTTCAGAAAGGGACCTGCCGATGATCCCATTCTACATGCAATACACCAAGTGCCCATTTTCGAACACCTAAATGGAAAAGAATTAAATGAAATAGCCCGATTAACACACGAACGAAACTATAAGCTCGGAGAACCTATATTTAAAAAAATGGCGCCAGGTGAAGGAATGTATGTTATTATCCAAGGATCTGTAACCATAAAGGATCCTGAAACTGATATGGTTTTTGCTCAGTTAAGTTCAGGAGACTTTTTTGGCGAATTAGCTCTTTTAGACGAAGAACCACGATCTGCAACTGCCGAGGCGTTAGAACCATCAAAATTAATTGGTTTTTTTCGAACAGATTTATTAACACTCATGCATCGGTCACCTGAATTAGGTAATAAAATTCTAATTAATTTATCACGCGTGCTAGGAGAACGTCTTCGGCAAACGAATAAAGCATTAGCTGAACAATCATCGTGAACGATTCTTCTCTAAAAATATATAGACTTTTATTATTAGTTCTGATAGGGGGTATTGCTTGGACAGTTCTCCCCTTTTTTGCTTCCGTATTGGTTATGCTTATATTTTCTTTTTTATTTACAACCATTTTTCTTCCTAGTGTAGATAGCTTGGAAAGAAAGATCCATTCTAGAAGTTTTAGTGTAATTGTCATCATTGGAGGAACGATCGTTGGTTTTATTTGGTTTCTTGGAAGTTTTGCTACAAATATTGGCGCTCAAATAAAACAATTCTCTACCAAAATTCAACAAGATGATTTTGCCCTTAGTCTAGAAGGCTTATCCAATAAAGCACAAACAATTCTTCCTGACTTTCTAACAAATCTAATCCCTGAAAGTGATGAAATAATTGAAAAATCTCAAGAAAGTTTGAGTGGATTATTTCAAAATATGCTATCTTTTCTCAGTGCGACCGGAAGTTTAGTTTTTATTGCTGTCATGACTCTCATTTTTACGATTATTCTATTAGTTGAATATCATGATTTCAAACGCACACTCGTTCGTTTTATTCCTAATAAATATTTAGAAGTGGGACTCCGGTTGATTTATAATATTGAGCAACAAATTTCAAAATATTTACGGGGACAACTTATGGCTGCAGGATCTGTAGCTTTATTGTCTATAATTGGATTATTCATTTTAAATCAATTCGGCGCAAATATGACTTTAATAGTATTTATTGGTATTATAGCTGGATTTGCCAATTTAATCCCAATGGTTGGACCCTTTGTGGGCATGGTTCCAGCTATATTGGTTGCTTTAATGAATAATTTAGGAAGTGATATTGCTTTAGCTCATCAATTATTTGGGGTAATACCGTCCCCATTTTATATTTTAGATATTATTTTTATGTTTATTGTTGTTCAACAAATTGATAACAACCTAATAACGCCAATTCTCGTGGGAGAAAGCGTCGGGTTGCATCCAATGATTGTTATGATTGTATTATTGATTGGTGGAACTCTTATGGGACCATTAGGAATGCTTTTTGCTGTTCCTGCTGCTGGTGTGATTAAAGTAATCCTTCATGAAATTCAATTTATTTCTAAAAATTCACATTTATTGTAGTAAATAATTAATGAATGAATGTACAATGGCGATAGACGAGATTGACGTAATTGGTCAAATATTGAATTTCAGTTCTAGCTACTTCACCCATGAAGTCAAAATTAATATATCAGATAAACATTTAACCGTTAAAGTTAATAAGGGTTATGTGCGTTTATCACACAAAGACAATTATCCTATCTTCCGGTTACATAAATAACCTATTACATCGCTTGACTTACTTAAGATGTAAAGACTAAGTTTGCCGGCTAAAATTAAAGGAATATTTATTCAATGGACAGACATCCACAACAAATTAAAAGAGAACGCCAAGATATTAAACGTCGCGAAAAGAATGTCGCTGACATGTCTCGGTTACGCACACTTATTAAAAATGTAATGAGTGCAACAGACAAAGCAACTGCTGAAAGTCATTATGGGAAAGCAATTAGTGTTATTGATAAATCTATTAAAACAGGTTTAATCCATAGAAACACAGGCGCACGACGTAAATCACAGGTTACGCGCCACTTGAATTCTCTCAATTAATTTTATAATTATTGATATTAAAAACCCCGATTTTTATCGGGGTTTTTTTTTGATAAAATTTAACTATCAGAAATTTGGTAGTTTGGTGCTTCTTTAACAATCCTAACTTCATGCGGGTGATTTTCCTTTACGCCGGCAGATGATATCTGGACAAATTCTGTCTTGAGTCCAAACTCTTTAATAGATCCGGCACCGCAATAACCCATAGACGAACGTAAACCACCTAACATTTGGTGAATTGCATTTCGTACATGTCCTCGATAAGGGACCATTCCTTCAATTCCTTCTGGCACTAATTTTGTTGCTTCCGTACCTTCTTGGAAATAACGATCACCGCTCCCTTCTTGCATCGCACCCATGGATCCCATACCACGATAAGATTTATATTGTCGACCTTCATAAAGAATTGACTCACCGGGACTTTCATCCATACCAGCTAATAGACTGCCAAGCATAACAGAATCTGCTCCTGCAGCTAATGCCTTTGCAATATCACCGCTGTATCTTAAACCACCATCTGCAATGACTGGAATATTATTCTTTCGAGCCACATCTACACAATCCATTATAGCGGATAATTGAGGTTTACCAACGCCTGCAATAATACGAGTCGTACAACTCGCCCCTGCTCCGATCCCAATTTTTACGCAATCAACTCCCACATCAATTAAAGCCTGCGCACCATCGCCTGTGGCGACGTTGCCAGCAACGACATCTACGGATAAAGTGGATTTTAGGTGGGCAATTGATTTTAATACACCAGCAGAATGTCCATGAGCCGTATCCACAACAATAATATCTACATCTGCATCTACCAATGCCGAGGCTCTTTCGATTAAATCATCGCCAACGCCAACAGCTGCTCCGACACGTAAACGTCCCAACTTATCTTTGCAGGCAATCGGAAATTGTTCCTTTTTCTGAATATCTTTAACAGTAATTAGCCCTGTTAGATTTCCTTTATTATCTACAACTAGGAGTTTCTCAATACGGTGCTGCTGAAGTAAAGCTTTTGATTTTTCTAAAGAAGTACCTGTAGGGACAGTAATTAACCCTTCCTTTGTCATTCTTTCGATAACCGACAAAGAATTATCCGTTTCGAATCGGATATCTCGGTTAGTAATTATTCCAAGAAGTTTTATTCCATCCACAACAGGGAGTCCGCTAATTTTATATTGTGCCATTATTCTTTTGGCATCGCCAATGGTGCTTCCTATTGTCAAAGTAATCGGATTAATAATCATACCACTTTCAGATCTTTTTACACGATCAACCATATTTTTCTGAGCTGAAATAGATAGGTTTTTATGTATGACACCCACACCACCTTCTCTTGCTAATGCTATAGCCATTTGACTCTCTGTAACCGTATCCATCGCTGCGCTCAATATGGGAATATTCATATTAATATTATTTGTCAACTGAGTGACCAATTGAACATCTCTTGGTAAAACGCTGGATTCTTGTGGCACTAGTAATACATCGTCAAAGGTTAAGGCAAATGAAAATGGAGGACGATTCTTCACAATAACGCCAGTTTGCAAATAGGATTAATGGTGTTTACCAAGTCGCCATTTAGGATGAGGCCTTTTACATTTTCAATTTCTTGGCTCATGGGTCGATCTCCTTGGTTCACATGAATTTTATTCTTTAATATTTCAAAAACAGCCTTTGTAGATGTTGAAGGATTTAATTTTTTATGCACTTGTTTAATTGCAGCCAATGCTACAATTAATTCAACAGCTAAAATTGTGGCAACATTATCTTGAATATGCAATGCTTTTTGCCCTGCCCATGGAGCCATGCTTACTTGATCTTCTTGCCCCCCAGAAGTTGGTAAAGAATCCACGCTGGCAGGATGAGATAATGTTTTATTTTCGGATGCCAAAGCCGATGCGGTTACATGTGCAATCATATACCCAGATTCAAGTCCAGGATTCATCGCCATAAATGGAGGCAGAATTCCATCAACACCTTTCATGAAATAATGTATTCGTCTTTCGGAGATGGCACCAAACTCAGACATAGAAATAGCCACCATATCCATCGCCTGCGCAACAGATTCAGCATGAAAATGCCCTGAACTAATTACATCTCCATTTTTCATGACAAGTGGATTATCACTCACACTGTTGATTTCATTATTAATGATTTTTCCTGCTGCACTTAACGTGTCGCGAGATGCGCCATGAACATGTGGGATACATCGAAAACTATAAGGGTCTTGTACTTTATCGCATTGACTGTGAGATTGAACAATTTCACTTCCAGCCAGAATCCGCCAAACATTTTTTGCTGATTGTCTCTGTCCAGGGTGGCTTTTAATTTTATGAATAGATTCTTTGAATACATTTCGACTCGATAAACTTGCTTCAACAGATATGGCACCAACGATATCGGCACATTGTGCTATATTTTCTCCTTGAAGCATTGTTTGAATCCCTAAAGCAGTCGAGAATTGCGTTCCATTAATAAGACTAAGTCCTTCCTTCACTTCTAACTGAAATGGCTTTAACCCAGCTTTTTTAAGGGCTGTAGCTGTTTTATAAACTCGGCTTTGATAAGTAACAGATCCCTCTCCAATTAATGCAAGAGCCATATGCCCCAATGGAGCTAAATCACCACTAGCACCCACAGATCCCTTTTCGGGAATGACGGGTAATAAGTCATGATTAATAAAATCTTTCAAACGACGAGCTAGTTCAAGACGAATGCCACTATACCCTTTTGAATACGATAATAATTTTAAATAAAGGATAATTCGAACTAATCCATGCGATATAGGTTTGCCTACCCCAGCAGCATGACTACGAACTAAATTAGTTTGGAGTTGGTTTAATTGATCAGGCTCAATGGATATTTGACTAAGTTGCCCAAATCCTGTGTTAACACCATAAATGGTTTTGCCAGATGATAAGACTTTTTGAAGAATGGCATGAGAAGAAACAATTCGATTTTCAGTCGATTTTGGAATATTAACTTGAATCGAATTAGAAAAAAATGACGCAAAATCCCTAAAATGGGATGATTTAGCTGATATCAGTAGGGGCTCCATGGAGGAATTTAGAGAGACAAAGGTTCATTAAACAACTGCCATATTTTTATTAGGCAATTAGATTTAACTCAAATCATCAATATTACGAAATACGGACATACGCGCTGGAATAACATGGCTAAAATGTTGCCCATATCTCTTGACGACAATTCGATTATCACAAGAAATAAATACACCCGAATCAGTTGTTGAACGAATTAATCGTCCAAATCCTTGTCTAAAACGAATGACACTTTCAGGAACAGAATAATCCATAAATGAATTTCCGCCACATTCTTTCACAAGTCCGCTATAGGCTTTTACGATTGGATCTGTAGGAACATCAAATGGCAATTTTGTTAAAATAAGCACTTCTAATAATTCGCCCGGAAGGTCAACTCCTTCCCAAAAAGCATTCGTCCCTAGCAATATTCCCGACTCTCCTTCGGACATTCCTTTAATTAATGCTTGGCGAGATGTGCCGCGAAGTTGAGGGAATAATGGTAATTCGCTCCCGCCCGGCATTTCTTTTAAATGATTATAAACATCTGTTAACATTTTGCGTGATGTAAACAGGACAAGGGTCTTTTTATTGTATTTATGATACGCGTTATAAACAACTTCTGCCAATGCTTTAGAATCGTTTGAAATAGGCGTTGCTCCACCATATTGCTGATATTCAACCTGATCTTCATAAAAGAATGGACTCTCAAATGTCATTTCCACAACTTTATCAAAATCCAGAGTCGTTAAACCAGTTCGATTCAAAAAATAGCTGAATGAATCATCCACTCTTAATGTAGCAGACGTAAGGACACAATATTCAATGTCTTGAAAAAAGTGTGAAGACAATGTTTGGGATACATCAATCGGAGATCCGTAAATGGTGATATGAAACGATTCATTCTTTTGTCCGTAGTTTTTAATATGACCATCTAACCAATAAGTCCAATCATCATTTGGCGTACTGGTTAACATTTTAACCTGCTGAATGAGGGTTTTTATTTTTTCGTTCCCGTTTTCTAAAACTTGATGCAATAATGGATAATCACCACGACTCGAATCCAATTTCAGCAAGCCATCTTTTGCTCTTTCTACTGTTTGAGATAACTGCTGTAAAGCATCAACTAATTCTGATAACTCTAAATATACGGAACTATAGGCTTCATATATATTATACAGTATCACTTTTTCAGGATACATTTTGGTTAAGTCAAAATCACGTTTCTTTTCTTCGGATAATTTTTTGAAAAATGTTTTTCCCGCTTCAAGAGTATTCTTTGCATCTTGCTTTAAGCGTTCATGAATTAACTTCATTTCAGGGTTTAAATCGCCAATGATATTTAACTGATTATTCCATCGAGATGATCTGGGTTGGGTTGGATCTAAATCTTGAATTAAATAATTCATGCCAACTTGGTTGAGTTCAAGCATAAACTGATCGTAAGCAACAGGAACTAAATTATGCGCTTCATCAACAATGAGACGATTATAGGGAGGTAGAAATCCTGTTCGTTGAGAATCAGCTAATAATAATGCATGGTTTACAATTAATATATGGGAACGCGAAGAAGCTCGGCGAACTTTCCCGTAATAACACCCTTGATGTTTTGCGCAAATATCTGTGGTGCAAAATCCCGCTTCACTGTTAATAAAACTCGCCAACCATGTTGAACGGGCATTCCAAAAACCTTCACATTCACTCATATCACCCGTTTTTGTCCAATGCATCCAGAAAAAGATAGGCACAAGCGCTTCCACTTCTCGTGAGCCAAGATGTTGATCGCCACCAACAAGCCAATTTAGACGTGTTTTACATAAATAATTCCCTCGACCTTTTAATACAGTTGCATTCACTGTTACATCCATAGAATCAGCCAACATAGGTAAATCTTTATAAAATAGTTGGTCTTGTAAATGTTTCGTATGGCAAGAGATAATGGTTGGCCCGTCCGACTCAACACGCTCAACGCGTTTAATAGCTGGAAATAAATAAGCCATTGATTTGCCTAAACCTGTTCCTGCTTCAACGACACCAATTTTGGGATCACCGTTAATTATTTCATCAGAAAATCCGGCATAATCTCGTTGAACAGAACGCAGCTCAAATTTAGGTAGAGTTTTACTTAATAATCCGTTTTCGCCGAATACATCATTGGCTAATAGTGAGTCTGGGTGATTTGAACCATCGCAATGAAAAATATTTGAACGTAAATCATGATTTAATGTTGGCTGAGTTAAGCCTGATTTCAAATCTCCCATTTGAGTCAATGCAGTTCCTAAATCAATATAAAGAGATTTATTAGGCAATTCTGCTTTAGTAACAAGAGCAATCACTTTCGAAAGAACTTCTAAAGGATAAGAAGCTAATTCATCTAATAATTTTAAAAAGATAACACCGCAGTTTTCAGTATCCTTTTCAGCTCGATGCGATCCTTCGGCTGAAAGGCCAAAATAAGTTGCCAATGCTCCTAGATTAAAGACAGGTTGGTCAAACATCACTGATCGCGCTAATTGCAATGAATCGTATAATTTATTTTCTAATTTTGGTTTATCAAATCGTTCAGACATATTATCTAAGAATTGATGATCAAATCGTATATTGTGAGCAATCAATGGATCATTGCCTAAAAACTCAAAAAAATCATCAACAATATCTTCTTCTCTAGGCGCATTCGCAACCATGTCGTTTGTTATGCCTGTTATTTCTGATATAAATGGCGGAATCTGACGGTCAGGATGAACAAGTTTTACAAATTTTTCCGTAGGTTCACCATCGACAAATCGAATAGCTGCAATTTCTATAATTCGATCTGATGCTGAATTGAGACCCGTTGTTTCAAAATCAAAAGCAGTAAATTGAGATAAGTTCAGTTTTTTTAATAATTCAATACGATCCATAGTTCATCTTAGTAGAATAATAATTTTAAATAGAAAAAGGGATTATTTAATTTTTCTTTTGGAATTTCATTTGAAAGCATTCCGGAAATAATTTCTCGAATATCTTCGTTTCGAGAAGCACGTCCAATTACAAAATTCAATAAAAACTTTGATTTAGCCAACCGTTGAAGTTTTGTACTTACTTTTAGCTCAGAACCAAGTTCATCCCATAATTGCACGTCATATGCCTTAAGAATTTCAGATGAGTAGTTACCCAATTCTAATGCCTGTTTCGCCGTTTCTGCAGCAATTTTCCCCGAAACAAGCGCATTGCCAATGCCTTCACCCGTAAAAGGATCGATAATTCCAGCTGCATCGCCAAGAAGCATAAATCCATTTCCATGATTCTCACGTTGTATGCTCCCTAAAGGTAGGTTCCATCCTTTGGGCTTTTCTAATGGCTCTGCATCAGAAAATCGTTCAACAAATGGTGGCTTTGAAAGTATTTCTTCCATGACTTTTACAAGATTAATTTTTTTCTGTTTGGCGTCATCTTTTGATAAACCAACTCCTATATTTGCTCGATTTCCATCTGATGGAAAAATCCATAAATATCCAGGAATTAATTCGGGAACATAATGTAATTCAATTTGGTCCGTTAAATCTTTAACATTTTCATAATAGCATCGGATACCAACAGATGTGTGTTCCATATCCATGTCATATAAGTTTAATTTTTTGGCAACAATTGAATTATAACCATCAGCACCAAAAAGCAATTTAGAAGTGAAGGATAATTCTTCATTTGATTCTTTTAAAATTCCCTTCACTCCTGTAACAAATCCTTTATCTTGGATAATGTTTTTTACAGTAAAACCTTCGAGTGTGTCGATTCCTGCTTCTTGAACTGTTCGGAATAACATGTCATCAAATATTTCACGGCGAATAGAAAATCCTTCATCATTCTTCCCTTCAGAATCACCCTTTAAGTGTAAATCAAATTGCTGATATTTTGGCCCGCCAAACGTGATACGTTTTATGTGTGCGCCAGGTAATTCACGCGTTTTTTCTAATAAGTCTAAGTCTCGTAATAAGCGAACGGATTTGCCAGATAATGCATCTCCGCAAATTTTATCTCTCGGGAATATGGATTTATCCAAAAGCAATGGTTTTAAACCGAGTCTTTGTGCAAATAATGCTGCAGATGACCCTGCCGGTCCAGCACCGACAATGATTATATCATATTCAGAATTAGGTGATTTCTTCATGATCTACACCAAATGATGGATAAATAATCCCATATCGAAAATAATAAAAAGTGCGAAGTAAAAAAAATAATACAGCCAACGGAATCAAGAACCATGGGATTCGAACGGAAAGAAACATTAATAAAATAAACATAGGGAAAAACCGAGCCCGTTGAATATGCCGAATGTGAGCAGGATAAAGATAAGCTATTAATGGAAAAGGGAGTGCAATCATGGAAACTGTGCTAATTATTGGATCATCCAAATAAAATCCACTCAACATCCCACTCAGCATCAAAATAAATGACTGCATTAAAACCGACTTTTTTTGGTGCCAGTTCGATACATCCCACACTCCTTTTTTTCCATTTAATTGAATGGGAAGGGCAAAAATGAACGCGCCACCTAAGAATGACAATACATAGGGTATGACTCCTAAAAAGATTGTCATATTCAAAGTATGAGTAGATGAAACCATTGCTCCAATTACAAACATTATAATGGAAAAAACGGAAAATTTAACACTACTAGTAAGATTATTAGGCGCCACAGTTATATCTATAATTTTTCGAGGTCTTAACAAAAGTATATAAATAGCTGTTAAAACAATAAGCATGGGTCCTTCAAGCATCCAACCAGAATTACTCCAATAGGAATACCTATCGCTAAAAGCGACTCCAAAACTCATTCCTGAAACTATAATGCCCCATAATCCAAACAACTGCAATGGATTTTTTGAATCAATGCATGCATCATATTTAGCAGAACATTCAGAATATTTTTTGTAAGATTTTCCAGTAAACGGAATAAGACGAGCAACAAGCATTTCCTTTATTTGCTCCTTTTTGAAAGTAAATATACGGCTGTTAAGGCTAAGGAAATCATTACCCAACTTGTTCGAAATTGGAGCATGGCACTTTCAAGTAATCCGACAGAATGAAGGAACACGATTAATATCATTACAGGAGAAAGATATTTCAAAAATATTTTCCAAGCTTTAATGACAAGTGGATAATTATCGAATAATGATTCCGAGCCTTTTTTCAATTCGATGAGTACTTTGTCAAATCCCCAAATCCATCCCACAAATATTGATATAAACAAACCACCACCCGGTAACAAAATATTTGAGGCTAAATAGTCTGCATTATCAAACCAAGTTTTTCCGAAAAAATGAACATCGGACATGATATTAAATGATAATGCACTCGGAACACCAATTAGAAAAGTAACAAATCCAAAGATAAGTACCGCCTTATGACGTTTCCATTTTCTTTCATCTACAAAATAGGCTACAACGACTTCGAGTAAAGAAATAGCCGACGTTAGAGCAGCGAGCGTAAGTAATAAAAAGAATAATAAAGCCCAAATAACGCCACCAGGCATCTTTGCAAATACCACGGGTAACGTTACAAAAATAAGCCCCGGTCCGCTTGCGGGATCTTGACCCATTGCAAAAACAGCTGTAAATATGGCTACACCTGCCAACAAAGCGATCAGCGTATCCAAAAACACAATTTGAATTGCAGCACTGGGGATATGATCCTTCTGCGATAAATAAGAACCATAGGTCATCATAGCACCCATCCCGAGACTAATAGTAAAGAATGCATGTCCTAACGCAATTAAAACAGATTGACCCGAAATTTTAGACCAATCGGGTGACCATAAAAAGGCTAATCCTTTATCAGCGCCAGGTAATGTAACTCCACGAATAACTAAAAGAACTAAGAGGAAAAAGAGAACCGGCATCATGATTTTGCTCCCTTTCTCTATCCCTTTATTTACACCGGCATAAACCACCAACATTGTTAAAATTGAAAACAGCGTATGATATCCAACGATCCAACTTACATCACTCACCCTCTCATCAAAATACGAAGAAGCAATACTCGGATCTGAAAACAGTGAAAAGGATCCTTTTAATGCTTCTATTATGTAACCAATAGACCAACCCGCAATGACTGTATAGAAAGATAAAATGATAAAACCAGCCAGCACGCCCATACTTCCAACCGTGACCCAAAATGGTTTTCCTGATAGTTTTTTAAATGCACCAACTGGATTTCTTTGTGTAGAACGCCCCAAAAGAATTTCTGCGATTAAAACAGGGAGACCGATGAGCGCAATACAGATTAAATAAATAAAGATAAAGGCCGCGCCACCATTTTCACCGGCGATATAAGGGAATTTCCAAATATTCCCTAACCCAATGGCAGATCCCGCAGCTGCTAATATAAATCCTGCTTTTGAACCCCAATGTTCTCTTTGTTCAATCATTATTTTTCTCCTTTTAATTCTTGTGTTGTTCCAATACTTGACTTCATTACATTTTGAAATGGGTATAAATGGGCATCAACGATAGCGTCAATCAACCCATAGAACCAAATAAATCCCATCCACCAAACATATTTATTTCGTTTTTGCAAATACCTCGTCCTTGACAGTGATAGATTTGAATCATAATTATTATAATAATCTGAATTCGTTTTATAGGAAGAAAATGCCCATCCTTCTAATGCGATAATTATTCCCGTTTTTATAAACTTTCGATTATAGAGTTGCCCACCCCCAGGAATAATAGAGCTATACGCTGCTTTTTTAGGTGAAACAATGCTCAACGAATCTTGTGCAGATGTCTTAGAAACAGAAATAACAATTATGAACAATAAAAAAAGGCAGTATTTCATTCACCCACTGTAGCGACACATTCTATTTCGACTTTTGCTCCAAGCGGTAAAGCAGATACCTCTACTGTTGATCTTGCTGGAAAATCGATATGACCAAAAAAATTTTCAAAAGATTCATTTACATATGCAAAACCACGCAAATCAGTCACAAAAACGGTCAATTTGATAATATTCATTTTTGTTAAACCAGTCGCTTTTAATATAGCTTCAATATTCTGTAATGAACGGAATGTTTCTGCTTTTATTCCACCTTGAACGATTTGCCCCTTGTGAGGGTCAATCCCAATTTGTCCCGACGTATACAGTATCCCTTTGGTTAATACGGCTTGATTGTATGTTCCAATCGCTGCTGGTGCATCTGGTGTATGAATGATTCTTCGACTCATGATTATCTCCTAAAATGTTTCTGACAAACAGATGCAAGGTAGTCCAACATCTTCATTAAGTTTTCTCGACGCATTGAAGGTTCTTCTTTGTAAAGAAAATTCCCCAACCGCAGCCACTGTAGCTTCAAATAAATGTCCACCCATAATATTCATTTCATGGTCGCCCACCGTAATATGTGCATGAATAAAGGGTTTACCATCCTTTAGAGTAATATTCCCTTGAAAACTGGTTAATTCAAATGGACCACTCATTTGTTTGCGAATATATGTCTTATTCTCAATATCAAAAGCGCCGATTTCGACAGATTTAATCGCACCTATACCTGAAATAAAACCATTTTCGATTCCATTATTTTCACAGAATAGAGTCATTGATTCTAATATATTTTCGTTTTTTTCCACATAAACCATAAACTGGTTTCCGTCTTGACTCCATTGCATATTAATTTAATTCCTTTAACATGCGTGTCAATAATTCGTCTGTTTTTGTGATTGCTTCTGGAACCATATTTTCATCGCGTCCACCCGCAGTAGCTAAAGTGGGTTTACCACCACCACCACCACCCATGAATCCTCCGATTGTTTTGGCCAAGTCGCCTGCTTTTATTGATTTCTTAATTAGATTAGATGAGACAACAACAACAGCACCCGGTTTCTTTTCTCCTTTAAAAAATAAAACGGCTATGCCTGACTTAATTTTGTTAGAGATTACATCCGCAAGAAGTTTTGCATCATCCATACTTTCAGCTTCCGTCAGCGATATAAGTAAACTGTAATCTGAAATTTTCTTAATAGAATCCAATAAAACACTTAAATCGCCATCGTTAGATTCAGTCCGTTTTTTCAATTTTTTCTCTAATGATTTTTTATCATCGATTAATTTATCAATTCGGCTAATAATTTCATTTTGTGCGCATTTAAGGTGTTGTTGGATTTCATTTAATTTGGAATTTTGATTTTGTATAAACTCAAAAGCTGATTCACCGGTTAATGCCATCAATCTACGAACGCCCGAGGCTAAGGATGATTCTTCTATAATTTTAAATAACCCAATGTCTCCAGTCCGACTCACATGAGTTCCACCGCATAATTCATGAGAATAATTCCCCATTCGAACTACACGAACTTGATCTCCATATTTTTCACCAAACAATGCTGTTGCACCACTTTTTTTAGCTTCATCGTATCCTTTAACTTCTGTAGATACATCACTGTTATACCGTATTTTACTGTTTACATAATTTTCAATATTCAATAATTCTTCCGCTGTGATTTTTTCAAAATGAGTTACGTCAAAACGTAAATAATCTCCACAAACTAATGATCCCGCTTGCTGAATATGATCGCCTAATATATTCTTTAAGGCTGAATGCATTAAATGGGTCGCTGAATGGTTTATACGCACCGCTTGTCTGTGCATATCATCTACTTTACAATAAACTTTCTTAGAAAAAACGGATTCAGGAATAAACCCTTCGCAATAATGCAAAAAGGTGTCGCCATCTTTTTTAACATCTTTCACATGAACAGCAAAGCCGTCGCCAGAAATGAGCCCGGTATCTCCAACTTGCCCGCCTGACTCAGCATAAAATGGCGTTGCATCTAAAACAAGAATGGTTATATCGTCAGATTTAGCCCACCGCTTAATGGAATAATTCCCTTCCAATGTATCATAACCTTCAAATTGTGAATCGGGACCTTTAGATACAATATTCCATTCTAGAGATTGATTCACTTTGAAATTTCCAGCTGATTTCGCTCTTTCTTTCTGCTTTTGCATTTCATCATGAAAACCTTTGATCTCTACAGTTAGATCTTTTTCTCTCGCCATTAATTCTGTTAAATCGAGCGGAAAACCATATGTATCATATAATTTAAACGCTTCTGCCCCAGGGATAATGTTGTCATCAATTTGAGCGATACATTTTTCAAAATGTTGAATACCACGGTCAAGTGTGGTATTAAAGGATTTCTCTTCGGATTGAATCACTTTTTCAATATGCTTTTGTTTCTCCCTTAATTCTGGATAAACATCACCCATGATTTCTACAATCGTATCAACCAATTGATATAAAAAGGGTTCATGTTGGTCTAAAATACGCCCAAAACGAGCAGCACGTCTTAAAATGCGGCGCAATACATAGCCACGCCCATCATTTGACGGTAATGCTCCATCAGCAATTGAAAAAGCTAACATACGAATGTGATCAGCAATCACTTGAAATGGGACACTATTCCCTCCTGATGATTCACCCGTCAATGTTTCAATTGATTGAATGATTGGTGTAAATAAATCTGTATCGTAATTACTGCTTTTTCCTTGGATGACTGAAACGATTCTTTCAAGTCCCGCACCCGTATCTACATGTTTTGATGGCAGATCTTCTAACGTGCCATCTGCAAGCCTGTTATATTGAATAAAGACTAAATTCCATAATTCCCAATATTCATCCGTGACATTCACTCCGGAGGAATTTATCTTAGATAAATCTTCACCCATGTAATAATGGATTTCAGAGCATGGGCCACATGGACCCGTTTCGCCCATTTCCCAAAAGTTATCCTTTTTCCCGAATTTTAAAATTCGTTTAGGTTCTATATCTGTTAACTTTTCCCACAATTGGAGCGCTTCATCATCCTCTTTATAAACAGAAACAAATAAACGATTTTTGTCAAGCTTTAATACTTCAGTAAAATATTCCCAAGCCCAACGAATCGCATCTTCTTTATAATAATCTCCAAATGACCAATTACCTAACATTTCAAAAAACGTATGGTGAAACCCATCAACGCCCACTTCTTCTAAATCATTGTGTTTTCCACTCACGCGAATACATTTTTGGCTATTGACTGCTCGTGGCGGATTTGCTGCTTTTTCCCCTAACAAAATGGGTTTAAACTGGTTCATTCCAGCATTTGTGAATAATAGAGTAGGATCATCAACAGGAACCACAGAAGAACTGCGGACTAACTGATGATTCTTTCCTTCAAAAAAGGAAATAAAAGATTGTCGGATTTCAGAAGCTTTCATCATAAGAACTTAAAAAGAAAAACTTGTTTCTATTGTTGTAATATTAACGGCTTCATCCGGTCCATCGACTTTACCATCACCATCTAAGTCTCTAAAAGAACGTCGAAAATTATAGACCAAAACCATACCATTCCCAAGCTCTAATCCTAAGCGATACCCAAGAATAGTATTTTCGGTTAATTCAAAATCAAATGGATTAGGCACATTCCTTTGTTGGTAATACCATTCAGCAGTTTTGATTTTGCTAATGGATTTTCTTAATCTTAAAAAAGCTAAAAAACTTTGATTTGTATTTTCTTCAAATTGCTGAGTTTCAAAATTCCATTGTTCCCCAAATAAGTTTTGATAAGATATTCCCGTTCCAACATAAGAACCCAAATTTAAATTCAATCGAGAGAATGGCCCTTTTTGCTTTCCATAATACCCTAACTTGCTTGATTTGGTTACTATATTCATAGATGATAATCCTTGTCCAGAAGTTGTAGATGAAAATGTGGCTCGATCGATTTCATAGGATCGATTCCAATATCCAAATTCAAATCTGCCTTCTGGCATAATATGATATTCTAAATTAAACGTTGCAGGGCCAAATTTCGCAGAAATACCTAAAGGAACAATTCCAGTCCCAAGATCAGTTCTATCTCCAGACTCAGGGGAAATAGTTTCGCCAATCATTTTTGCAATCTGAGCATAAACAGAAATGGATAGTCGCTTTTCTTTCACTAATGGATACCCAAAATCAAGCGCAATGGCTGACACGGGTTTTTCATCAATAAATATATTGATAGGTTCAGGCTTCCTTGATATCGAATCATCTAAAACAATGGTTGTGTCCAAGGTCCAACCAGGAATATCTGAATCGAGCGTATCCGTAATACCATCTCCATCAATGTCCCATTCTAATGGATCTCTATCCGCTATATTATCGCCATCTGTATCCAGCCAATATAAAATATCATTTGGGAAATCATCCACCAAATCTGGGCGACCGTCTTCGTCACTATCTTTTAATCCTAAATATTGGTTTCGATCAGAAATAATAGAAAAGGCTGTTGGAATCCCCATAAATGGCGGTGTAACAACTCGAAAGCCTGCGACACCTAAATTTTCTTTAAAATCATTTGTAAATCCATAAAAGGAAAATCCATCACGCTTTATACCCACTTCCATACCAACTTTTCTAACTTGCGGATATTGAATGGAGTTGGAATATCCATTTGCTAAAATACCGTATCCCATGGAGACACGATCTAAGGCGCCGACTTTTAGATACAATGGTTCCCATTTTTGACCATAGCGGATATAATAGATTTTATCTATGAGCGTGTTTTTTGTGGCAGTCCCATTTGAAAAATCCCACTCATCTTTATGGATATTGCCATCTTGATCTATGTATAAAACAATATCTAAAGCTACGGCAACTTTTCCTATTGGGATAACTGGACGGAGAGCGATTTGATTCCAAATCTTCCCATCAATCGTAACAGCGCCAACGGCTCCTTGAACCGATGGGCTACTTTGGGCATTTAATGCCGTAAAAAGTATGAATAAAATGCGTATGTGGATGCGTCTCATGAAACTTTATTTTTCAGAAGAGAAAGTTACTCTTCCCCTTCTAGTGGTTCAACTGCAAAATTGGCTTCCATTAAAAAGGTTAATGCTTAATAACAGTCACTTTTCCCATTTGACTTTGACCTGAATAATCATATATGGATAGAAGGTAAACGCCACTCCCTACCCATTGACCCTTTTCATCTTTTCCGTCCCACTGCAATTGATAGCCGTCTTTTGCTATTCCTGCTGAAGGTATTTTTCGAATAATATGTCCATTTAGTGTCATAATCATCATGGATGATTCATCGGTCAATCCATCTACAATCAATGGCGTATCGGCGGGGAGATGAAATGGACTCGGATAAATTTTCATTTGGGAATAAGTCTCATATGATTCTTTAAATGGGATTCTCAGAATGTTTAATCCATTGGATGTTGCAATATAGGCTAATCCATTTTTCGAATCAAAATCGACATCAATCACTTCGTCTGATGTTAAAAATGAATTTTCCTTCCGCAATCCATTAATATCTGGCCAAGGAGATGTATTATCTAATAACACATGGATTCCATTTGATGGAGATAATGCCCAAATATTTCCTCTGTAATCCACTCTCAATTTCGACCCTGAACCAAATGAAATATTTGGGAAAAAAGCATACGGGTTTTCTCTTTCTACGGGCGAAGGACTGTCCACTAAATCATAATAGTTTAATCCAGTTGGCGTCAAATAAAATAATCTATCCATATTTCCCATGGCAATCGACCAAACTGAACCACCATCAATAATCGAGGTCCATTCAAATGAATTTGGGTTTGTTACATATCCATAATAATCAAGCATAAATAATCCACCATTTGGTGCATTCGAATTGGCTTCTTCGGCTTGAAATGCCGCCACCCACAACCTTCCCCAATTGTCGAATGTTAAAGAACCGGGGGATCGGCTTAAATGATTATTTGATTCGTCGGATGAATAGTGAAGCCAATCACCATTTGTATCTAATACGTGTATAGGTTCTCGTTTGTAAACTGCATATGGATTTGCAATCCATAAATTTCCATACTTATCAAATTGCAAATCCATCACCACTTGATAATTATTTCCTTCTGAGGTATCAAAATAATCTAAATCAGTCGAATTAATAATACTTATTGTAGATAGATCGTCAATATCCAAATGAATGATGCCTCCCCCATATCTTTTGGGTCCACCCCACCAAATGGAGTCACGCACCCCACGAATAGCACAATAAACACGTCCATCCGGACCTTGCTCAATATCAGAAATATATTCACCAAATTCCACAGCAACGGTATCTGCTATAAACCTAGAATAATCATAATGGGGACTCGATTGTACAAATTCTGAATTGTCTACAGTAATTTCAAGAATATTTCTCCATCCGCCCTCTTCAAGAATGGATAATCCATATTTAGACCCGCAAACAATTCGACCATCTTCCAAAACCTTTACAGCTGTAAAATGATTCGTCACAGGTGAATTAGGAATAAAACTATGGAACTTTAAATCATGGGTATCAAAATATGTAAACCCTGCATCTGTCCCTATGACGATTTGGTTTGACTCATCCATGACAATACTCTGAAAAATTCGTTTACTCTTTGGAGACACAAAGCCATAAAGCAAATCATAAAATCGATGCTCAGTAATACCTCTTAAAATATTATTAGGCGCATAATCTAAATCAACAAAATCGATATTTTCTCCGCTCATATTTTCGACTAAAGCACTTGGATGACTAAAGGGGAATTCATACAAATGGCTATCATGTGAGAAACTCAAATGCGTTTCAGATTGGGTTATAGCAGTAATTCGATTATTCAATTCAGGAAAGGCTAATATCCAATTATTAGGGTCTTTTAAATTGTCATCTAAATATCCAACCCACAATCCGATATCGGTTCCAATATAAATAGTATCATCCCCCAAAACAATGCCAGTAATTTCCATAAATTGGTTTGGAAAATTCTTATATATATCGCTGTATTTCCATTCATCATTGGAATAAATCCATTTAAGTAAACCTACATCGGGACCGTCCATATAAGCAGCAAATCCGATCGTTTCAGAAATATTAAAATCTGAAATGGACGATAAATCATAATTAAACACATCGATAGATTCAAATGTACTTGGGTTCATTATTTGGATAAACCCATTTGGAGCTGCTCCCCCAATCCAAAGATTTCCATGGGGGTCTAATTGGATTGTGTTTATAGAAATATCTGCCAAACCGTTTATAGTTGTTATATGCGAAAAAATACTTTCTTCAAATTTTAATAATCCACCGTGGGTTGCACCTATAATAACACCATTATAGTTAACCAATTCTTGAATATTAATTGCACTCGTTTCTACTTCCCAATCACCTATTCTTGATTGGGCGAATAAAATAGAAGACATAATTATATAAAGTATGATTTGTTTCATTTTAAGATGGGAACGGCGCCGGAATAAAACATAATATAAAAATAATCAAACTAATCCAGCCAATTCGTTTTTCTTCCTTCGTCAGAGGATCATCTATATTTGCAACAGGTGGATGTTTTGTCGTACGCATAAGTAGCATTATTAAAATTCCCCATACTAACCAATTTATTGAAATAAATGCCATTGGAATTAACATGAACCATGCCACCTTAGCTACCCGATCAAATTTCCGTCCAAGTATAGCGTAAGCAATATGCCCACCATCTAATTGACCAATCGGCAATAAGTTTAACATGGTTACCAATAAACCAATCCAACCAGCAAAGGCGACAGGATGCAAAATAATGTCTTGTGTTTCTAACAATGTTGGAAAAATCATGTATGTAAAGAATTTCATTAATAATGAATCTCCCAATTGAATGCCTATTTGTTCTCCAGTAATGGTCACAATTTCAGAATGATATAATCCCCAAATTAGGGCAGGCACAGCAACCATAAATCCAGCAATAGGTCCTGATGCTCCAATGTCTAACAAAGCTTTCCGTTTATGAATTGGCGACTTTATCTTAATAAATGCACCAAAAGTCCCAATAAAAGTTGGCGCAGGTAAAAAATAAGGTAATGTTGCATCTACACCATGTTTTCGAGCATAGATGTAATGACCCGTTTCATGAAAACCCAATATCATCATTAATGTTGTTGAGAATGATAGTCCTTTCCATAAATCAGAAAAGGTGGAAAATGGATTTCCCCCTGCCATGATTGACCCAGCTAATAATGTGGTACCAACGGTGGCAAGGAAAAGCAAAATGTGAATTTTAGAAATCGCCGGTATTGAGAAGAGAATGGGTTCTTCATGGATATTCATGACGAGAGTTACTTCTGTTCCCTGAATAAAAGATTGTACATCAAAGGATGATTGTCGTAATTGATATTCCACATCATCCAATGTTGCGGTACTTGATAAGGATCCTCTAACAATCCATGCATCATTTCCATTCCCAATTTGATGGGGAATAAATAGGTGCGAAATTCGATCCAATTCTTCTTTTAGGTACTTTTTTGACATATTAAATACAGTGGCGTTTTAGAATCTACCTTATACTATTTCCTCCAACAAAATGTTTCATACCTTTTTCTTTCCACTTTCAATAAAAAACACCAATTTCCAGTATGTTTAAACGAATCATTTTCTTCGGATTTATTTTATCTATCTGTTTTGCTGACAAACCGAGCCCTTTCGAAATTGACGTTCGCCCAAGACTTGTCAAAGATGAAAAAGTGGTTGTTACAATTCAAGTCACAAGTTTTGTTAACCAGCCGATTGAATTTCTAGAAGGATTTTTAGAAGAAAAAACAGCGACAGGAAATCTATTACAAGAAAAACGAATTACGCTAGTATACGGTTATGAACCGCCCCTTTTTGTTGGTTTCTCCACTACAAATTCGGAAATATTTCCCATGGGACCTTGGCAACCGAACAAGTATGAATTTAAAATAAGTAAAGTTCGGTTTCGTGGAGACAAACGAATTTTTACTTGGCATCCAAAATCAGGTTTTATTCGCGTTGACTAATTCTCTTTCCTGTTATACTTCAAATATTTTTCTTCTAATAACCGACTATAGTTAAGAGTATCCAGCCCTAAATGAAGGGTATTAATCCAATTACGTGTTGCAGTAATATATTGATCTAATATTTCGGGTGGTACTCGTGTGGCGGTTAAATTTGCTATCACAATAGCAGCAGGAACAGGAATATATCCGTTAATAGAATTTTCATAAAAATAATCTAAATTTTTAATCAATTCTCTCGTCGTTAAATAATCTGTTGATTCTCCAAATACACTATCAGCTAATGCTGAATTCGCAGACCATGTTTTTAAATACCCATATAATTTGCCATCCAATGCACCTTTTAAATAGGCACTTTTCACTTGGTAAATTGTTTCAGGATGGTGTTCTACCTTTCTAGCAACACGGTTCCAATCACGTCCATCCCAAAATAATCGATTTTGCTGAGCGTTTAATCCGCCACAAAGAAAGATTAATACACTGAATAACCATAAATATTTCTTCTTCATTTAATCACCACTGTTTTTATGTTGACAAATTCGGTCATCCCTATTTGGGACATTTCTCGACCAATCCCTGATTCCTTTATGCCTCCAAAGGGTAATCGGGGGTCTGATTTTACGAAATCATTGACAAAACATGCACCTGTCTGTATTTCTTTCTCTGCAATCTCTTTTCCGCGTAATATATTCTGAGTAAAAACAGCGCCACCCAAACCAAAAGGTGATTGATTCGCTAATTCAATTGCATGAGATTGGTTATTTGCTTCAATAACACATAAGACTGGTCCAAATAATTCGTCATCAAAAGCCGGCATTCCAGGTTTTACTTGTGTTAGAAGTGTCATTGGGTAATAAGCACCTTCTCCTTCAGGAATAAATCCACCCACCATCAATTTTGCACCTTGGGATATGGACTTGCATATTTGTTGATGTAATTGATTTCGAGCTTGAATGTTTACCATTGGCCCTAAATCAACATCATCCATTGGTTCTCCCATTATTTTCGTATGGATTGAAGTAGTCGTTTTCTGAATAAAGTCGATAATGATAGATTTTTCAACTATGATGCGTTTTGCCGCAATGCAACTTTGCCCCGCATTGAGAATACGTCCATCAATACATGATTTTACGGCTAATTCTATATCTGCATCTTCCAATATAATGTATGGATCATTTCCGCCTAATTCCATGACCGTTTTTTTAAGCGATCGTCCTGCTATTTCTCCCACACCCTTTCCTGCCTTAGTACTTCCAGTTAAAGATATTCCCTGAATGATAGGATGCGCAATTATTTCTTCCATATTTTTGGCGTTTAAAGAAAGGTTTTGAAATAAACCATCCTGAAACCCAGCATCTCTAAATAATCTTTCTAATTGAATTGCACAGCCTTGAACATTTGATGCATGTTTTAAAACAACGGTATTTCCTGTAATTAAAACGGGAATCGCGAATCGAAATACTTGCCAAAAGGGAAAATTCCAAGGCATAATTCCTAAAATCACCCCCAATGGTTCATAAATATAATAACTTTCAGACGCTTCTGTTTTGATATGATTTGGCTGAAGAAATTCGACAGCATTTGTACTATAATAATCACATAATAACGCACATTTATTTATTTCGGCTATTCCTTGTGAAATAGGCTTTCCCATCTCTTCTGCCATGCAAATAGCTAATTCTCGAGCTTTTTCTATTAAGAGTGAAGATAGGATTGGCAAATACTCCGCTCTAGAAGAAACATCTTTATTTTTCCAATCTTTTTGAGAACGATTTGCTAAATCAAGTATTTCCATCACTTCTCTTGAAGAATGCTCTTGATAAGAAGATATTTCTTCTCCATTAGATGGGTTAATGGAAATTAATTTCACTTATTTATCCCCAATTGATCTAATGCAAATGCATAATAAAAAGCGACATCTTTTAAATAATCATATCGACCAGAAGATGAAAAATGGCCAGCGCCCATATGTGTTTTTAACATTAATAAATGATCATCTGTTTTTTTCTCTCTGAGTTTCGCCACCCATTTTGCGGGTTCCCAATACCCCACTCTTGGGTCATTCAAACCAGCAATCACAAGTAAAGCAGGATAATCTTGTTCTATCACATTATCATAGGGCGAATAAGAAATCATATGCTTATAATCTTTTATTTTATTAGGATTCCCCCATTCCTCGTATTCAATCACCGTTAATGGAATCGATTCATCCAACATTGTATTGACAACGTCAACAAAAGGAACGTCAGCAATTGCCGCTTTAAATAATTTTGGTTTTTGATTTATAACAGCGCCAATTAATAATCCACCTGCACTTCCACCATAAATAACTATTTTATTGCTTGAAGTATATTTTTCCGAAATTAAATATTCCGCACTAGATATAAAATCCGAAAATGTGTTTTGTTTATTTTCCAATTTTCCATCATCATACCATCCACGCCCTAAAAAAGAGCTACCACGAATATGAGCCCTAGCATAAACAATTCCACGATCCACTAAACTAAGTCTACGAGAAGAAAATGCTGGATCATATGTTGCACCATAAGATCCATACCCATCCAAATACACAGGATTATTTCCATCCAGTTTTATACCCTTTTTGTAAAATAATGACAATGGAATATTTTTTCCATCATGGGCTTTTGCAAAAAGACGTCTTGTTTCATATTTATCCGGATTATACCCGCCTATTACAGGATCTCTTTTAATAAGAATTAAGTCTTTATCATTCATTAAATAATCATAATAAGAATAGGGAATTGTGAATGACGTAAAGTACAACCGCAATGCCTGAGTCTTGTATTCTAAATTATAATCTGCGCCAACTTCGTATAAAGAATCTGGCAACTCTACTGTAGATGGTTTTTGAAAATCAGGAGTATAAATATTGATATTTACATTTCCATCAATGCGCTCAAAAACAGCAATATGGTTTTCAAAAGATTCTACTTCTTCTAACTTGACTGCAGGACGATGTGGAATAACATCTTCCCAATTTTCAACACCCGGATTATTTATTGGCGCCGAAACAAGTTTAAAATTTAGACTTTGATCATTTGTCAATATTAAGAATCGATTACCTTGATGCGTAGGCTCATATTCGATTCCTTCACGTCTTTTCTGTATGAGAGTAAATTCATGATTTGGAAGGTCACGATTTAATACCCAACATTCAGATGTAACATTACTTCCCAACATTAAGAATAAGAATTGTCCACTTTTTGACCGTTTTAATTCCATATGAAATGATTCATCTTTTTCTTCGTAAACAAGGTAATCTTCCGACTGGGTTGTTCCTAACGTGTGTCGCCATAATTGATAAGGGCGACTAGCTTCATCTCTCGTCACATAAAACAGTGTTTTATTATCATTCGCCCATTCCACACTTTCAGCTAACCCAGTTAATTTATCACCCAAGTGTTGGTTTGATTTCAAATTTTTCACTTTAAGTATATAATTTTCAGACCCATCAAAATCAATCGTATACGCTAACATTCTTTGATCTGGGCTTATTTTATACCCACTTAAAAACACATAATCATGGTCGGCTGTAAACTCATTTACATCCAAAGTGACTTCTTCTTTTGCATCAAGTGTTTCCCGTTTTCGCACAAATATTGAATATTGTTTATTTTTTTCTGTTCGTGAATAATACCAGTAATCTTTCCACTTATGAGGTGCAGTACTATCATTTTCCTTTAATCGACGTTTCATTTCTCTAAATAATCGGTTTTGTACAGATTGCGTATGAAGCATATTGGCTTTTGTGTACTTATTTTCAGCTTTTAAGTAATCTAATACATCTGGTGAAGATTTTTCTCTCAACCATGCATAATTATCTATTCTTTCATCCTGATGCACTGTGACATTTGTAGGCATTTTTTTTGCTTTAGCTGGAATACTCATCTTTTTACTTTCGTTATTTTGAATCATAGGATTTATGATAAATAGGCTCACAATGACCAAAACCACGAACCATTGGATTTTCTCCATTTAACTCTTCCTTTTTTTCATAAAATAAAATGGGCTATATACGATTAGGAAGTGAAGAAGTGCGATACCTTCTGCCCACACTAAATACCATGGCCAATCGCCTAAATAATCTAATAATGATGGAACAGGTGGTTTACTTCTAATCCAAAAATAATTTGAATCCAATATTGTATTTGCTAAAAAGGCAATAAATAAAAATACATTTAAGCCAATCATCGAGTACCATATGCCTTTTGCTCGAGGTTTAAGTCCAAACACAACTACGATGTAAAGAATGGCCAATACTTGCCCACTGTGCCCTAAAAAAAACCGAATAAAGTGAAAATGGGGGAATCCATGTACAATATCTGGAGTTATGGATGCTTGAAACATACCAGAGAGACCAAAGAAGAAAATAATTTCAAACCAAAATTGGTTCCTATAAATCATTACAAATGGCAATGCTAAATTGGCAAATCGACATAAATGCAATGGCAAGTGGAGTTTAATATCAAAAGTGCCAGCCATTAGCTCTAGTAGAACCCAAGCAACATATTGAAATGCTATTATGTAAGAAAGCCATTTTCCGAATGATTCTTGTTCTTGAATCGATAATTTCTCTTTAGCGAGTTTTGGTAAGCAAATCCATAAAGCAAGGAAAAAAATGAGAGCCATGACATGCGCTGACCCAAAAAGCACAAAAGAATCCGGCTGATATAGATATTCTTTTACTATTTCTCTCATAAATATATTGTTTTCCTTAATATTGAGGAATGTATTTTACCTAAATATCCATTTCTATAATAGCATGAATTCATGTATAAAAAAAAAGCTCTTCCGAACATCGAAAGAGCTTTTTTTATTCATTTGGATGAAATTACATCATTCCGCCCATACCGCCCATTCCAGGGTCACCCATTGGTGGCATTGGAGCTTCTGGTTCTGGGATTTCAGTGATAGCCGCTTCGGTTGTAAGCAATAATCCTGAAATAGATGCAGCATTTTCAACAGCAACACGTGTTACTTTTGCTGGATCAATAATACCTGCTTCAAACATATTTACATATTCATCATTTCGTGCATCATAACCGAAGTCATCTTTTCCATCTTTGATTTTTTGAACAATGATAGAAGGTTCAAGTCCGGCATTTTCAGTAATCTGACGAACGGGACTTTCTAATGCTCTGCGCATGATATCAATACCAACTTGTTGGTCAGCAGGAACTTTTACATTATCTAAAGCTGGAATAGCTCTTAATAAAGCAACACCACCCCCAGGAACAATTCCTTCTTCCACAGCAGCACGAGTTGCATGTAAAGCGTCTTCAACACGAGCTTTCTTTTCTTTCATTTCAACTTCAGTCGCTGCACCGACATTAATCACAGCAACACCACCGGAAAGTTTAGCTAAACGTTCTTGTAGTTTTTCGCGATCATAGTCAGATGATGTTTTATCAATTTGAACTTTAATTTCGTTAATACGAGCTTTAATCGCTTCTGTTTCTCCGCCACCGCTAACTATGGTTGTATTATCTTTGTCACTCGCAACACGTTTTGCGGTTCCAAGATACTCTAAAGTTGCATTTTCAAGTTTGTAACCTGCATCTTCAGAAATAACAGTACCACCGGTTAAAACTGCAATATCTTCTAGCATTGCTTTACGGCGATCGCCAAACCCAGGAGCTTTAACAGCAAGTACTTTAAACGTACCGCGAAGTTTGTTTACAACCAATGTTGCAAGCGCTTCACCATCAACATCTTCTGCAATGAGCACAATCTGCTTACCTGTTTGAACCACTTTTTCAAGAATCGGCAATAAATCTTTCATATTACTAATTTTCTTATCGTGAATCAAAATGTAAGGATCTTCCATTTCAGCATCCATTGATTCTGTATTAGTTACAAAATAAGGTGATAAATAACCACGATCAAATTGCATTCCTTCAACAAATTCCAAAAAGGTTTCTGCTGTTTTGCTTTCTTCAACCGTTATGACACCATCTTTTCCAACTTTCTCCATTGCTTCAGCAATTTTAGATCCAATTTCACTATCATCATTAGCTGAAATTGTTGCTACCTGAGCAATTTGTTTTGAATCAGGGAGGTTCTTTGATTGTCCGCCAATAGCTTCAACAACCGCATCTTTTGCAGCATCGATACCACGTTTGATGGACATTGGGTTCGCACCCGCCGTTACATTTCGTATGCCTTCTTCAATGATGGATTGAGCTAATACTGTCGCAGTTGTTGTTCCATCACCAGCAATATCTGATGTTTTAGAAGCAACTTCACGAACCATTTGTGCACCCACATTTTCTAATTTGTTTTCTAGATCAATTTCCTTCGCAACTGTAACACCATCTTTTGTAATGGTAGGTGTTCCGAATTTTTTTTCAATGACAACATTACGTCCTTTTGGGCCTAATGTTACTTTTACGGCATTCGCAAGATGATCAACACCTTTTTTAAGTTGACTTCTTGCATCAAGACCATATTCAATTTGTTTAGCCATGTTTTTATCCTCTCTTAGATTATAGCCAATATGTCGCTTTCGCGCATAATCATATATTCATTTCCATCAAAGGTCACTTCTGTACCGGAATATTTTCCGTACAAAACTTTGTCCCCTTCTTTAACTGTCATATCAACGCGTGTTCCGCTATCGCTGACTTTTCCTGGACCTACAGAAACAACAGTTCCCTGTTGTGGTTTTTCTTGAGCTGTGTCAGGTAAAATGATACCGCCAGTGGATGTTTCTTCTGCAGCAGCAGCTTCAACAACAACTCGATCATCTAATGGTTTTAAACTGAGACTCATCAGTTATACTCCTTATTTTCTATTTATTGAAATTTGAATTTTTAAAATTCCCACTTAAAACGGTGGCAAGTTTACATTTATTTTATTGGGTTTCAAATATCCCATACGGCAGTGAATTGCAATAATCGTACCACTTCTTATAATGAACCTATTTGAATGATTATAAATAAATGTAAGTCATATTGTCAGAATATTATTAAATGCCTGTACTGTCGAAGCATCCGAATACGTGAGTGATTTCAATTAACGCATCTACCAATTCAAAATAATACTTTATGGAATTATTATTAATGCTTCTTCTAATCCTGTATCTAAAAACAAATCAAATGCATCCACATATTCATTCGTAGATTTTCCAAAATGCTTTAGGAAAGATCCTTCAAAACCTAAATCATTTAAATCTTTATAAAAGTCAACTCGGAATGTCTCTTCTCCTTCATTATGAATCAGATAAGCAATGAACCATGCACCTACATCATAAGTACTCACAGGACTATCATAGGTGAGCGCATCAAGACGAACACCATGTGATTTATAGTCACTCACTGAATCAAACTTCCTTGTCATTCTTTCTTTTAGATAGCCACTTTCAACACCATCTTGTTTGGAATATAGTAATTGAGCCATATATTCTGCGCCTCCTTCAGAAAACCAAGGTTTTTGGCTACCACCGTTCTTCATTTCTCTTGGTGTTTTATCTCCATTTTGTTCTATATCCATTATGTGGGAATGTTGATACACATGAAAATATTCATGCATGGTAACAGGAATATAATCTGTTTCTGATGGACTGGGATATTTCGCTGACATAGTGATGGTTAAAAAATAATAATCGAAATAATCCCTTCGATAAGTAGCAACGGCCGCACCGCCATCATCCACATACCTGTAAAAGGGAGACCAACCACTACCAGATCCATACGGGTCCCCATTTGCGCAATCCCATTCTGTATTCCATTTGGGATCTATTTGCTGTCGAGTGTTACACCAAAGATTATCTAACTCAATCGTCGCATCGTGGCTATCACCCACGAACCAAATTTCCAACGGTCCATAATTCCCCCATGCATCTGATGCTGTTTTAAGCCACTTTAGGGTTAAGTCAATTGTCGCTTGTGACACATCTGATGCAGCAAACGTTTTGGGATTATCCGATGTAATTTCGCCCCAAGTGTCTGTAAATGCTTCAGTATACTTTGGTTCTGTGCTATTTGAACAACTCACAGCAAAAGCAATGAGTATCGCTAATATATAAATTTGGTATTTTTTCATTATTGAATCCATTTTATTTTCAAAAGAATAACGCAACCACATGGTAAAGCCCTAAGATAAGATTTACCTGTATTTATTGATTGCCAACTTCATGAAGGCGTGGAGCATAGGATATAAGATACGAATAAAAGAGTGGCTTAGATCACGGTCCAATACATAATAAGGATATTATTTCCCTGTGCTCCCAAATCCGCCAGATCCGCGGGTGGTTTCTGTTAACGCGTCTACCAATTCATAGTGAATTGGGCTGCCATCCATGGCAACTAATTGAAACAATCTCTGCCCAGATGTCACGGTTATGGCTTCATCTTTAATATTATCTACAGCAGCCATAATTTCACCTCGATATCCTGTATCAATCAATCCAATGGAATTACTTAACCTTAATGGCGTTTTTGAAATACTAGACCGTGGCATTAATAAATAGGGTTTTCTATCTAAATTTTCACATGCGATTTGCAGATGAATTAATGTAGAATCACCCGCATTGATTGTTTGTTCTTTTACGATAAATAAATCTAATCCGGCATCACCGTCATGGAAATGTCCATGATTTTCATACAACCGTTTTACTTCGGCTGAAAAAGGTTTGACTTTTAATTGCATTAATTTATTCCGTTATAAAAGTTCCAAGTTAACCAGCACCAAGCAATTATTAATGCTGTTCCACCAAAAGGCGTTACGGCCCCAAGCCACCGCGTATCTGTTATAACGAGTATATAGAGGGACCCTGAAAAAAAGATAATACCAAAAATGATTAATATGACGGGTATTTTTAATAAATCTTGGGACAAGTGAAATCCAATAGAACCCAGTACTAATAATGCTAAAGCATGCCAAAAATGATATCGGACCGCTTTTTCAAATATTAATAAGTCAGATTGAGGAACCATTTCTTTGAGTCCATGTGCACCAAAGGCACCGAAGGCGACAGCTAATGCCATAAAGAAAGAACCAGAAACAAGTGCTAATTTCATTCAGATTCCTTTTGAATTAATGTTCGAATTGGGAATGGAATATCAATATTTTCTTTGGTATATCTTTCATGGATTCGTTTGACAAATTCATGAACAATTGGATTTTGATCCCCATATTTCTTTCCACGGAAATAGACCATTAAATCAATGCTCGATTCACCAAATCCACGAAATCGAATGGCTGGTTCATAATCTTTCGCTGTTTCTTCCATTCCTTTATGTACGGAATCGGCCACTTCCATTGTAACACGCATCACTTGATCTAAGTCACTATCGTAAGAAACGCCAATGGGAATTTTCACGGAAAAACTTGGATCACCTGTATCATAATTTTTGATAATCGCATTGGACAATTTAGTATTTGGAATGGTAAAAACATTATTTGCTCGTTGGAGCATGGTTGTATTTCGCCAAGTAATATTGGTAATGTATCCCATTTGCCCCGATTCCATTTCAATGAAATCTCCAATTTTGACTTTCTGACTTAGGAGAATATGTAATCCAGCGAATACGTCAGTCAGCGTATCTTTTAATGCTAATGAAACGGCTAAACCACCTACACCTAGAGCCGTTAACATTGGCGCAATCGAAATCTTTAAGGTGTCTAGTATAATGAGTGTTCCAACCACATAGATAGTTATACGAACTATATTGACAAACATTGTTGTAGAAGGAAGACCGCCATCCTGTTTAGATGTCCATAGATTAAAAAGTCCAACTACCATCTTACTGGCTGAAACTGTAATAGAGAAAATGAGACCTACCAAAATAAATCTGGACAAATATTCGCTCATGGTTGGAGCCAAATTTAGACCGCGGGCTGCCACAGCTAATGAGCCCAAGAAAAACCAAAAAACGATCTGAGATTGAACAGATTTAATAATGACATCATCCCCTTGCCAATCTGTTTTCTCCGTCATTTTGATTAATTGGGTGTGAATAAATTGTTTGAATATCCAACCTAAGACAAGGCCTATAAGAATTATGCCCAATGGCACAGCCCATATCATAAGTTCTTCAGGTATTTGATTTAGCATAGTCATAAAGTTAATTGAATTTAGGGATTATTTCAGGTAAAGGATTTTTTGGCGAAGACTTTTTTCCGGAGATTGAATTGTGAAAAAATACAGCCCTGAAGGTAAATCTGTTCCATCTCCTCTTCTTCCTTGCCAATTTAAAATATGATTTCCTATCGGATAAAATGCATTCTTTTTCCAGACAGTCTGTCCCATTATATTTTGAATGGAAAATGTTAAGTCTGAATCATGCCCAATCGCAAATGGTATATTTACACGACCATTAAATGGATTTGGATAAGGCGAATCTAGCGAAAATACTCCCGGTAATGGTGGCTCTTGCCCAATCTCCAACACTTCAACAGATTTGAGAATCCAATTATCCGGGTCTAACTCTACATTCAAAATGGGTTCACTATCAGGAATATCAAAAATATATAATGTTGATTCACCCATTTGGTCAACAAAGTAATTATAGACAGAATCTGTTGTGGTAATGCGTATATCAACCGGCATATGAAATAATTGCCATGATTGAATTTGATTCACCTGAATAGAAACAGCATTTTCCGGCGAAGTATCATACAGAACTTGATAACGTGGATAGCGTTCGCCGTATATCCATTGATTAAAAAAGTCATGTAAATCTAACCCTGTGAAATCTTCGCATACGTCTCTGAAATCTTCGGTCGTAGCAGATGCGTATTTCAGACTATCATTATTAGCATATGCTTTTAACATATCAAAGAATACATCATCACCAACAACATGGCGCAACATATGAACCACCCATCCTGCTTTATTATATGTTAATTGTCCATTAAAGATTTCAGAAACAGATGTGGCATTTTCAACAAAGACAGTTCCGCCACCATAAAAAGCATGATTCGCCCAATAGGTATGATAAGCGTCAATCCCCTCATCGTATTCTGCCCATAATGCTTCACCATAACGGGCAAATCCTTCATTCAACCAAATATGATGAAAATCAGCGCAGGTGATCATATCACCCCACCATTGATGAGCTAATTCATGGGCAATAAGCCAATCACTCCACCCGCCCATGCTGGATAAGGTTTGATGCTCCATGCCACCACCCCATCCAAATTCTGCATGTCCATATTTTTCACCAAAAAAAGGATATGGTCCAAATGATTCTTCGAAAGCACCCATCATATCTTTCGTTTCCAAATAATTCTCATATAAGGACCCATAATGATCTGGAAAAACATAATAAGTTAAAGGCAAAGAATCTCCATCAGCATTTATATATGTATCTTCCCAATATTGATAAGGATAAATCGCTAATGATACAAGATAAGTAGCCATTGGATATGACTCATGCCAAGAATATGTTTTTCTTCCGTGGGGATTTGTTTCTTCTGAAATAAGTGAACCATTGGATGCAACAATCAAATGATCAGGTACATTAACAACAATATTGACAGAATCCGCTTTATCACTTGGGTCATCTTTACATGGCCACCACCCACGAGCACCATAGGGCTCCGACAATGTCCAAATGAGATTTTCACCTTGATGACTATCAAAAGAAAATGACCCAAAATCATAACTCTGCGGATCACCAGAATAACCAATAATTGCTTCAAATTCTGTCCCAATATCTGGTGGTTCTACCATTGCAAGTTGAATGGATAATAAATCTGAAGAATACGTGTAATCTGCTGATTGACCATTAACAAGAACACTATCAATCACATAACCATCTTTTAAATCTAAATCAATAGCCGTCAACCCAGAGTCCTTTACCGTTGCGTGTACAATTGTTCTACCATTGATCGATTCATCTTCGGGATAAATTTTAAAAAATAGGTCGTAAAAAGTAACATCTATTCGTTCTTGATTCTCGGTCAGACTATTTTCTACGGATAACCACTTTGCCAATGAATTTTGCCTTGAACAAAAATCCATAGATTTATCTACTTGCCCAACAATGATGCCACTTATAAAGATTCCTAAATAAAATAATTGTTTCATTAAATCGTTTTTCTCTCCATTCAACGGTGTATGTTAATCTTAATTTAGTAAATTAATGGAATACATTATTAATCTTTTGGACAAAAATGAAACATAAACTATTTATTATTGGCTCTCCATCACTAGACACATTGACGATTAAAGGTCAATTATATCAATCACCAGGCGGGGCAGGACTTTACACTGCGTTAGGTGCCATTCATGCGGGTGTGAGTATTACTCTGTTTGCACCAAAACCTACTACCATCCCATCAGAATTGTCATTCATTTCTCATATAATGGAATGGATTGGACCCCCTATTTCTGCAGATCAACTTCCCCATTTTGAAATTGTTCAATCAGAAAATAAAACTGATTATAAAAAAGCATTCTTTGGTGCTGAAGAAGAGTTAAAAGCGGATGATTTGCCCAATGATTTAAGTCATTATGATTTAGTCCATATTGTTCCTTTAGGAAACGCAAAACAACAATTGTCTTTTATTGAAGCTTGTAAAATACGTGGAGCAAAATATATATCAACTGGGACGGCACTTCCTATAATTGCGTCAGATCCAAATCGTGTATTAGACGTAAAAGATGAATCAGATATTTTTTTTATGAATCATATTGAAAATGACTTATTAAAAAAATATAATAAAAATGCTGCAACCCTATCAGGGAAATTAGTCTTTATGACTCAGGGTGAAAATGGTGCTACGGTAAATCAAGGGAATCATGAAACATCCGTTTCTTCGCCCGATACAAAAATAGTTGATCCTACGGGAGCTGGAGATACATTTTGTGGAGCCACGTTAGCTCATATTGCTCAAGGGAAACACCCCGTTATGGCGGCTAAATCTGGGGCAAATCTTGCCGCTTTTATGATTGAAGGTATTGGGCCAGAAAAACTAATATCCAAGGAGAAGCATATTTGCTCAAATCTTAAACCACGGGTTGTAATCAATCAAGAACAATTGCATAAAATTGCACAATTGATTTCCGATTTACCTGAAGCAGAAGCATTCCCTTTTATCGATTCATCCCTCCCGCCAAAAGAGCATCCATTAACCATCGATTATTTTTTTGTGACCACGTTACAACAATTCAGTTTTTGGTCTCATAAAAATGGACAATATCATAAACCGTTAATTCATACGATTGGCGGTGACGAACTTAAAGGAGCGTTTTACCTTTTCCAGGCATATACAAAAAGGCTAGAAAAAGATCCAGAATTTTTCACGCCTAAACGTCAAGCAACTCAATCATTGGATGATATGAAAGATTTATTTCGCGCAGATAATGGAAAAGATGTCATGCCTGCCACCCAATTGCATTTAGATTTTGCCCACACGTATGGTCTTTCCATGTTAGAATTAGGGTGGACGCCAAGCTATGTAGTGAATCAAGCACTCTCGTCTAAATATCCATTAAAAACATTTTTAGAAATGCTTGATAAAGTTGGAGGTTATCGAGAAGATCCATTACGAAAGAAAAGCGCCTTATTGGCATTGATTCTCGAACAAAGACCCGAGAAATTGTTTCATTTTGGAAAGAATGAAACGCTCCCCCCTGTTGTGGATTATCATTGTATGCGGGGAAGTTTAAGATTGGGACTTGTTGATATTCTTGATAAAGAATTAGATACAAAAATAAAAAATCGACAACTGGTTTCGCCCGAAGATGAATGGGATATTCGACACGCAATTTATGAAGCAGTTGATTTACTCCCAGAGTTATCAGGGCGATCCATGGGTGCTGTAGATTGGTTTTTCTTTATGTCGAGAAAAAGATGCCCCGAAATGACTGATCCAGATTGTTCATCTTGTGGCGCTGATCCTATCTGCGCTCACCGAAAAGACTATTTTCAACCCGTGATTCGTACTTCTTTTTATTAAGAATTTATACGACAGATAGAAGAATCTTTTTTAAGAGACCTATCAAGAAAAAGACAATAATGGGTGAAAAGTCCACTCCGCCCATGGCCATAGGGAAAATTTCTCTAACAGGACGCATCATGGGTTCGGTGATTGAATATATTATTTGAATAATTTGATTATAGGGATCATGTGGGAACCAACTCAATATGACGCGCGCCAATAATAAAAGTTGTAGAATGTTAAATCCGGTATCAATAATTGTGTAGAGTAAGAAATTCATAATGAGCTATTTAGTTAGGAAATTATACAGGTGATATTTTAGTGCAATTTTTCATCCATTTATCATAATTCATTTTTTTCCGGACGAAATAATTAATAGAGCATGTTGCGTTTGCTTCTATGAGTTCAGAATCTAGATCACGAAGACTCGGATGCATAATAACAATAAATGTATCGAAAGGTATTTTGGCATATTGGGCTAAACTCGCCATTGCACTGACTGTATAGTCCATTTGACCTTCGTAGCGATTGCGGTTTACATCTATTTCTAAATGAAATACTTTTTTCCCATCTTCCGCATAAATACGAATCCGAGAAATATTGGGTGCATGATGATCTCTTGCGAAATATTTGGGTACAAATGCAGCAATTTGTTGATCTGAAAATTTTGTTTTTGGTCCACCAAATAACATTGATGTTATTATAATACACATCATGAGTATTGTTTTTTTATTCATTAAATATTTTCCTTTTGAGTGTCAAAATCTACACATGATAATAGGAACAAAAAACCCTCGCATAACGAGGGTTTTTTGTTCACTAAATTGATATTAATCAATAATGGAAACATTGATAGCTTTTTTGCCTTTATCGCCATCTTCAATTTCGAATTCAACTTTATCGTTATCTTTTACATAAATACCTTCAGATAAGCCGGATTCATGAAAAAAATAGTCAACACCATCTGCTCCGGTGATAAAGCCATATCTTTTACTTCGATTAAAAAATTTCACTGTTCCTGTTTGCATAATAATGATCTTCCTTTTTTGTTAATATACTATTATTATTCCTGAAGTTAATGAGAATACAATGATTTATCGCAATTTATTTTTTTGCGGAAAGAGATGAATTCCCCGCCTGAATGACATAGTCGGGCAGGCCCGCTTGAATGACTGACGTAGTTAGTCGGGCTGGGAACCCTAAACCGAATCTCCCATCAACAGGAATTACCTTTCCATGTTCGCACTTGAATGTGCGGGCAGG
>JADHUI010000040.1 GCA_016784605.1 Fidelibacterota bacterium | reverse complement strand
AAAAAACTTTAGCAGTCCGAAGGTCTGGTGCAATATCCACATGAGTAAATGTCACAAAACCAATGTGAGATAAATCAATATATTTAATAAGAACATCTCCTAAGATTGATAGGATTTGATTCCCGACTCGATCTGTTCTTTTATACGGTTTTTTTGATTTCAACTCGTTTCAAGTTTCCGTTTTACTTCTCGGATTTCATAGACTTGAATAATGTCGCCTGGTAGGAATTTTTTAATTCCATCCACACCAATACCACACTCAAGTCCTTCTTTGACTTCTTTAGCGTCATCTTTGAATCTTTTGAGAGAATTAATTAATCCTTCACAAATGACTTCATCATCTCGAATAACGCGAGCTTTACCCTTACGAATAATTAAACCTTCCGTCACCTTAGAACCAGCAATAAAGCCAATTTTAGGAATTTTAAATTGTTCTTGAACGAGTGCTTGGCCTAACATGGTTTCAACTTTATCAGGCTCTAATAACCCTTCTAAAGCAAGTTTCAACTCATCAACAGCTTGATAGATAACACTATAAGTTCTGATATCCACACCTGCTTGTTGTGCTTGTAATTTCGCATTCGAACTTACTTGCACATGAAATCCAATAATGACAGCTTTTGATGCTTCTGCAAGCAGAACATCTGATTCAGTCACCATACCCACAGCCTTATGGATCACTTTAATACCCACTTCGTCCGTATTCATTTTCTCTAATGTTTCAGATAACGCTTCGATTGATCCATCCACGTCCCCTTTAACAATAATGGGGAGATTTTTCATTGTACCTTCTGCAATCAATGAAGACATATGATCCAAAGAGAAAGCCATCTTTTTATGTTCGATTTCACGTCGAACACGTTGGCGTTCCGATGAAATACGTTTTAAATCTTTTTCATTATCAACAACACTAAACATATCTGCTGCTTGAGGCACTTGATCAAAACCTTGAATTTGAACGGCATCTGATGGGAAAGCTTCTTTCAATCTTTCTCCACGTTCATTCATAATACTTTTTACTTTTCCCGCATAGTCGCTACAAATAAAAGGATCACCCACATGGAGAATACCTTTTTGAATTAATAGAGTACCCACTGGGCCTAATCCGCGATCTAACTTTGAGTCAATAATACTGCCACGAGCCAATGTATCTTGATTTGCTTTTAAATCAAGAACGTCTGTTTCAAGAACAAGAGAATCCATTAAGTCACTAATTCCATCCCCTGTTTTTGCACTTATTTCTACCGCTTGAACTTTTCCGCCCCATTGCTCCACAAGAACTTCATGCTCGGATAATTCGCGACGAACTTTTTCAGGATCCGCTCCAGGAACATCCATTTTATTTATGGCAATAATTAAAGGGACGTTTGCTGCTTTTGCATGATTAATCGCCTCAATCGTTTGAGGCATGACAGAATCATTCGCGGCAACCACAAGGATGACAACATCCGTTACTTGGGCTCCGCGTGCACGCATAGCTGTAAAAGCTTCATGACCCGGCGTATCGAGGAATGTAATACATTTCTCATCTCCAAGATCTACTTTATAGGCACCAATATGTTGAGTTATACCACCCGATTCGCCCGAAACCACATTTTCTTTCCTGATATAATCTAACAAGGATGTTTTACCATGATCTACATGACCCATAACCGTGACAATTGGTGCTCGAGGAACGGCATTTTTCAAATCTTCTTCAGATTCTTCAATGGAGAATAGTTCTTCCCCAATATCTTTCATTTTTTGGGCAATATATCCATATTCTTCAGCCAACAATTCGATAACATCCCAATCTAAACGTTGATTAATGGTTGCTAACATTCCTAATGCCATACACTTTTGAATAATATCACTGGAAGTAACTGAAAATATTTTCCCTACTTCTTCTACACTAGAAAATTCGGCAACATCAATGGGTTTTAAAGTATCGGGAGAAGAGGTTTCTCCTTCTTCTTTAGTCGGCTTTTTATAAACTTTTTTCTTTGATTTAGTATCTATTCTGGCCATCGTTTGACGAACAGCATCTTTGACACTTTTTTGAACATGTTCTTTTTTCTGATTTTTCCCAGAAGGCCTTTTGGATGATGAACCAATTTCAGATTGTATGTCAGCTAAAGATATTTTTCTTAACTTTTTCTTCGGGGTTACAATTTTCTTTTTAAGCGCAATGGACTTTTTAGATTTTTCTTCTACTGCTTTTTTCTTTGCTTTAGATTCTTCTTCTACTGCTTTTTTCTGAGCAATTTCGTCCGCTTTTTTCTTTTTTTCTTCGGCAATTAAATTGGCTTTCTCATTTTCAATCTTTTCTAATTCTCTTTGCTTTGAGAGAGATAAAATTTGAAGTTTTTTATGATCTTTTTGCTTCTCTTTTAGACGCGTATCATGGATTTCTTTTCTGACTTGTTCTTTTCGAAACCGTTCAACATTGGCTTTATCTTTTGCAAATTCAGTTAGAATAACCTGATGAATGTCTTCGCTTACAGGAGACATATGACTCCCAACTTCAATATTTTGGGATTTCAAAAAAGATAAAATATCTGTATGGGAGATATTTAATTCTTTAGCGATTTGGAATATTCTTACACCTTTAGCCATCTTTTTATTCAGCACTTTCTGTTACAGGTTTATCAGATTCTTCACCTACAGGTTCATCAATAACATCCTCTAGTTCAGCGTCAAGTTCCAAATCATCATCGTCTTCTGTGGGTATTTCTCGTTCAATGAATTCTTGTACTGCCGTGTAAATATCCTCTAATGAAGATTCCCCAACGCCTTTTGCACTCAATAAATGATCTTCATCTGCATCAAGTAATTCAGAAACAATATTTATTCCTACAGCGGCTAGATTCTTAGCTGTTGTAGCTGTGATGCCTTCAATATCACTGAGAGCCGTTTTTTGGTCGGCTTGAATTCGGTCATATTCTTTTTCGCCAAACGCATCGATTCGATAATCCGTAATACGAGAAGCCAAATTAATATTCATTCCATTTCTACCTATCGCAAAGTTCAAGTCTTCATCTTCAAAAATGGCAATACAATATTTTTTATCGTCATCAATATATAGATTTACAGGTTTGGCCGGAGAAAGAGCTCGCGTAATTAATATTTCCGGTTGCTCACTGTAATTAACAATATCAATTTTCTCATTATTTAATTCACGAACAATGGCTTGAATTCTGCTTCCACGCATTCCTACGCAAGCACCAACAGGGTCAATTCTACGATCATTTGACCGAACAATTATTTTTGCTCTTTCACCTGGTTGACGAGAAATTGCTGTAATATCAATAATACTATCTTCAATTTCAGGTACTTCCATTTCAAATAGTTTATGCAAGAAATGATTGTCACTTCTAGAAATAATGATTTCCGGACCTTTCGAAGTTACCTCAACTGATTTAATGATAGCGCGGATAGTATCTCCTCGTCTATATCGCTCAGATGAAATTTGTTCCCTTTTAGGCATTCTAAGTTCTGCACGATCAATATCAACAAATACATTATCACGCTGAACCTGTTTTACCACACCAATAACAATTTCACCGACACGGTTAGAGTAATCTTCAAAGACATAATTCCGTTCTACTTCTCTTAATCGTTGAGCTAAAAATTGCTTTGCAGTTGTAACTAATCTTCTCCCGAATACACGAGGATCAATTACCTCGACAAAAATATCCCCAACTTCAAGATCAGCGGCTGCATCCGGTTCTTTTTTACACGCATTCTCTAAAGTAATATCAACTTTATAATCATCGACTTCGTCTACAATTGTTTTTTCAGCATAAATCTCAATTTCACCCTTATCAAGATTTACAATTACACTACAATTGGACGAATCACCATATTCTTTTTCTATCACATATAGAAAAAGTTCTTCCATAATCGTGGCCAATTCAGAACGATCTACGTTTTTTTCTCTCGCAATTTCCGTAAAGTAGTCAATTAATTCTCTATTAATCAATGTTCAGCTCCCAGTTCAATTGAATGAAATTTTAATTTTTGCAGATTTAATGGCATCAAAATCAATCTCGATAGATTCTTGATCTTGCTCAAAAAGAATGCCATTGTCTGTTACGCTAGCCAATATTCCCAATCGTTTAACATATTTCCCATCTTCAACTATTTTTATTTCTATCATTCTTCCAACATTCTTTCGGTATTGAAACGGTTGCTTTAATTCAGCCCCCATACCAGGAGACGATATTTCAATCCCATGCGAATCCGGGAATAATGAATTTAATTCTTCATCATTATTAATCAATTTCATTAATCCTGTTGTATCACTCAAAGTAATAGGACGTTCTGAATCTATAATGATTCGAATCATTTGGGCGGACTCATCCGTCTTGATATCTAAAAGAATCAATTCCGGGTTCATCACCTTCTGTATTTCAGTAAATCGATTTATCATTGGCAAACAAAAGAAAAGTGGGCATTTGGGCCCACTTTTCAGCGGGGGAAATTAGGGGCTACTCTTGGATTTAACAAGAGTGATAACATGAAGTTATAATTATATAATAAGGGTGATAAATGGCCTGTAGGGCCGTTTCTAATATGAGTCTAAATGATGAATATTATTTCCCTGCGTTTATTCCTTCTTTGCTGAGCTCATCTGCACGGGTATTTTTTTCTCTTCGCACGTGAGTTATGGACCATTGACTCAATTGTCTCAATAATGACATGACATTTTTATGTAATTTTGCCATACGATCATTTTTTACTTTATAAACACCCATAATTTGACGCACAACTAATTCGCTATCTGAAAATATGTCAATCTTATTCAATGATAATTCAATCGCTTTTTCAATCCCAAAAATTAATGCGCCATACTCGGCTTCATTATTGGTTAAGTCCGGACGAAATTCTGCAAACGAATATAATTCAACGCCATTTTGATAAAAAACGCCACCCAAACCTGCTGTCTTATTATGGAGATTTGAAGCGCCGTCAATAAATAATTCAATTTTACCAGTGGGGGTTATTTTATTTTTTAGATTTAATAACACTGTTTCATTTTCTCCGAATGAAATGTCAGATGATAGCAACTCTTTTAACGCTTCCACTTCATTGTTGGTTAACTTTACCATAGCTTAATTATCTCTGCCTATGAAGGGGTTAGTCCCCTCTTTCGCTGAGCATTCTTCCCATAAATAGCACCAATTGCATAGCATGGATTTCTTTGGTTGAAATGCACCGCCATTTTGAATAAAAGTACGTATTTGATCTATGGAAGATTGACATTTTTTTGATAAAAGATTTAATTGTTCATCGGTGCGTGATGATTTGAGTTCTATGCCATGGCGAAGAAAATGCCAAACTAATGTCACATGTTTAACATGATTAAATTTTTTCTTTAAGGCAAAATGGTATAAAGCTAATTGCTCATCTTTATCTGCTTGTGCTTGCGTCATAGCTCGTTTGGATGTTTTATAATCATGAATTTCCCAATTCCCATCTCCCAAATCATCTAGTCGGTCGATAAATCCTTTCATCTGATATGCATCATTATCATCGAGAAAAAAGTCTAACTCGACTTCATTGCCTTTAACCGGTTGATGAATAGGTTTATGCATTCTATAATACCGAACAATACATTCTTCTCCGGTACGAATATAATCCGCTGGACGCATAGAATTATCCACACGCGCTATGCGATTATGCCAATGTTTATCCCATTGCTCTCTGTAATAATCTACAATATGATCCACAAAGGGAATTTGGCCTTTTAAAATAGTGTTATATAAGAATTCGATTGATTCATGCACACGTTTACCCATAAAGGCTTCAATACCTTCATCTTTTTTTCGAACTTTATCGATATACCGAATTTTGAATTGGGCAGGACATTTTTTGAATGTTTGTAAACTGCTATAAGAAAATCGTTCAATCATTAGAATCCAGGGGAAATAAACGGAGTCTCTAATCGGTAATCACCAAATCCGTTTTCATCAATAAAAGAAAATGTTTTATTAATTCGATAATATTGCCATATTTGGCGAACTTGAGTATAATTTGAGTTATAACGTTGAATTTCATTCGGAGGACCAAATAAAACATAAATCATGCCCATGTCTGTTCTCCATCCAGGCTGCCAAGATTCAAAATGCTCAATTGCATATTCCACTCTTTGATAATATTCTTCCATGAGTTCATTATTAATCGTTGTGGTGTCTGGATCACGCTCTTTCCAGAAGGTTATAAATAAATCTTCCCATTCACTTTTACTGGATTTTCTTAACATTTTACGTTCTTCATTGGATAAAATATATTTCATCTGCTTCAATGCGAATTCAATATCCGTTACATTTTTTGAAATACCCGCACGTGATAGGGTCAAGATAGTATTCTTTTTTACGGTTCGGTTGTTTTGAGTTAATTCTACAATAATATCATATTTTAATTTTGTAATCATTGATGCGGGAATTGTCAAATATTGAGAAAAGTTTCCCGCAACATTATTTTGGAAAGATTGATTAAATATTTCTGTTTTATCTCCACTATTTTCTAATCTCACACTCAAGGAATACTTACCCATCTTGACAAATCCCGATACAAGTAATTTAATATCATGCTCTTGTGATCGAACCCTTCTACCTAATGTCGGGATATAATTCTCCCCAAAACCCCAATCACCTTTAAATGGAAGCATTAATACGGGTGGAAGCAATGCAGGATTTTTTTGCGTGTATTTAAAGGATATTTTTTGGGATTTCCTTCCCTTTTTCCGTGTATCTAAATCAACCAATTCTCCATTGAGTATGTAATCCCCTTTGGGAATGATAAATGTGGTATAATGTTTAATATTCCGGCGATTTGATTTTGTATCCTCATAAGAATCTAGCGTAATAGATTCTTTCCATATTTTACGACTAACTTGCTTCCCTTTCTTCTCAACCATCGATAATGATGCTTCGTAGGATGCAACAAATTGATTATCCTGTTTAATGAATTGAATAATGCCGTAAGGGATTTCGATAAAAGAAACAACACGAATGGAATCAATTGAATAAGCTTCACTGAAGGCTGCAATAACAAATCGTTCAATAAGGTGTTTGTTGCCTTTTCTACCCCCGCGTTGATGTTGGGGAGCACTCAAGACGAATGAGACTAAAGTAATTATGAATAATATTTTTTTCATCGATCTACGGACCATTTGAATTTCACTAAACCTTCTGTTGTTGCCAGCCAAATAATACGGCCTGAAATATAAAGGTCTTTCACCGTTCCCATGAATGGAAAGTCATATTTTTTTTGAAATTTGTTTTCCATATCTATTCGCAATAATTCATCATGAAATCCTAAAAAGCAATTTTCTCCTGAAATGGCCATAGATTGGATGATTCGACCGCCATATAAACTAGCGTCAATCACCTTTGTCCAATAACGATTTTCATAATCATAAGAAAGAATTCCTTGGTTCGTTGAAACATAAAGATAATTATCATCAAAACAAATCTGTCTGAATCCTATAAAAGGTCCATCAAGTGAAAAAGTTCCTTTCTTACGAAAAGAACGTAATTCAGGACTTAATGTATTAAAAATAGTTAATTCATTCGGTGTAGAAATCCACAAATCTTCATCCACGAATAGTAGGTGTCTCACATTTTGAAATTTAAATATATCTTCAATCCCCGAAGGATCTTCACGTCGCGTTGATCGATCCAACCTTGCTAATCCATTGGGTCCCCCAACCCAAATATGGGTCTTATCGATGGCTAATGTGACAAGTTTTCCGCCGGGAAGGCCTCGTTCTTCGCCTAAGAATCGCCAATAATTATCATCTTTATCGTATAATTGTAAACCATCATCTCCCGCGAACCATACTTCATCATCAATATTAATAATATCATTCATATTCATTGGATTCATATTGATGGTAATATCCGATTCATAATGATCGAATTCTAATGTATTTGTCAACATGCGCGTAATACCGCTAGAATTCAAATGGTTTTTCCCGCCAATCCACAATTCTCCATCGTGTTCAGAAAGCGTAGAAAAGTTTGATCCTAATGGTCCAATAGCAAATGGGAAAAAAACTTCCATATTGGGCTCACCATGGAAAATAGTCCCATCAGATCCTCCAACCCAAAAGTCATTATATTTACCTAAATAATAGGATGTAATAGACACATTTCTTCCATGCGGATCAATAAAATATTGCCCAGTTAACATCCACCCAGACATAACAGAATATTCCATAAATATTTTTTCTGCATGTTGGATTGTTTTGCCATATTCGCTACTCCATTGGATATTTCCTTCGTCCGGGAATGGATACATACCCAACATCATACCCGTTGAATGATCGCATTTTAAATAGATTGCTTTTGCCTTTACCCAAAGATAGTTCTCTGATGCACCGATAGCTTGTATTCGATCTTTCGAGGATAGACCCAAATCAGAAAAAGAGATGAAATTCCAATTCCCTTCTCTCGTATATGTATATTGGAGCATTTCGGGTAGTCCAGCCCATAAAATGCCCGTATTTTGATCAAAATGCACCGCATAGACTGTGTAACTATCCATGCCTTGAGCCATAGTAATGGGATCATCAAAATAGTGCCCATTTTGATGATAGCGGTAAATACCGCCATTTGATGAGCCAAAATAAGTATAGGAATATCCTTCTGAAATGGATGTTATTTTTCCCGGATCGCGGTAGGCGACCCAATCAAAAGCACGAAACCGTTGATCCGGTTGCCCATTCAGACCTGTCATAAATAGTGTAAGAATGATCGAATAATCGATCATTCGTTTTTGTATTCTAACCTTTTGATTCATCGGCAAGAAATTAAAACAATGAATCTAATTTAATCGCGTTTTTTTGGTCTTCTTCTAGCTTGTTTTTGCGGCCGTTGATTAGATCGTTGCTTTGGACGATTATTTGATCGCGGTTTCTTTTTATAGTTTGTGCGTACTCCCGGCCTAATTTTAGAAATATGCCCATTATCAATATGAACTAAAACGGATGCAAATTGACTGAGATAACGATCACTCGAGCTTGCTAAAATTATGGTGGTTCCCAAATTTCGATTCATACGAATGAGTTGTGAACGAAAATCTTGCTCTTGAACCTTTTCCATTCTGATAGCATAATCATCAATCAACAGGACACGTGGATCACTTTCTATCGCCAATACAAGACTAAACCAATCCATTTCGCCGGGGGAATAAACGTCTAAAGTTCTCTCCCATAACTTTTTTGTCTGGGCGGAAGAAAAATATCTCTTAAAAATGATATTCTCTTTTTTCTTGTAAATAGATTTAACTATTTGACTAGCTGTTTTATTCACATTCAAATAAGCGGGTGAATGGGAATAAAATATTTCAGGATGGGGTTTAACTTTTCCACGCCAGTTTTTTTGATATGGTTCCCCATCAAAGTTTAATGTACCGGATGTTTCAGCCAATTCTCCTGCTAATAATTCCATTAATTTGGTTTTGCCGGATCCAGTTGATCCAACAACACCATAAATCGTACCTGGGTGAAATGCAAGTTTACCGATATTGATAACTTGCTGATTTTTAATCGTTTTCTTTAGATTTTGTATTTCAAAAATCAATCTTTTCTGATCTGCCATTTTTTCTCCTATTTGGATCAGAAAAGGGAATATTATATGCGAATTATATTAGTGCGATTCTAACCAACGTTCAGCATCAATGGCCGCTTTACATCCTGAGCCGGCAGCTGTGATAGCCTGTCGGTAAGTATGATCTTGTACATCGCCACAAGCAAAAACACCCTCTATACTTGTATAGGTGCTATCTGGTTTAGTTACGATATAGTTTGCTCCATCTAGATCCAGTTGATTCACAAACAAATCTGTGTTTGGATTATGGCCAATAGCCATGAAAATGCCATCACATGTTTCTTCTCGGATTTCTCCTGTTTGTGTATCTTTTAACTTAACGGATGTTACACCCGTTTCTTTGGTCCCGATAATATCTTCCACAACAGAATTCCAATGAACATGAACTTTTGGATTTTCCAAAGCTCGATCTCTCATAATTTGAGACCCACGGAATTCATCTCGTCTATGGACAAGACCAACATCAGATGCAAATTTGGTTAAAAAGGTCGCTTCTTCCAATGCGGAATCACCACCACCTACAACCAATACTTTTTTATCTTTATAAAAGAACCCATCACAGGTTGCACAGGCGGAAACGCCAAAACCCATGAGCTCTTTTTCTGCATCTAATCCAAGTAATCGCGCAGATGCACCTGTCGATATAATGACAGCATCTGCCGTATATTCGTCATCTCCGGACCATAGTTTAAATGGTCTTTGAGAAAAATCAACTTTTGTAATGGACTTGAATTCACATGTAGCGCCAAACCGTTTTGCTTGACTCCGAAATTCGTCCATAAGTTGAGGCCCCATTATTCCTTCAGGAAAACCCGGATAATTTTCAACATCTGTTGTGATGGTTAATTGTCCTCCCGGTTGTGCTCCTTCAAATATATGGGGTTCTAAATTTGCTCTGGCGGCATAGATTGCAGCCGTAAAACCTGCTGGTCCAGAACCAATAATGATGACTTTTTTATGCATATTCCCTATTCTTTTTTTATAAAACTTCGTTTAATAAAGATTCTATATTATTTTTTGGTACCGCCCCAACTAATTGGTTGACCACGGATCCATTTTTCATGATGAGTAATGTAGGAATACTTCGAATGCCAAATTGCACAGCTGTTTTGCTGTTATGATCCACATCCAATTTCCCTACTTTGACCCGGCCTTCATAATCATTGGCGATTTCTTCCAGTACGGGTGCAATCGCTTTACACGGTCCACACCAAACAGCCCAAAAATCTACCAAAACCGGTATATCAGATTTCATCGCATCTGATTCAAAATTTTGATCGTTAAATTCAACTACTTTTCCTGCCACAATTCCTCCTAAATCCTAAAATACTCAGTACCGAACTTAGAAAGACTCTTTTGATAATTATAAATTTATTTGCAGTTTTTATAAAGTATTTTTATAGGAATCAACTCTGATGCCTATTTTAAAAAAATCATTTTTCGTGTTAATGTATTTTCCGTTGTTTCTATTCTGTAAAAATACACACCACTTGAAAGTCCAGATGCATCAAATAGGATTTCTTTTAGGCCAGCCCTTTGAAATTCATTTGTTAATTCTTTAATTTCATTTCCCCGTAGATCAAAAATGCTTAAACGCACGTTGCCCGATTTGGGTATATTATATTGAATGGTTGTTAGTGGATTAAATGGGTTTGGATAATTTTGATGCAATTGAAATGATGATACTACATATTCATCATCTGTATCAGCTAAATGTGAACCATTAATCCAATCTAAAGCTGAACGAATTGGACTTAGGTCACTAAATCCAATCCAATTATATTCTGGAGATGTATTCACAGCTAGTGGGTCAAATGTAAAGAATACGGATTTACTTTCATTTCCATGCTTCTTATAAGGAGCTATATGGTATAATTCTGCATCTTCCCATGGGACACCGTTGGAATCTATAATGCCACTATAGGCATCAAAGCCATTATTAAAACCATCTACTATTTCTACCGCATCTAACCAATTTGAAAAACCCAATTCATAGTTTGGATCATAATTAAGGTCTAGAGAATCGCCTAAAAACTCGAATATTGGACCTGATATGGAATCATTTTCAATTGGAAGTATTCGAGATATGCCTTCTTGATTTCCCGTATTTACATAATTTATATCACCAATTCCATTCCAAACGCCTAATATATCATATTCAAAATCACCTTGATAATAATTTTGATGTCCCCAATGGGTATCTAACCATTCGTTACCGGATAATATATAATTTTTATTCCCTTCTTCAAACCAAGGACGAATAAATTCATTGTTTAACATGACGGGACCCGAGCCAGTAATTTCCAATACAGTTGTATAATAGTTTAGTAATTCTTCAGACAAAGGACCGTAGTAATAGTTAGACCAATAATCAAAATTGATATCATTCGATCCTAAATAATAATGAGCAATAAATGACCCATAATCAATTGAATTATACAGGAATAAAATAGAGTTGCTACTGGGATTGAAAATATCATAGCTCCAATGTTGTGATTCCATCGAGTTCCCATTTACATCCGTTGCCGAAATCCAATATGTCACTTCTGTTCCAGGTGTAAAACCGGGAATTTCTCCATAATATATATCTTCTCCAATGTGGTTCATTTCCATGTCATACGTTTCATTCGATGGGTATACTTGAACATGTAGTGTTGCATGATCAATACCCGTATCTCCCCCAGTTGGGTTATTATCTATGATATAAGCGGTAACTGGACTTCATACGAAAAAGTTGAGTCAAAGTTAAGCAACATTTGTTAGTTCTCCATATTCAATAGGTGTTTTGTAGCCTAGGGCTGAATGAAGCCTTTGGCGATTATAAAATACCTCTATGTATTCAAATATGTCTT
>JADHUI010000018.1 GCA_016784605.1 Fidelibacterota bacterium | reverse complement strand
TAACAAGGCGCTGCACTGGATTGCCATTCCGCTGCGCTCCATGACAACCAGTGAGCTTGGTCGTTATAATACCATAGAGACTATTCTATTGTTTAGTAAATTTATCCGTCGAAATTAAAAGGAAATAAATGATGAAAACATATACTGCAATTGTTGAAAAATGTTCTGATACACATTTGTATGTTGGGTATGTGCCAGGTTTTAACGGTGCACACTCCCAAGGTAAAACGCTTGACGAACTACACGACAATTTATTAGAAGTTATCCAAATGTTATCCGAAGACGGCGAACCTTATTTAGAAACAGAATTTGTAGGGACACAAACTATTGCCGTTGATGCATAGTGGGAACTTATCCTGTTTTAAAGCCACAAAAGGTCATTAAAATCCTGAAATCAATTGGGTTTGAAGAAATTCGCCAAAAGGGATCTCATAAACAATTTCGACACAAAGATGGAAGGATAACGACTGTTCCATTTCATAAAGGAAGAGATATTTCACCAATACTTCTTCGTAAAATCACTAAAGATATTAATATGAGCTTGGATGAATTCTTTTCTAATCTATGATGGTATTATAACCCCCAATCAACCTGACCCCGAAGAATCGGGGCAGGCTGTGAAAAGTGGAGTGCATAATTAATGTTTTGTGGGTTTATGAAAGCAAATTTGGTAAATGGAATGACTTGCGGTGAGAAATTTCACGCAGCTTATTTTAACCGTTATCCAAAGTCTCTATAAATTATGAGAACAACATTACTGAACATTGATATTAAGAATTTCAAAAGAAAAAGTGAATCATTGACCCATGCTGAAATCAAACAACGGTTACTTTCTTTTTATAAACTAATTGAAAATGAACTTACATCCCTGCCGTGGGAAATAGTAAAAACGATTGGCGATGCTGTTTTGATAAATTGCCATTCCCAATTGACAGATTCACTAAAGCAACAAATCGACGCCTTCTTCACGAAGATGACTGAGAATTTTGATGTAACTGTATTGTACCGAGAATGCGAAGTTGAAAATGAAAAGATTAAAATCAGGTCATATCAATGTAATGATGTTTTTGGAAAAGACGTGAATAATTTATTTGTTCAGGATGAGAAATGCACAAGATTGGGTTAAGCTTAACGTTGTGCCTAACTTTATTTTAATAAAATCATTTTCCTTGAATCGGAGAATGTTTCCCCTTCAAATCGAATAACATACATACCACTGGGGAATGAATTTGCATCCCATTTAAAAGAATGATTCCCTTGTTTATATTGGGTTGATTCCCATTTTTGAACCGATTGCCCATTTATATTAAAAATGGCGATTGAAATAGTTTGATTTAGATCTAATTCAAATTGAATTGTTGTAACTGGATTAAATGGATTGGGGAAAATTCGTTGAATGGATGATGTCATCGGAAGTGGATTTTTTTCAACGGTTAAAGCTGTTTCGCATCCATACCCCAAGGCTCCCATGAATGAGCCATCCTCAGCAGATGTTAAGCTGGGAGAAAGTGCCGCCAAATGGAAATCTCCTTCATCTGGATTACAAAAATAAGGACTCGATGTCATATTACTATTTTCCCATGTTACTATTCCATTTCCGTTTGTCATAATGGATGTTTCACCACCAAAAATATTTGAATATGAAAGGGCTAAATGATTCAATCCACCTTGCGGAGCAAAATAAAATTGGGATATAGCACTATCCCATACGATTGAATTTTCCATGGTTAAAGCGCTATTGACTAATACGGCTGTTTTACCAAATCCACCTTCATTATGGAAAAAGGTGCTATGATTCACATTTGGGGAAGATTCTTGACCATAGATTGCACCGCCTGCATCTACACCCACATTTTGATTAAAAATAGAATAATATATATTTGGATTGGATTGATCCAAATACAACCCGCCTCCTTCTATAAATCCTTGATTAAAGGCTATGTAAGTTGAATCTATCGTTGGGTGCGATTGGTTCAAATATATTCCACCGCCCCAATAGGCTACATTATTTTTGATGATAATTTCACTCAAATAAACATCTGATTCTGCTAAATACATGGCACCGCCTTTATTGGCTCCATTATCAGAAATAGTTATTTGCTGAAGGATTGGATTTGCATCTTCTATATATATACCACCTCCAGAAGCAGCTGAATTATTTTGAACAAATAAATCCATTAGCGTTGGGGATGATGATGAAATATATATTCCACCGCCTAAATCTGCTTGTCCACCTGTAAGGGTTATTCCGCGAATAGTTACTTCATTTGCATCACTCCCAACGAGTGTTAAACAACGACTCCCTGATACACCAGATAAAAGTGTTACTTCCATAAGACCAGGATTGCTCGCTTCATAGGCTCTGGATTCAATAACAATGTCTTTTCCAGAAAAAAGTAAATTCTCAGAATATTCACCTGGATTTAATCGAACTGTATCACCATCAACACAGGCATCAATCGCACGTTGAATTGTTTCGAAAGGTTCTAACATGGATCCATCATTGGAATCGTGACCCATATCAGAAACATAATAAATGGGTCCCAAATTTAAAGGACCACACCCAATAGGATGGGCCCCCATCGTTGCTCCATTTTCTCCAGTCCCGACACAAGGTGAATTTTCTCTTAAAGTGAAATTTTCATCATTTCTATTGCAAAATAGCGGATCATTTGACTGATTATTATTGTTGCTCCACGTTATATCACCATTAAAATTGCTTATAAAACCCTGCTCTCCTAATTCGACAGTCGAGTAAGAAATGTTAAACGTATTTGGATCTTCATTCGTTCTAAAATACACTTGGTAATCACCATTGTACCAAATGATTGAATTTGTAAATGTAACGGTTGAGCCACCGCGTAAATAGAAAGCTTCTCCATATTGGGAAGCATTATTCTCTGAAATGGTTACAAAATCAAAACTAGGTGATGCTTCTGCACGCACATAAACTCCAGCACCACTGTTAGCAAAATTATTGTGAATCGTAGAGCGTGTAATCGTTGGAGATGCATTATTGATATATAATCCACCTCCTAATTCAGACGATTCATTCTCTAATATCCAAGAATCTGTCATACTTGCATTTGCATTGTTTTTTAACACAATTCCTGCACCAGAATTTCCACTCCAATTCCCAGAGACCATGCATGAATCTAAAATCGGTGTAGATTCATCTTTGAAATAGGCTCCACCCCCAAATTCAGCATTATTCCCAGAAATGGTTACTTGATAAAAGGATGGACTTGATTCGTCTCTAGCGTAAATACCTCCACCAACATCATCGGTTGAATTTTCGATAATGGACGATGAATAAAGAGTTGGACTTGCATTATAACAAAAGAGTCCACCACCGCCACCCTGATTCCCCGTATTATTCGTAATCACTAAATCAATGAGCGTGGGATTGGAATCTTTACAATAAACACCACCGCCATAATTCCAATAACTGCCATTCCCATCCGGATCTGCATAATTCCCATTTCCGTTTTCCAATGTAAAGCCACGTAACAAGGATAATTCATTCTCATTGGAATTGAATGTTGCCACACTGCCATTCTCATTCCCATCAATGATGGTCAATTCAATAAATTCAAGATTATCCGTTGTTAACAATAACGATCCAACAATAATTGCTTTTCCTAAAAAATCGATATTTTCCGTATATGTCCCCGGTTCGACCAAAACAGTATCGCCAATTTCGGCAACATTTATACCGTTTTGAATCGTATTTTGATCCATTGGAACATGAATTATCGCTGAAAACAGGATTGAATTAAAAATAAAAAGAAGAGAAATAGGTCGCATTATTCTCGACAAAATTAAAAAAGGTATTTTTTCTAGGGTTATTTTCACTTTTCGCAATTGATCTCCATAAAATAGTCTGTAACTTTCCGGCTGAAATTTCATCCAAATACAAACTAAAAACGAATATGATTATAGCTACACTTAAAGAAATATTGCCCGGTGAAAATCGGGTCGCTCTCACACCCCCTTCTGTAAAAGATCTCATTAAAGCAGGTTTAACCGTTCGCATTGAATCTGGATCGGGGATAGAATCCAATTTTGCTGATAAAGATTATGAAGATGCTGGTGCAACGATTACCAACGCTTCTGATATTTATCAAAATGCCGATATTATTGTTAAAGTGGCAACACCCACATTAGATGAAATCGACCAAATGAAAAGTGGTTCTATATTTACTTCCTTTTTTCAAACAACCAAAGAATTAGAAGCTGTTAAAGCTATGACCGATAAAAAAGTTACTGGTTTTTCTATGCATTTAATTCCCCGGACCACATTGGCTCAAAAAATGGATGCGCTAAGTTCGCAAGCGAATATTGCAGGCTATAAAGCTGTTCTTATTGGTGCAGATCATATAGGTGTTTATATGCCTTTACTCATGACTGCCGCGGGAACTATTCCACCAGCTAAAGTATTAATTTTAGGTGCTGGCGTTGCTGGACTACAAGCTATCGCAACGGCCAAACGCCTTGGAGCCCAAGTAGAAGCATTCGACGTTCGCCCAGAAGTAAAAGAACAAGTGGAAAGTTTAGGTGCAAAATTTGTGGAAGTTGAAGCCAGCGAAGACGATGGTGTCGGTGAAGGCGGATATGCCAAAGAAACATCCGACGATTATAAACAACGTCAACAAACACTCATTACAGAAAAAATCGCTAAGGCAGATTTAGTCATAACAACGGCACTTATTCCCGGACGACCTGCCCCAATTTTAATTCCTACACCTATGGTGGATGGAATGAAACCTGGATCGGCTATTATGGATTTAGCGGCGGAAAATGGTGGAAATTGTGAAAAGACAGAACCGGGAAAAATTGTTAATTACAATGGCGTTACCATTGACGGCACAACGAATTTTCCGGGAACAATGCCTATTCATGCAAGTCAACTTTATTCAAAAAATGTTGTTTCATTTATGACATATATGATCAAAGAAGGCGAACTCAATTTAGATATGGAAGATGAAATTATTTCTGGTTCCATGTTTACGCATGAGGGTGCTGTGACGCATGAGCCCACTCAACAAAAACTAAACGCATAAGGACTCATTATGGATATTAATATTTTAACTGTTTTTATTCTGGCAATTTTTGTTGGGAATGAAATCATTTCAAAAGTACCTCCAACTTTACATACGCCTCTCATGAGTGGATCAAATGCCATTTCTGGGATTGCGATTGTTGGGGCCATTATTGCGACTAAAACAGGTGGTTCAATTGGAACTTGGTTTGGATTAATCGCTGTTATTTTTGCAACCGTGAATGTGGTCGGCGGTTTTATGGTGACAGATCGCATGCTCAAAATGTTTAAAAGGAAATAGACGCTTTATGGAATATTCAAAATTATTTTACGTCCTTTCGGCGATTCTATTTATTCTTGGTCTTAAAAAACTAAGCCATCCAAAAACTGCTCGAAATGGAAATATGATTGCTTCCATTGGAATGCTCATTGCGATTTCTGCAACACTTATAGCCTATAATGAGCTTGATTTTACCTTAATCATTATTGGTATTGTTGTGGGTGGACTCATTGGTGGTGTTTTTGCAACAAAAGTCGAAATGACACAAATGCCCCAAATGGTTGCTATTTTCAATGGGTTTGGTGGAGCGGCTTCCGCATTAGTCGCAGGTGCAGACTTTATTACAAATATGGACAAACTTGACACAGGTGAAATGATTAATGGTCTCGATCCTACTTTCTACCTCGTGGTGGTTATTCTATCCATCTTTGTGGGAACACTTACATTCACAGGAAGTTTTATTGCATTTGGAAAACTCCAAGGATTTATATCGGGACAACCGATTGTATTCCCAGGCCAACAAATCTTGAATGCCCTATTTGCCATAAGCCTTGTTTCAATCGCTGTTTACCTTTCAATGGGTGGAAATGATTTAGTGAACTTCTTTTATGCCATTGTAATCTTATCGGCTGTATTAGGCATTACCATCACGATTCCCATTGGGGGTGCCGATATGCCTGTGGTCATTTCATTGCTTAATTCTTATTCTGGTGTAGCTGCTGCGGCGACTGGGTTTGTCCTGATGAATAATGGTCTCATTATTTCTGGATCTTTGGTTGGAGCTTCCGGACTTATTTTGACAAACATTATGTGTAAAGGGATGAATCGTTCTTTAGCTAATGTTATTTTTGGTGCTGTTGGATTAATTGAAGAAGGTGCATCCAGTGGTGAAGGCCAAAAACAAATGAATATTAAGAGTTATTCCACAGAAGAAGCAGCCATGATATTAGATGCGGCTGAAAAAATAATTGTGGTACCTGGCTATGGTTTAGCTGTTGCTCAAGCGCAACATGCCGTTCGTGAAGTGGCAGACTTACTTGAATCTCAAGGGAAAAAAGTTCTTTATGCGATTCACCCCGTAGCTGGAAGAATGCCAGGACATATGAATGTATTATTGGCTGAAGCCAATATTTCTTATGATCAATTAAAAGATTTGGATGAAATTAATCCCGAATTTGAAGATTGCGATGTAGCGATAGTTCTAGGGGCGAATGATGTCGTCAACCCTGCAGCTCGACATGATAAATCAAGCCCGATTTATGGTATGCCTATTTTAGATGTGGATAAATCTCGAACGGTGCTAATCAACAAACGAACCATGAATCCAGGATTTGCGGGTATTCAAAATGAATTATTCGGTTTCGATAATTCAATCATGGTGTTTGGTGACGCAAAAGCTATGCTTCAACAATTATTGAAAGATTTAAAAGAATTATAATCTTCCTTTCGTTTTGTTAAAAAAGCCTCGATGTTTCATCGGGGCTTTTTTTTGATTATACACTAATGGATTTTCCGAATTAGTTTATCCAACCTTTTTTAATCGTAATCTAGGAGTTTTATCATGTTACATACATGGACAGCACTTTTGCTTTTATCCTTGGGCTTTGCGCAAACCATTTCGCCCAAACGTCCCGTTTCAACTTATTCTATTGTGGCTCGTGATCCGGATACGGGCCAATTAGGTGTAGCTGTTCAATCCCATTGGTTTTCTGTTGGTCCACTCGTTGCATGGGCAGAATCAGGCGTCGGAGCTGTTGCCACTCAATCTTTTATTGACCCAAATTACGGACCCTTAGGGCTTGAACTCATGAAAGCAGGTCGTACAGCTCAAGAAGCCATGGATGCACTTATAAGTACGGATGCGGGAAAAGATGTTCGGCAAGTTGGTATGATTGATGCCGATGGAAATACAGCCGTATTTACAGGAAATAGCACTATCCCTTATGCAGGGCATAAAATGGGTAAAAACTATTCCGTGCAAGCTAATTTGATGGAAAAATCCACTGTTTGGGATGCAATGGCACATGCATTCGAATCCAGTGATGGTGATTTAGCTGAAAAACTATTGGTTGCTTTGGAAGCAGCGCAAAATGAAGGTGGCGATATTCGTGGGAAACAATCTGCTGCTATTTTAGTCGTGTCTGGCGAAGCAACAGGCTTTCCTTGGGTAGATCGCATTTTTGATCTCCGAATTGCAGATCATCCCACACCTGTAAAAGAATTACGTCGACTCGTTCAACTTAAACGAGCTTACTTAAAATTGAATGAAGGCGATGAATGGGTCACAAAGCATCAAATGGAGAAAGCCGTATCTGCCTACGAAGAAGCCACAAGCCTTGTAGAAGATAAACAAACCAATGGGGAAGCTCCATTTTGGGTGGGTGTTACACTTGTAGAAGCACATCAAATTAAAGAATCTTTCCCCTACTTTCGTAGAGCTTATCGGCAAGACGAATCATGGGCAGAATTAATCAATCGCCTCCCTGCCGCAGGGTTACTTCCCGAAGACAAAAAACTCCTTAAGCAAATCATCAAAGAAATGAAAAAATAATCATTTATTCCGCAATATAATTGCGTTTTTGATCTTAGTTATACTATAATAGGAATTTCTTGTCTTTAATTCTTGGATTAAGTGGCGACACTTCGTAATTTTGCGTGTCGAAATAACAAAACCTAGATTCTTTACACTAGATTATGACACACGGAAAAGTAAGATACAAAGATTATTCTCCGACAGCAAATGATTCAAATGCTACGTCTCTCCCATTATATACAATTGGCATTGCGGCCAAATTAACCAATACATCAGTTCACACATTACGCATGTATGAAGATAAAGGTCTCATACTGCCTCATAAGACTCGAACCAATCGTCGTGTTTACTCTCAAACAGATATTGAACGGATTCTTTGCATTCGGAAACATATTGTAGAAGATGGGCTAAATATTGCAGGTATAAAAGCCATTTTGGCTATGGTACCCTGCTGGGAATTTAGACCTTGCTCTCAGGAATGTCGAGAATCGTGTGACGCATATACATCCATTTCTAAACCCTGTTGGTCCGCAAGCAACAAAGGAAAAGAATGTCAAAATATTGATTGCAGAACATGTGACGTGTATTTATTAGCCAATAAATGCAGTGACATTAAAGCTCTCTATAAAGAATTAATGAATAAAAAGGATTAACCATGTCCAAATCACTCAATAGACGCGATTTTATTAAAATAAGTTCTCTCGGATTAGGAGGGCTTGCAGTTGCTAATCCCATTTTTGATTGGCTCGGTGGGTCTATGAATTCAGGCGAGAGTTTACAAGAAACGATAAAACGTATTCCCACTTATTGTGAAGTCTGTTTTTGGAAATGTGCTGGTTGGACACATCTAAATGAAAAAGGCGATATTTGGAAATTAACAGGCAATGATAATGATCCACATTGTAATGGTCGATTATGTCCACGAGGAACAGGTGGTGTTGGCATGTATTATGATGATGATCGATTAAAAACGCCTCTTATTCGAACGGTGGTTGACGGGAAACAAACCTATCGTGAAGCATCTTGGAATGAGGCATTCGATTTTATTGCCAAAAAAATGAAAAAGATTGCCGATGAGCATGGACCTGAGTGTATTGCATTATTTAGCCATGGGAGCGGGGGAAAACACTTTGGCCGTATGCTAAAAGCTTTTGGGTCACCCAATATTACAGCACCATCCTATGCGCAATGTCGCGGCCCACGAGAAGTAGGTTTCTTTGCCACATTTGGCGAAGGGATTGGCTCTCCAGAACGGGTTGATATTCGCGATACAGATTGTTTAGTTCTCATTGGGTCTCATATTGGTGAAAATATGCATAATGGACAGGTCCAAGAAATGTCTGATGCCATTGATAAAGATGCAACCATTATTACAGTTGATCCTCGATTTTCAACGGCAGCCAGTAAATCAAAACATTGGCTTCCCATTAAACCGGCAACGGATATGGCATTACTTCTTTCTTGGATTCATGTCATTATTAATAATGAATGGTATGATAAGAAATATATTGATAAATATGCATTTGGACTAGATGAATTAAAGGAACACGTTAAGACCTATACACCGGAATGGGCTTATGGCATTACAACCATTAAACCAAATGTCATTCGCAAAACAGCGAAGGAAATGGCGAATGCCGCTCCATCTGTTATTATTCATCCTGGGCGTCATGTAACTTGGTACGGTGATGATACACAACGCCTGAGAGCTGTAGCAATTTTAAATGCATTATTAGGTTCTTGGGGACGCAGAGGTGGATTTTATAATCCAGAAAAGAAAAAAGTTGCCAAACTGGATATTCCTAAATTCCCTAAGCCAAGCAAAACTTGGAGAGATGCCTTTCCAGATCAATATAAATTGGCTGGTCTCGCTCTCGCTTCAGGCATTTGCGATGCGACCATTCCAGCGGCTGATCGTGACTGTTCATTCAAAGCCTGGATTGTGAATGGAACGAATTTGATTTCAACGTTGCCGAATCAAGCCAACACTATTGAAGCCATTCAAAATTTAGATCTCATGGTGGTCATTGATACAATGCCGATGGAAATCACAGGGTATGCAGATGTAGTTCTTCCTGAGTGTACTTATTTAGAACGCTATGATAATCTAAGAATAAGTGGACATCGTGAACCTACGATTGCTCTACGTGCACCTGCAGCTGAGCCAAAGTATAATTCGAAATCGGCTTGGTGGATGGCAAAAGAATTGGCAGATCGCTTGGGGCTAAATGACTATTTCCCTTTTGAAACAGAAGATCAGGAGTTGGATTGGCAATTGAAAAAAGTGGGTTCATCTTTAGAAGAAATGAAAAAAATTGGCTTAAAGAAATTTGAACGCAAATATGACGACCTTTACCCATTAGAAGGATTACCGGAATATGAATTCAACACCAATACGGGGAAAATAGAATTGTATTCAACAGCTATGGAAGATGAAGGGTACGACCCTCTTCCTAAATTTACGGCCCATGAAGAACCGCCTACTGATTTTTATCGCCTCATTTATGGACGTGCTCCCATGCATACATTTAGCCGAACCGCCAATAATCCTAATCTAACTGATTTGATGGATGAAAATAAAGTATGGGTCAATCCAAAAGTCGCCAAAGAATGGGATTTAAAAAACAATCAAGAAGTGTGGCTAGAGAATCAAGATGGTATTGTAACATCTTTTCCTATAAAAGTACGTGTAACAGAAAGAATACGCTGGGATTCGGTGTACATGATTCACGGGTTTGGGCATACGGATAAACGACTTTCTCGCGCTTATGGCAAAGGAGCCAGCGATGCAGAGCTGATTACACAAACAAAAATTGATCCTGTTATGGGTGGTACGGGAATGCGTGTTAATTTTGTTACCTTCCTCACCGAAGCACCTACGAAAGGAGCGGCATAATGCGTTACGCAATGGCCATTGATACAAAAAAGTGTGTAGGATGTAGTGATTGTGTTGTCGCTTGCCAAGTGGAAAATAATGTACCCATTGGACATTGTAGAGATTGGGTTGTTGAAGCAACTTCCGGAACCTATCCAGATTTGTCCCTTGAAATTCGTTCTGAACGATGCAATCATTGTACCAATGCGCCTTGTGTTCGATGCTGTCCAACGGAAGCAAGCCATATTGTGGACGGAGGAATTGTTGTTGTAGATCACGATGAATGTATTGGATGTAAAGCATGTATTACCTCTTGTCCTTACGATGCGCGATTTGTTCATCCTGAAGGATATGTGGATAAATGTACCTTTTGCATTCACCGGGTTGAAAAAGGTGAAAATCCAGCCTGCGTAAGTGTGTGTCCTACGAAATGTATGTATTTTGGCGATACAGACGATCCAAATAGTGAAATATCACAATTATTGAGAAAAAGAAAATGGAAAACATTGATTCCCGAAGCAGGAACAGAACCAAACATTTATTACTTAACATAACCAAGGAGACTATATGATTGAACAAATAATCACTTCAGGAAAACACAATATAGGTATTGATCCCGTTCTCTCTATTTGGCCTTGGGAAGTACCCGCTGATTTATTTTTAGCCGGTCTTGTATCTGGTCTATTAATTATTTCAACTTTTCTAACTTTAATTGGAAAAAGGCATGATTATCCGATCGCTGTAAAAAAAGCACCCATATTTGCTCCATTCTTGCTTTTAATAGCCTTATTTTTCCTTTTTTTGGATTTATCTCATAAAATGTATTTCTGGCAATTATACACAAATATTCGTTGGACATCACCCATGAGTTGGGGTGCATGGACCTATCTTTTCTTAACTCCTTTAACTTTTATCTGGGCAGCAATACATTTAAAAACAGCGTATCCAAACTGGAAATGGCCTTATGAGTGGATGGAAAATACTATTGAGTATTTAAAACAATATCGTACAGGACTTGCCTGGGCTATATTGGGACTTTCTCTAACATTAAGTATGTACACAGGTATTTTACTTTCTGCATTTAATGCTCGTCCTATTTGGAATTCAGCTATTTTAGGACCCCTTTTTCTTACATCCGGCTTAACAAGTGCCACAGCATTCATTTTATTAAATTGCCCTAAAGGATCGAATGAAAAGAAACTATTTTGTACTGTTTCACTCATTTCATTAGGTGTACAAACGTTCTTAATCATTCATCTGATTATGGGCTATTTATCGAGTGATTTGGCACAGGTTAAAGCTGCAGATTTATTTCTGGGTGGTGAATTCACCACATCTTTTTGGATTATGATTGTAGCATTGGGTACTCTTATACCAGCTTATCTTCACGTACTTTATTTAAAGAAAATAAAAGTACCTGTCATTATTCCATCTATCCTTATTTTAACCGGCGGATTTTTCTTGCGATATATATTAGTTGAAGCAGGACAAATCAGTCATTGGTAATCATTAATTGGAGTTTCAATCATGATTGAAGAAGTCATAGTAAGTGGTCGCTCTAACCCGGAAATCGATCCCTATTTACATGTTTGGGGATGGGAAATTCCATTTTACTTATTTATTGGTGGATTGGTGGCAGGGATTCTTTTCTTTTCTGCAGTTTATACCATTCGCGGTAAACAAGATGATTACCCCACTGCTGTAAAATTTGCTCCTATGTTCACGCCTTTGTTGCTCGCATTAGGCTTGTCTGCCCTCTTATTAGATTTGAGTCATAAGTTATATTTCTGGCAATTATATACAAATATCCGATGGGAATCGCCTATGAGTTGGGGTGCTTGGACCTTAATGATTATTTATCCTTTGGCGATTGTTTGGAGCGCATTATGGATTAAAGATGTGTTTCCAAAATGGGATTGGAAATTTAAATGGCTTGAGGACTGGATAGAGATTATACGCCAATATCAAAAATATATGGCTTGGGCATTAATGGTACTTTCCATCGTTTTAGGTATGTACACAGGTATTTTATTATCGGCTTTTAATGCTCGCCCCTTCTGGAATACAGCTATTTTAGGCCCCCTTTTTCTTACATCTGGATTATCAGCTGGTGCAGCACTCATAATGCTACTCTCTAAGAAAGAAGGTGAAAAACGCTTATTTGCTCGAATCGATTTAATGTTAATCGGTACAGAATTATTTCTGATTATTCATTTATTTATGGGATTTCTCGCAGGAACAAACGTTCATATTGAAGCTGCAAGATTATTTTTAGGCGGTGAATTCACCAATAGTTTTTGGATATTCGTTGTCTTTGGTGGTTTGATATTCCCAGCCATTTTAGAATTGCTTGAATTACGAAAAATTAAAATACCCCATTACATTTCTGCCATTTTGGTTTTGTTTGGAAGCCTCGCATTACGATTTATAGTCGTAGATGCGGGTCAAGCAAGCCGTTGGCTTTATTAAGGAGATTAAAATGAAAACAAAATACATGAATCCATACTTAGCAGGCGTTCTGCTGGGATTGGTTTTATTATCAGCTTTCTTTTTCACAGGACGTGGATTAGGAGCAAGTGGCGCGGTTAAGAGTCTCGTTGTAACGACGGTGGATGTTGTCGCTCCTGAGCATACAGCTGAATCAGGTTATTATAGCAAATATACAGGAGACGGGAAAAGCCCCATGAAATCTTGGCTCGTATTTGAAGTATTGGGCGTTCTCATTGGTGGATTCCTGTCAGGAGCTTTAGCTGGAAGATTAAAACTTAAAGTAGAACATCATCCAAATATCACATCAAAAAAGAGACTCATTTTAGCTGGAATCGGTGGCGTTCTTTTTGGGTACGGGAGTCAGTTAGGCCGTGGATGTACGAGCGGATCTGCTCTCACTGGAATGGCTGTTCTGTCCTTAGCGGGGTTTGTAACCATGATGGCTATTTTTGGAACCGCATTTGCTTTAGCATATTTTTTTAGAAGAAATTGGATTTAGGAGATTATTATGGGACCACTCATTCCTCAAGAAATCATTGCAGAAGGATGGAACTTTTTTATCGCTTTTGTTGTGGGTGTAGGTTTTGGATTTGTATTAGAACAAGCTGGTTTTTCATCTAGCCGGAAATTGGCAGGTGTATTCTACGGTTATGATACAGTCGTATTAAAAGTGTTTTTCACCGCCGCGGTTACCGCCATGTTAGGACTACTCTATTTTTCACTCTTTGATTGGATTGATCTTAACCTTGTTTGGGTTAACCCAACATTCTTATGGTCGGCTATCATAGGTGGCGTTATTATGGGAGCTGGATTTATTATTGGAGGCTATTGTCCAGGAACGAGTGTGTGTGCTCTATCCATAGGAAAAATAGATGCCATGATATTCTTCGGTGGAATATTTATAGGTATTTTCCTTTTTGGGGAAACATACGCAATCATAAAGCCCCTGTATATGGCTGAATATTTAGGTAATATCAAACTTTCTGACGTTTTAGGTATCTCGCAAGGGACATTAGCCTTTTTCGTCATAATCGCCGCTTTAGTCATGTTTTATGTGGCTGAAATCGCTGAAAAGAATTTTCCAAGAAAGGAATATTAATCATGTTAACTCTTAAAAGATTAACGGCTATTTTGTTTGGCCTTGGATTGGTCATCGCTTTTGTTCCTGAAAATACCACTAAGCCTTATAAATTGTCTGCAGCCGATATGTTGACCGAAGTTCAGTTTGGCACCCAAATGGTTTCCCCCGATGAGTTAGCCGATTGGCTCATTAATAAAGATCCGTCTATCCAATTGATTGATATTCGCACACCCAAAGAATATGAACAATTTCATCTCGAAGGTGCGTTAAACATACCCCTTAGCAAAATATTGGATGATGAATGGGTCGATTATGTGAATCAAGGTATTAAAATGAATATTTTTTATTCCAATGGAACGACTCTATCCCAGGAAGCTTGGATGTTAACACGTCAGTTAGGCTATGAAAATAATTATGTTTTGCAAGGTGGATTAAATTATTGGACGGAAACGATATTAAACCCATCGGCTCCTTCCCTTTTTAGCGCTGATGATGAAATAGCCAAATATGAATTTCGTAAAGGCGCAAGCCAATATTTTGGTGGCGGTGGTGTTAAATCATCCACAAGCCAAGCAAAATCAAAAGCATCAAAACCTAAAATTAAACGGAAGAAGAAAAAGAAAGCACCCCAAGGGGGTTGCTAACCCTAGATCAATCATCAAGCTCGATGACCTAAAACGAATTGGGTCGTTTCACTGAAATAGTTCATCAAGCTCAGATGGGTAGAATCATCCTGTCAACCTGGGCTTAATGAAAAGATAAAACCAATCTATTAATTCAAATAATTTATACTATTACTCTGGCATGGTTTAGTCGTAGGATTATTAGGATTTCACCCATTTTTAATGACCCTCCCCGAAACACAAAGGGGTGAAAAATTACGGTTAATTGTCGCCGAAGTAATACTATGATAAGATAAAATATCCATGAATGAATTTTTTACAATAATTCCTTCTTTTAGAACATTCTTTAAACTTTATCACATGAATACTATTTTGTAATATCGCCCCTTATGACAACCTTAGATATAGAAAAGTCGTTAACGCATCCGCGAACTATCCGCGAAAAAAATACGGTGGATGCTATGATAAAGATTTATTGTCATTATCATCATAGCACGGATGATATATTATGTAGTGAATGTAAAACGTTGTCTGATTATGCGGAGAAACGACTCATTCGTTGCCCTTTTGGTCACGGAAAAACAACCTGCGTCAATTGCACCGTTCATTGTTATAAAAATGATATGCGGCATGACATAAAAAAGGTCATGCGCTTTGCGGGACCAAGAATGCTCTTTAAACATCCGATCTATACACTATTCCATTATTGGGACGGTCTGCGAAAAAAACCCCTTTTTGAATGATTTAATTTGGTTCGGGCATTCTGGCGAACCCATTATAAGTCAAACTTCCGAAATATAAAAATCCTTCATGTGATTCTACACTTGTGATGGGTGAATACGATTCTGGAGAAGAATCATGTAAATTATGAATCACATTTCCTTGTTCATCCACACCGATGACAAATCCATATCTTTCCGGGGATGGTTGTAAGGATTCTGGTAATCGCATAATAAGTTTGCGGACAAATGGTTTTTGCGCCAGATTATCTAATAGTTCTTTTCTCTTTGAAGGAAAGGCTACCCAAAATAGGCCCTTTCCATTCGATGATATTCCATCGGGGATTCCAGGAAGATTTTCCATAAATGGTTCGGATTGTCCAAGTTTGTCTCCCGTAATCCATATTTTAGTAATTTTATAGCCCCCCGTTTCATTCACTAATATATAGGATTGATCCGGACTGACGGCAACCCCATTTGCAAAATACATTTTATCTTTGATTGTTTTCGCTACCTTTGTAAATGGATTATATACAATAACGCGACCATTCGGTCGATGCTCCAGTAAATCTTTTCTATATTGACGTTGACCAAATTTGATGGATGCATCCGAAAAATAAATCATGCCATTCTTTGCAATATCAACATCATCTGTAAACTTGAGTTTAATACCATCTACTTCTGTTAAAAGTGTGGTTAATTGTCCATCGGGCGACGCAGACAGTAAACCTTTAAACGCATCACAAATAATTAAATTTCCTTCGCCATCGAATTCCAATCCTAATGGACGACCTTTGGTATCCACAAATTCTTGTCCATTGGAACCATCTGCTTCATAGCGAAAGATTTTTCCTCCTTCGTATGGGGCGTATATTCGGCCTTTTGAATCTACATCGACATCTTCTGGGCCAACACCCAACCCTTTGCCCATTATGTTAGCGGAAGATAACAAATCATTGGATGCAAAAATGCCCGTTAATGTGGGTGCTTTTTCTGGTGTCCATGCTACAGGATCAATCCCAGTGGGCCAAGTCAGTAGATATAATACGACTAAGCCTAAAAGCATTAATAATCTTTTACCAATAAGTTTTAACATGATTGTTCCTTTTTGAGTCAAATGAAATTTAAAATGTGGCTTAATCTAATAAGAGTAGGAAATAGTTTAAAAACAAAAAAGGGGAAGCAATGCTTCCCCTTTTTCAATCGTGACAGAAAATGGTTATTTCATGAATACCATTTTTTTCTGATCAGTAAATTGACGACCGTTGTTTGTTGTAGCAACTAATCTATAAATATAGACGCCACTCGCCAAACCATTCGCTTGAAGTGTAACTTTGTATTCTCCAGCGTTCATGGATTCATTCACTAATTTTTCAACTTCATTTCCAAGCATATCATAAAGAGTCAATTCAACATTTGAATTTTCTTTGATAGTCATTGGAATTACTGTCAATGGATTAAATGGATTTGGATAATTTTGTTTTAACCCAAATATTTCGGGAACGGTTGATGAGATAGGCTCTACAATAGCAAGAATCTGATCAACGGCCCACCATGAACCATTTGGCCCAAAATACGGAAGCATTGCTTCTGCTAATGCAATATCTTGTGTTTCGCTCCAATCTGATAAAGAAGCATCAGCACCCGTTCCAAATAAGGGTGTTGCACCATTTTCTATTCCACGGTGGCAACTTGCAGAGCAAGCATTTGGCATGGCATATTCCAATGTTTTTTGTGGCGACATTGGTTCAAATGTATGAGAATGAATATCATAATGAACCGCCGATTTAATTGTTTTTGGCATATGACATTTAGAGCAACGACTTAATCCATTTTCCGGATCATATTCATGACGTGTATGCTCAGAGACTACATTTGCAATTTCAGTTAAATGAGTGACTGGATCAGCGATCATTTCCTTTGTTAAAGCTTCAAATTCTCCATGAGTAGCATGGCAAGCTAGACAAAGAGTATTATTATCATTTTCTGTTGCAATCACTAATTCATTTCCACCTTCATCTTCTTCTACAATTTCTGTTCGGATTTGATGTTTTTCAAGATTATGAACATCATGACATTCATAACATGTCACTTGATGATAGGCAAATGTTGGTTTACCACTTTCATATAAATCGAAATATTGCTGATGATGTTTTTTTGAACTTTTGATTTCGCTTTCCCCTTGAGTTCCGTCACCAAAATACCCACCATGATCTATATAATAATCTGCCCAAGAGTCACCTACCTCCCAATCGTGCATATTTTCATCATCATAAGGAAAATGAAATGTTTCATTGGGATAACTTGATCCTCTTGAATGACAAAATCCACACATATCATTTGCTTGTTGTGCTGTAAGATCTGCTGGATTAATAATATCTTCAGCTACTCCTGAAGTTGCATGATTTGATCCAGGACCATGACATCTTTCACACCCTGTGTTGACCAAATCTAATGTACCATCACCATCAATATCATAAACGCTACTCCCAATATCGTTAACACCAGCATCTGGTGCATCTGCAATCCATTCGCCATCTACCGTTTCGGTCATTTCAGTATGATCAAAATGACACCCAACACATTGCTTTTCAAAGTTGCGTTTTTGCGTATTGGCTGATGCAACAATATCAGTAACCGTTACTGTTGATGCAGTGAATAAAGGTGTATAATCTCCATTGGATGGGTCTGCATACCACGCTTCTGGATGATACCCCACATATTCATGTGTTTTTTCATTGTATTGAACAGGTGATACATAATGACTCACAGATTGGGACCCATCCGCTAATGGCACTTTAACAATGTATCGTTGTTTATACAAGCCGCTTCCACCATAAGTAAGATACACAGGTAATGTTAAATCACCAATACTAACGGTGTATTGATCAGCCCCACTATCATATCCTAAGATGGGTGCGTTAGATCCATAATCAGAAAACGTCGATGTTATAGATGGATCGGATAAACTTAATCCTTCCATAAAATCGTCGGTACCATTCTCATTTGCATCCGCAATGATCCCTGTTAAATCCACCATTGAATTTGCTCCAATGGGAACAGAAAACCCGTTTGCGTGCATCGTTGTTCTCCAGCCAGTCATATCACCTAACCCGGCATTATTGTGACATACAAGACATGCTTCATTTCCGACATATTCTTGCGAAAAGACAAAACTCATTAAGCAAGCGAGTATTGTTATCGTTTTTTTCATGACATTGCTCCTTTTTTTATTTAAGACTATTATATCCTATAAAGAAATTAAATAGTATATATATTATATAACAAGATGCATTTATCCTTTTAACTTACTTTTTCAAATACAGTGTGGGTGTATTTTGAAATTGAGAACCAAATATTTTATCTACAGCATACTTATACTCTGGGGTAAATTCCTTTAAAGAATGGGTGATGTGAAGATTGAAAAAAGGAATAATACTTACTCTGGGTCTCCTATTTATTTGGACACCAATGGAAGGAAATCATATGAATCAAATTGAACAAGCTACATTCGGTGGTGGTTGTTTTTGGTGTGTTGAAGCTGTTTTTCAACGCGTTGAGGGTGTTATTAGCGTTAAACCGGGTTATGCTTCTGGACATACTCAAAATCCCACATATAAAGATGTTTGTTCCGGCGAAACCGGTCATGCTGAAGTGGCAAGAATTGAATTTGACCCAGCTCAAGTAACCTTTGATCAATTATTAAATGTCTTTTGGCAGGCACATGATCCGACGACATTAAATCGGCAAGGTGCAGATGTGGGGACTCAATATCGCTCAATCATTTTATATCATAATAATGATCAAAAAGGCATAGCGGAGAAATCAATTAAAGATACAAATGTATCCGGTTATTTCGATAGTCCAATCGTTACTACTATAGAAGCATTGGATATCTTCTACCCTGCTGAAGATTATCATGATAATTATTATGAATTAAATTCTTCCCAAGGTTATTGCCAATATGTGATTAAACCTAAATTGGATAAATTATCTAAAAAGGGCGTTATCCGTTAATCGATTCGTATTCCTTCATGGCAGATACGAGCGCTTCCACCCCTTCAATGGGCATGGCATTATAAATAGAGGCTCTAAATCCGCCTACAGATCGATGCCCTTTTAAGGTCATGAGTCCACGATTTTCACAAAAGGATAAAAAGTCTGCTTCATTCCTATCTTCCGTAAAGACGAAAGGAATATTCATCATGGATCGATCTTCTTCGGTGATTGGACTCGTAAATAAGGTATTTCTTTCAATTTCACTATACAGTAATCCTGCCTTTTTCTCATTAATAGATTCAATGGCTTCTACTCCGCCTAAACCGTTTAACCATTCTAAAGTACGATTCACAGCATAGACTGCCAATACCGGCGGTGTATTGAAAAGGGACTTTTTTTCTATATGAGTACGGTAATCCAAATAAGTTGGAATCGTTTGATTGATTCTATCTAAAATATCATCTCGAATAATCACCATCGTAACACCGGCTGGACCCATATTTTTTTGAGCTCCCGCATAAATGAGTCCAAATTTTGACACATCTATTTTTCGACTAAATATATCGGATGACATATCAGACACCAAGAATCCATTGGGATTATTTACTTCCGGAAATACTTTATATTGTGTACCGTATATCGTATTATTACTTGTGATATGGAAATATTTTGATTCATCATTTTGATTGGATGTTTTTGGGATAAAATGATAAGTCGAATCTCTAGAAGAACAGACTACATTTACATTTCCAAACTTTTGCGCTTCTAATATTGCTTTATATGACCAAGCGCCAGTATCAGCAAAATCGGCAACTTGCCCTTCTTTCATAAAATTCATTGGAACCATGGCAAACTGTAAGGTTGCGCCACCTTGAAGCCATAAAATATGATACGAATCTGGTACATCTAATAGGCCTTTAGCTAATTCAGTTGTTTCTTGGAATAGAATTTCAACTTGTGTCGATCGATGGCTCATTTCCATTATACTTAAGCCAGAAGTTTGGTAATCAACTGCTGCGTGTGCTGTGTCTGTTAAGACTGATGGGTGCAATGCGCTTGGACCCGCACTAAATTGATATACTTTTTGCTTCATAACGACAGAAACTTATTCCCGAAGAGTTATAAAAAAAAGCCCCGTCTCTAAATAATTAAATGTGAAACGGGGCTTTATACAAGGAACTGTTATTATACAGTAATTTTTCCTTATGGGCGACTCACTTTATAAGGAAACCACCATACTGCTGTATGAACATCTTCATCTTCTACGAATACGGATGACATATCGAGCACATCAAAAAATCCGCGAAAAATTCGTTGATTATGTCCCCAGCCGGGACCATGTACACGCCAAATAGCTGAAAATGTATTGTCATTTTCTGTCACATCAGGAAATGATCCTCCGTCATTTAAATGACGACGACCTTTCAAAAAACGCGATCGCGCATAATGAAAATGAGTCCATTCACCACTGCCCTGTGGGAATTCAGGGCCTAAATTCGCAACTTCCACTTGAAGAATGACAGGTTGTCTAAAATTAAATGTGGGTAAATCCTCACGGCTCAAGAATAAATCGCCTGCTTCATCTGCATTAAATGAGTAGAGCAATTCACCCGTACTCCATTCATTTTCAAAATCCACCGTAAAAACAGACAAAGATGAAATGGCCACTTTATCTCCTGCGCCACCCATTCCCATGGTAAAAGCGTCCACTCTCCAAGCACTGCTATCGGGATTATTAGGTGTTTCATGTTGCACAAATCTCACCTTGCGATTAAAGACAGATGTAAATGATTTTACCACAGAATCTGCCACTTCATGTGTCGCTGTATCAATGGCCAGAATTCGGAATTCACCTTCTACAGAGAATGAAATATTTCCTATAGCAGTATCACCGTCAATAACAAAATCAACTTCTCGATTATGATCTAATATTCGACGACCAAATCGAATGCGATATTCTCCGCCAGGCCATAGGGTATCAATGGCCATTTTGGCTAAACCGCCATCCAACTCTATACCTTCATCATAATCACTTTCCATGGCATTTTGATCGTCTAATCCATCAATACCTAATGCATCATCTCGATCAAGCACTTGAAGTAATTCTGCTTCAATGGCAGCAATATTTTGATCATCTACACTTTCACACCCAATTGAAAAAATGAATAGTGAAAGAAAGATTAATTGTATTTTATTCATATTATTTTCCTTTTTATTTTAGTTTATTACCAACGATTTTTATTCTTATGTCGTCGCATATTCCCCATCCCACTACGACGACCTTTCATTTCTTTTTTAATATCCTTAACCATTTTATGTTTAAAAAAGGCCAATTTGACCTGTTGTTCTGGTGAAAGAATATCTTCCATTTTCAAAATGAATTCTGATTCAATATCCGCTTGTTTCTTTTTGAGTTCATTGATTCGGTTAACAGCTTTTTTTATGTCACCTTTATCAATATCATCTTTATTGTCCAGCTTCGCTTTCATCGGTTCACCCACTGCTTTTATTTCTTTTCGGATGGCATTAAGCGATTCTCGGTGTTCGCGGTAACGTGGGAAGAATTTTTCACCTTGTTTTGTGGTTAGGTCTAATTCTTCCGTCAGTCGAAACATCATCATCATTTCGCGTTTTTCTTTTCCTAGTTTAGGGCCACCTTTTCCAGTCATACCCATGTTTGGCTGAGCCATAAGGGACGACCCTAATACAGCAGCCAAACCAAGAATAAGGATTGTTCTTTTCATTATATTTCCTTTGTGTTTGTTGAATAATTCATTTCGTCAAAAAATTCTATCGAATCCCATATATTATCTTCTTCTAATAATAAAACAGCTAAATGGTCGTAATAATCGTCACTTTCCTGGACCAAATCTTCTGATTCATTTTCCCACAAATCCATATCAAAATAAGTGGATTCTATCTCGGCATAATACGTTTCATAACCCATCGTTGAATCCAATTGATAAAAAGTGACAATACCGAGGAAAAGAATAAAAACACTCGCAGCAAAGGTAGAAAGCATTTGTCGTCGAACGCCAGCTTGTTTCTTCATTGATGAATGTAAATTTTGCGTAAAGGATTCACCATCAATCGACGGAATATCTAACTGATTTAATTTTGTTAATTCTTGTTCAAATGTTTTATCCATTTATCCATCCCTTTAATTTATTAAGCGCATGATGGAAATTCACTTTTGCGGATCCAACAGATATTCCCAATATGTCAGCAATATCACGATAAGGCAACTCTTGAGCAATACGCATCATAACCACAGATCGTTGTTTTTTAGGTAATTTCCCAACCGCATCCCATAATTCTTTTTTTCGCCAATCTTTTTCAACGGAGGTGTCTGGAGCCCCAGATTCTGCCACTTGATCCAAATGGAGGAAATGCTTCCATTTATTGCGGGATAGCCACGAGTTTGCCGTATTGGTCTGGGCTCGGTATAGGTAAGTGGTAAAAGCGGCTTCAAACCTGAATTTCTTAAGGTGTTTGTGTAATTTAATGAATAAATCTTGCGACAAATCTTCTGCAGCCATTGGATCCCTCGTAATTTTAACAAAAAAGCCAAACACCATTTGCACATGGCGTTGAACCAATTCATCGAAAGCTGCAACACTGCCGGTTTGATATTCGCGTATAAGTTCATGGTCTGTTTTCATACATTCTGCCCATTTTGACCTACATCCATTGGAAAGGTTAAAAACTTTTTCTCTTTTTGTGAAAGTTTCTTTTTAAAAGATTATTCCATACCAACCTTTCCCTTCTCGTGCTTAACTTTTCTTATGTTATATAGCCTTGGTGATTTTAAAGCACATCCCCTTCAAGATAAAGCCATTCGTCATGGCACATCTCCATTAATGATTTTGGCGGGTGCTGGGACCGGGAAAACATCTACATTAATTCATCGTATCCATTACCAAGTAAGTAACGGATTCATGAAGCCAGAACATATTGTTGTTTTAACCTTTACTGAAAAAGCGGCACATGAATTAAAAATGAAACTTCATACCATGGATAGCATCGATGCAAAACCCATGACCATATCCACATTTCACGCTTTTTGCAATCAACTCGTCCGAGATTTCAGCCAATCTTCAGATGCGGATAAATTATTAATTCAACAAAATGATACGGCATTTCTTCTATTGCAAAATTATGATAAACTCACTTTTTTAACATCCGAATATTTTCGAAGCAACCCTGTAGAATCCATCAAAAATAGTTTTATTCCCTTCTTTAATCGTATTCGAGACGAACTTTTATCCCCTGAAGAATTGAATCAAAAATTAGAAAACCTTGCTTTTACTCCAGACGCAATCCATAATCTTTTTCCAGGCTTAAATGATCGGATTTCCACCGAAGAATATCAAAAACAATTTCAAGACTTAATACAAGTGTATCAACAATATCAATTATGGAAAGATTCAAAAGGATTTGTGGATTATGGTGATATGATTCTTGATTGTTACGAAATGCTTCAACAATCGACTGAAACGCTTGATAAAGTTCGAGATAAAATTCGTCATATCATTATTGATGAATATCAAGACAATAATTTTGCCTTAAATAAAATCGTCAATTTAATTGTAGAAAAAAATCCGAGTATTACAGTTGTGGGAGACGAAGATCAATGTATATATAGTTTTCGCGGAGCAAATTATTTTAATATTACCGATTTCCGCAGTAGATATGGATCATTAGATGGTTACGGTGAAGTAGAATTGGAAATGAATTATCGATCGACACAAAATGTGTTGGATTTAGCCAATGCATCCATTTCGATGGATCATAATAGGACAGAAAAAACACTCACATCTTTTGGACACAAACAAGGCCCACAACCCATTTGGCATGTAGGAGACAAAGCGCAATCATTGGAAGAAATGATTCGTTTAATTCATTCTTACGTTTTTGAAAAAGGACATGCCTTTGGTGATATTGCTATCATTTGTAGATCCATTGCGAATGTCCGATTAACAGCAAAAGCTCTTCAGCAAGCTTCCATTCCAACAGATGTTTTTGTTGATCGTTTTTTCTCTATACCTGAATTGAAAGATTTAGTTTCCTGGGGGACGCTTTCTTACACTAATCCACGGAATGGAACCGCTTTTACACGATTATTAAAACGTCATCATAGCGATGCGTTAGCTCAAAAAGTTGCTTCCCATATTCCATTAAAGAATTTTGATCACATATTTCCAAAAATATCTGATTTAGTCACACCCAATCTTTATGACAAATCTGAAATTGAAGCGGTCAATTCTATCTGTTCACTCATTCAAACATTCCGCCATCGATACGATCAAAAAATACGCCCGGTGGAAATGATGTGGGAAATATTGCATAAAACCAAAATTTTAGAATCGGCGAAAATGGCTTATCGATATCGAGAACGAGTTGTTTTGGCAAATGTGGGTCATTTTATTTCTTTAGCCGATCAATTTTCGAACCAAGATAAAACGCATTCTGTTCAAGATTTTATGCGATATATTGAAATATTATCTTCGGACGGTAAATATCCTGCCGTGGAACCGTCTTTACAAAAACCCAGTGGTGCGGTCCAAGTAATGACCATTCACAAAAGTAAAGGGTTGGAATTTCCCATTGTTTTTGTTCCATTCCTTCGATCAGGAAGTTTTCCTGCAACATTCCGGCGAGCTAACCAAATGACTGCATTACCTGAACCGTGGTATCAATGGGACAAGCCAGAAGGATTAACAGCCAAAATTGAACATTTTAATGAAGAAAGACGCATTTTTTATGTGGCTTTAACCAGAGCGCAAACACATTTACATATGTTTGGGCCTCATTCGTGGCGATCTCAGTTACTAAAAGAAATTGATACCCAATTAGATTCACTTACAAGGAGGCAAGATATGCCTGATGCACAACCCACTTCTGAACAAACAACTTCTCTACCGGAAAAATTATTGGTCGAACTCAATCGCGAATTGGCTGCAGGACAATGGGATTTAGCACGAAATATTGTGGATGGACTGAAATCAATCAAAGATACTGGCGCCCTTCCCCATGATCATCCTTATGCCCATTTACAAAATGAAACTCAAGATGAATCAATAGACTCAAATTTGGGCATTTTGAATTTATCTGCTAGTGCTGTGGAAGAATATTCTAAATGTTCCTATAAATATAGATTGGCGAAAATTGACCGTTTCCCAGAGAAGAAAAGTACAGCCCAAATGGAATTTGGAAATATTGTGCATAAAACATTGCAATCTTTTCATGAATCAGATAATCTAACATTAAAAAATCTATTGGAGTTGTTTGAATTCAATTGGCGCTCTGATGCATTTGAATATTTAATCCGAGAAGAAGAATTCAAACTTCAAGGGATTCAAATGATGAAAAACTATTTTGAATTCATTCAATCAGATCCACCCTCGGTGGCAAAATGTGAAGCTAGTTTTGAATTTATTATTGAAGATATTCAAGTTCGTTTGAAAGGTAAAATTGATCGAATTGATAAAAAAGATGGACACTATCATGTATTGGATTATAAAACAGGTAAATTGCCAGCGAATGAATCATCCAAAAAGAGTCTGCAGTTAGCCTTATATGTTGAAGCATTAAATCGAGGAGCGGTTAAAGACATTAAGGGTGCTACTGGTTCTGCCCAACTACTCTATTTAAAAGATTTGGATACACCATTAGAACCCTATGAATTCAATGAAAAAGAGTTAGAAAAACATTTAGATAAAGTACGAAAAGCAGCGGACGGAATTCGGAATAATAAATTTGAACCAAAACCGAGTCCATTCAATTGCCAATATTGTGATTATCAGGATTTTCTATGTCCTGCCTGGGAAGAATAATTAAGGTTTGAATCCTTTTAGAGACAATTCTTTAACAGGTTTAAAATGCTTTACATTGCTAGTTGATAGTGTCAAATTATTCTCAACAGCCGTTGCTGCAATTATCGCATCACCAGCCCGCATGTTGGATGATAATGAGTATTCTTCAACGTAAATGAGTGCTCTATGACCAATGTTCTCAGTAAGTGGAATCGTGTTAAAATTAAAGTCTGATAAATATGTTTTAATAATTTTATGTTGAGTTTTATTCTGAGCGCCTTGAAGTAATTCCATATAGGTTTGAATTGATATATATCTTTCTCTATCGGCAAGAACTAACTTAGAAGCCTTTAGGTTTCCTCTTTGAATCCAAATAAGAATATCTGTATCAAATAGCAATGAATCTCTCCCCGCGCAATTTTTCTAATTCTTCCAAAACGGAATTTTCACTATCAGAATACATACCAAAGAAAGGATGATTCTCCATATCTATCGTTCCGCCATTTGTAATAGGGTGAATTGTACCTTTTACCTTGCCATGATATAGGATAGTCACATTTTCATTTCGATCTAGCGCATCTAGAACATCTTTCATTTTGTATCTTAAATCTACAACTGTTGCTTTCATTTCTTATCCTTAATATGTATAGTAATATTATACATTTTCATTATTATTTCATAATCATTTATTTAAGAATAATATATGCCAACACCCGACAATGACGCGTTATTAAACCCTATTGCCAATCTGGGATTTTAAAATACTTGAAAATAATTTATTGATTTGATAAATCAAAACATAGATTTCTGATCGGAGTCAGGAATGACAGTATCTCTAATTAGAGCAGAATCATAAAATGGCAATTCCACCTTCAAGTTTGTCATTCCGGAATATTGAAAAAATATCCGGAATCCACCTATCTAGATGGTAGATCTAAGTAATGTTTGAAAAACGTTATCAGGATTTTCTATGTCCTGCCTGGGAAGAATAAAATAAATAAATTAAATTGAGTCAAATTCTAATTCATATACATCACCTATCTCTTTTTCGTAATGGTTAAAAAACTTATAATAGATATCATTAGCAACACCGGGTTTGTCCATTTTTTTATTTGCAATTACACGAAACCGCAGTCCATCATCATCGAGAGCGTTCCACATCAAAAGTCTTTCACCAATCCAGTCTAGAATAGGCCATTTTTCTTCTGCAATAGCCTGAGTGCCTGTTTTTTTTGCATAATTGAAAACACGACGTTCTATATCGGTTTTAATATCAAGTATCCATTCTTGATGAAACCCAGGCATCAATCCCTCTTTCCCATATAATTTTAATGGTGTGAGCGACATTTCAGAAATTTCTAAAGGAACATCTGAAATTTTCCAGTTAACCATTTGAAAATCCGAATTCAAAAATTCATTTCCTTCCAAGCGGATTCGTTCATCGTGCTTTTGAATGAAGGTGGAATATGAACCTAACGTTTTCCGAATTCGGCTTAATCCTACAGCACGAGAATTTGCAGCGGATCCATTATGAGCATCTGGCCAAAATGTTAATTCAATATCTTCTTTTGAAACGCCATGGTGGTTTTTTAATATTAGAAAAATGAATAATTCTCGGGCCTTTTTTGATCCCCAATCTGAATAATGAACGGGATTGCCATCAATCCATACTTGAAATTCATCGAACATTTTTACACTTACACCCGAATCTATCGGTTTATAAAATTCAACAATTGAACCAGGTAATACTGGTTTTTCAGTAGATGTCGTATTTGGTGATGCATCCTCATTGATATCAGTGGATTTCGTTTTCAGTGAGATAGTCTCATTGATAATTGTCTTTTTACTCTTTTTATAGAAAAGGAATAAAATTCTGGCTACAAAAAATAGAATTACATAAATAAAAATCAATTCATGACTACTATAGGCTAAAGAAATTATTTCAGATCCAAGAATCGGCAGAGCTAATGCATAAACGGAAATACTATCACGATTAATAGATTGATTTGTAAACATTAATTCATTTGTTTCTTTGACATAAAATATATTTGGGTCAAAGATATATTTATTATCAAAACGAATATCTATTTTTTTTAATACAGGATTATTTAGATCAATCATATAATAAGATAGCGAATTATTTTTATTTTCAGATTCTTCCTTAACTGAAATGAGAGCAGAATTAATATCACTAATAATGACACCATTATTAATATTGAGTATTGGATTTGTAATCGACCATTTCCTTGTTAACTCTTCTGTCAAAATATTGAATTCCCAAAGATCAAGGATAGGAGAAAAACCTAATTCTTGTTGACCCGTTTTATTCCCAAAACCACCTAATATATAGATTGAATTATCTCTATTAAAGGCCGCATCTAATGGGGTTCGCGGATAGAATGATTCACCTTCGTCCAAATGGTAAGATATTTTTCGCCATTTATTCTTTTCTCGTGAATAATGGAATATATCATTTTTTACTTTATACCATCCATAGCCACCAATTCGGTATAAATCTCCAGAATTTTCATTTACAACTAAAGCTGCTTCAAAATATTGATCTATGGAAGAAGTGTCATTTCCCCATTGCCAATTGAATGTTTCCATATTTAAGACACCCACATTTCCTAAGCCACCATCTGCACATACGGTAATTTCATTTAACTTTTGATTATATATAAATGAAGGTTCATGTGGAAATTTTGTTGCAATAGGATAATTAAATAGTGTGTTACGGACAAGATTTAGCTCTAAAAGACTCGAATCGGTAATAGCAAATATTTTTCCACTTCTATTATTTTCAACCGAAAAAGCAATTGGAGAATATTGTTTAACCGGAAATTCAACTATTTTTTCAAATTCTGAATGTCGATTACTTAAGTACTTTACATTAGACGCAAAGGCTTTTTTATTTTTTATATCATCAAACATCCAGTTTCCACTTAACTCATTTAGTGCCCAACGATACATTAATCTTTGGTCTGTGTTGAATACTTTAATATTTTGTATTCCTATCCTGGGGGCTTCTTTCCTATAAGCACTTTCCCCAAAAATAAGGTTAAGTTTCATTTCATTCGGCAAAACATATTTTGCCCAATTCATATTTTGATTGTTGAATGCAATACCAACCGAATCAGATAATAAATTAAATTTCAACTCTAGGTGGCTCCATATATTTCTTCCTTGATACTCATTTACGAGCGGAATACTTAGAATGCTTACGTTATCAATAAAGGATAAGTCGATATAGCTTGTATCAGGATTTCGAAAGTCAATATATGTTAATGTAAAATAGTCTTTTTCATCAGGTAAGTGTCCAGAACAAATGAAGCCAAACGGCTTAACACCATAAATATAGAAATCAAATTCTAAACTAAATTGCTCACTAAAACGAAATGGATCGTCAATAGTAAGATTTAAATAGGAGTCATCCGAACCCGATTCTTGATCATAGATAGATTTAAGTTGTAGCCCGCCGACGCCTCCTTTTCCAAAAAGGATTATAAGTGATACAAAATATATAAATATCCATCTTCCCATCAGTTTTTTCCTTTATAATTCAATTAACGGGATTCGTTACAATAACTTAGCTAAAGTTTATGGCTTACTCATTCGATTCTACAATGGGGTGATCTACGTATTTTTGGGTGTTTTTGGACAGTATTTTTGACTACTTAAGGACAGTAGTTTTGGCAATTTTTATAAGTAGCTTCACCTTTTGTCGACGAGGATTTGACTTATTTTTAATTTTAGGCACAGTAGTTAGGGTTCTTCACCCTTTTTAAAGTTAATTACCGCTTCATATCACTCTAGATTTCCGTTATACTTTATTGAGGAAACAAAGGGTTTAATTCACATCAAAACATGAAATGTCATTGGGTCATTTTTTTATTAGGCGTCATGCTTAACCCAGCCTGTTCAGGGAAATCTCAAAAGGATAGTCACATGGATCATAATCATCAAAACCGATTAGCATTTTCACAAAGTCCTTATTTACTCCAACATGCTACAAATCCTGTAGATTGGTATCCATGGGGTGATGAAGCCTTTAATAAAGCGAAGGAAGAGAATAAACCCATTTTTCTCTCAATTGGATATTCTACGTGTCACTGGTGCCATGTGATGGAACACGAATCTTTCGAAGATTCCACAGTGGCTGCACTCATGAATAAACATTTTATATCCATTAAAGTGGATCGGGAAGAAATGCCTGAAGTAGATCATGTATATATGTCCGTTTGCCAAGCAATGACTGGACGCGGTGGCTGGCCTTTAACCATCATTATGACCCCTAATAAAGAACCTTTTTTCGCCGGAACTTATTTCCCGAAGAATGGTCGAGGTCAACGACCCGGAATGCTACAACTGCTTCCCAGTATTGCTGATGCGTGGGAGTCTAAACAGAATGAAATTCAAAATTCGATCAATCGCATTACCCAATATTTACTACAAGTGAATCTAACTCAATTAGGAAATCCGTTAGATCCATCCATATTAACAAGCACTTATGAGCAATTTGTAAGTCGATTTGATTCTGATTATGGCGGGTTCGGTCAATCGCCCAAATTTCCTTCTCCCCATAATTTAATTTATTTATTGCGCTATTATCAAATGACAGGCGAAGAAAAAGCACTTCAAATGGTCGAATCTACATTGCAAAATATGCGTCGCGGTGGCATTTATGACCATATCGGATTTGGATTTCATCGATATTCCACAGATGAAGAATGGCTTCTCCCTCACTTCGAAAAAATGCTATACGATCAAGCCATGATATCCATGGCTTATTTAGAAACTTATCAGATGACTAGAAAAGAAGAATATGCCCAAACAGCCCAAGAAATATTCACATATGTATTACGAGATATGACATCGCCGAATGGGGGATTTTATTCTGCTGAAGATGCAGATTCTGATGGCGAAGAAGGCAAATTTTATGTTTGGTCGCATAAAGAGATAGACCAAATCCTGGAAAAAAATGATGCCAACTTATTTAATGCAATTTTCGGTATTTCGGAAGATGGAAATTTTAAAGATGAAGCATCTGGTGAAGAATCATACAACAATATCCCCCATTTCTCTGAATCAAAATTAACTATCGCCGAAAAGCTTAAAATGAGTTTATCCGAATTGGATTCATTTATTGATCAATCTCGACAGAAATTATTTCCCATTCGAGAAAAGCGAATTCATCCATTGAAAGATGATAAAATCCTGACCGATTGGAATGGGCTCATGATTGCTGCATTATCCATGGGCGGACAAATATTGAATGAGCCAAAATACACAAAAGCGGCCGAAAAGAGCGCTCATTTTATTTTGAAAGAACTTCGGGATAAAAAAGGTCGACTGAAGAAACGTTTTAGGAAAGGTGTATCGGGAATAGATGCCCATTTAGATGATTATGCCTTTATGATTTGGGGTTTACTCAATCTTTATGAAACAACTTTTAATGCACTTTGGTTAACCGAAGCAGTCCAATTAGCTCATATAATGGAAGAAGATTTTTCTGATCCAATAGGGGGCGGGTTTTACCTGGGTGCGGACTCAGCAGAAAAATTAATTGTACGCGCCAAAGACACTTATGACGGTGCCATTCCTGCCGGGAATTCCGTTGCCGTAATGGATTGTCAACGATTAGGTAGAATGACGGGTGACACAAAATGGCTCACCTTAGCTGAAAATGCCTATCGTGCTTTTTCGGATCAAATTCTTCGAGCACCGACAGGTCATAGTTATTTAATTTCATCTTTTCTCTTTGAAACAAACGAACCAAAAGAGATTGTTATCGTCGGAAATGATTCTCCTGAAACACAAACTATTCTCAATAAATTGTCCTCACTCTATGCTCCCAACAAAGTTGTTTTATTCAAAGATACGAATAAGGATAAAAGTCTAGTAGACTTGGCTCCTTGGACAGAGAATCATGTTATGATTAACAATAAACCTACAATATATTTTTGTGAAAATTATGCATGTCAACAACCGACCAATGATGTGAATAAAATTATTTCATTATTGGAATAACCTTATCATTCCATTTTTCCTTGTAAAATATTTAAAACATGGATTCCGGGTCATAGCCAGGAATGACAGCATCTCTAATTAGAGTAAAATCAGAATATGGTATTCCCGCCTTCAGCCTTGTCATTCCGGAATTTTGGAAAAATATCCGGAATCCACCTACCCCAGATGAAATATCAAAGGTTGGTTTTCTACAAATTGCTAGGAATGACCATATCAAAAATAATAATGATACCAAGAAAATCGAGATTCTGGACTTTTTCACCATTAAATTCCCCACTTCTTTGAATAAAGATATAAGGAAATAGCAATGAAAAACCTTCCATTACACTGGAAAATAATTATCGGACTCGTTCTGGGTTTAGGATACGGAATCCTAAGTGCAACATCAGGATGGGGAACTTTTACTACGCATTGGATTGCACCATTTGGAACAATTTTTATTAATTTATTAAAATTAATTGCTGTCCCTTTAGTGTTATCCTCACTCGTAACAGGCGTTGCTTCTTTGTCAGATTTAAAAAAATTATCCCGTATTGGTGGCAAAACTATTTCAATCTATATTTTAACAACCGCGATTTCTGTCACCATTGGACTCGTTATTGTAAATGGCCTCAACCCTGGCGATAAAGTTCCGGAAGAAATGAAAATAAAGTTGCAACAAACTTATGAAGAAGATGCAACTTCTAGAACAGGCTCAGCTCACAAAGTAAAAGATCGTGGCCCTCTCCAACCTATCGTAGATATGGTTCCAAGTAATTTTTTCAATTCAGCTTCCAATAACCGAAATATGCTTCAAATTGTTTTTGTAGCAATCTTTTTAGGCATTGGACTTATTCAAGTATCTCAAAAAAAGGCTAAACCGGTATTAGACTTTTTTGAGGGATTTAATGATGTCATTATAAAATTAGTGGACATTATTATGTTAATGGCTCCATATGGTGTTTTTGCATTAATCGCCCAAACCATCAATAAAGTAGCTGGAGATAATTTAACCCAAGTTATGGAATTGTTAGGTGCATTAGGCTTTTATATGGTAGCGGTCATTCTTGGGCTTCTTTTACATATGTTCGGGACGTACACACTCCTGTTAAAACTTTTTTCTAAAATGCCCTTAAAAACATTTTACAAAGGAATTGCCCCAGCCCAATTATTGGCTTTTTCAACAAGTTCCAGTGGCGCAACATTACCCGTTACAATGGAACGATGCGAAGATGAGTTAGGTGTATCAGAAGAAGTTTCATCTTTTGTCCTTCCATTAGGTGCCACCATAAATATGGATGGAACGGCTCTCTATCAAGCTGTTGCAGCCGTTTTTATTGCCCAAACCTTGGGGATGAATTTGGATATTGGCGCACAATTAACCATTATATTAACCGCTGTTTTAGCTTCGATCGGAACAGCCGCCGTACCGGGCGCAGGTATTATTATGTTAGTGATTATCCTTGAAGCTGTCGGTGTCCCAAGTGGTGGGATTGCACTCATCCTTGGCGTAGATCGTATTTTAGATATGATGCGAACAACTGTAAATGTAACAGGAGATGCATCTGTTGCTGTTGTAGTTGCCTCATCTGAAAATCAAATAAATATTCCAAAATCATCTTAAATGAATTGCGGCGAAAGATAGCTCGTGTCTAAATTCATGGCGATTATTGAAAGATTCCGGGCAGTGTTTGCCTATTCAAGATCTACCCTTAAAAATAGGGGGCTGTACTTTGTTAACAAAAAACAGGCCTTTCTCTATAAAGGAGATCAAGGAAGTTTGCTGTTCGCAAGAGGCCTCCACCGTCAATCAGATCGCGGTCTTGAAAGTCGCCTGCCCGGCACCCTTTTTTCCTTCATTTCTATCCCGATAGTTCATCCATGAAAAATAATAAAAAAATACTTTCTGAAAATAATCGCAAAATCCCCAGCGGCTTTACAAGTGATGATACACTCAAACGTCTAAACTGGCTGGAAGAAAACTCTGGACTTCGTTTTGACGATACGCCCACAGATGATCCAGAAGATTTAAAAGGAATCATTGAAAACCATATTGGTTTTATGCCAATCCCTATGGCTATTGCTGGTCCATTAGTGGTTAAAGGTGAATATGCCAAAGGTTCATTTACCGTTCCCGTCTGTACATTAGAAGGTACTTTAGCCATTTCCATGAGTCGTGGCATGTATGCTTCTGCCCTTTCGGGCGGCATATCTACCCAATATATTAAACAAGAATTATCACGCGCTCCTGTTTTTGTTTTCAATACATTAAAAGAATCATCTGAATTTATGAAATGGATTGATGAGCATTTTGACGAAATTAAAAAAGTAGCCGAATCTTCTACCAATTATGGGAAATTGCTTCGAATTGATCAATATCCTATTCAAAATTTTGTTGTACTGGATATGGTTTTAAATACGGGAAATGCTGCCGGACAAAATATGGTTACACTTGCAGCAAAACTCGCCTGTGACTACATCCAGAACAATACGGGTTATAATTACATATTGGAATCAGGTTTTAACAGTGATAAAAAAGCGTCCGCTCGAACCATGATTATGGGACGCGGACACAGCGTTATTGCTGAAACAACCCTTAAACATTCTGTATTAAAACGTATTTTGGGACTTCATTTAGATGAAGTAGATATATTTCAACAAGTTGGCCCAACCGTTACTAATATGGCAGGAACAACCGGATGCCATTTACACATTTCAAATGCCTTGACTGCTATATATATTGCCACAGGACAAGATACAGCATGTGTTGCAGAAAATTCTATTGGTCATTTCCAAACTGAACCGGTTGAAGACGGATTAAAATGCCGTCTTACCCTTCCATCAATCACTGTTGGGACCGTTGGCGGAGGCACACGACTCATTCCACAACAAAAGAATTTAAAATTACTCGGATGCGACACAGGTGAATTTTCATCACGAAAATTAGCCGAAATTATTTGCGCATCTAGTCTGGCACTTGAGATTTCTTTAATGTCTGCCATTGCAAGTGGAACTTTTACACAAGCGCATATGAAATATGGACGAAAGTAAATGAAACCTTATTCAGTTCTCGAAGACGATAAATTTTCGTATTTACTGACAAAACAATCGTTCATATCTCAGTTCTTTAAAAAATTATTCGAGATATTTTGTAAAACAGTTTTTACTATTTATACTCCTGTCAAGGTCATTGGACGAGAGAAAATCCCAACCACATCCTATATTTTATGTTGCAACCATAATAGTCACATGGACGTGGCTTTACTTATGACAGCCTCCGGGAAAGGTTTCAGTCATTTTGGAATGTTGGCTGCGAGAGATTATTGGTTTGACAATAAATTAAAGCGCATACTCACGAATATTGGTATGAATTTGATTCCCATTGACCGAAGGATAAAAGGGAATCATTCATTTAGTCTTAATGATACAATAGCACTTTGCCGAGGATTTATGGCTTTAGATAATCGAAGTATTATTATGTTTCCTGAAGGAACGCGTGGTAAACCGGGTGAAATGAGACGATTTAAAAAAGGTGCTGCAGCGTTTGCTATTAAATTAAATGTACCTATCGTCCCTCTATATATTCATGGATCTCACAAAGCTTGGCCAAAAGATAACTTTTTAATGCGACCAACCTTTATTAAAATAGAAATTGGCGACCCCATATATCCAAGTGAGTATATTGAGGAACATATTGGAACAGAATATGATTCTGGATTAGACCCACAACCTGTGATTCAATTCACTCAAGATTTAGAAAGCACGATTAAACAAATTGGAGAAAAATACAATGTCTCGTAAAAAGTTTTTTGCTAATGATGATATTTCTTTTGGCCATAAATGGGGATATAAAGATTCTGGGTTCACCCTTAACGATGATCGATCTGTTACGATGTTTGGAAATCGTTATGATTTATGTGGAACACCTATGCCCGACTTGATCCCTTACGTCGAAGAAGTGTTAGGATTTAAAATTGATCCTAACGATTTACTCCCACAAGTAGAAGATAAACCTGTTTCTGAACCAACAATGAATGAACCTTTTCTTAATGATATAAAAGCAAATTTTGATTCAGATCGATTTACGGGTGCGAATGATGACAGATTAATTCATAGTCATGGACAAACGACATCTGAAGAAGTATATAAAGTTTTGTATGATAAAATTGATCATACGGTAGATTTGGTTTTCTACCCTGAGTCGGAGGACGAAGTTCAACAAATTATTCAGTATGCTTCTAAGCACGATGTTTGTATCATTCCTTATGGCGGAGGCACAAGTGTAAGCAGTGCTCTAAAGCTTCCTGAAAATGAAACACGTATGATAGTTGCTGTGGATATGAGGCGAATGGATAAAATTGAATGGGTAAATCAAGAAGACCGTCGTGCCTGTATTCAAGCGGGTATTACTGGAACGTATATGGAAGATGAATTAGGGAAATTAGGTTATATGGTTGGCCATGAACCGGACAGTGTTGAATTATCCACCTTGGGCGGCTGGATTGCAACCCATGCCAGTGGGATGAAAAAAAACCGATACGGGAATATTGAAGATATTGTAAAAAATGTGACCATGATTACACCCACTGGGGTAATTGATCAAGTTTCCCCTATTGTTCGGGCTTCGATTGGCATGCGACCTGAAAATTTCATTTACGGCAATGAAGGGAATCTTGGGATTATTACAAAAGCCATCGTCAAAATCCATGAAAAACCTGAAGTTCAAAAATATGGTTCAGCCGTTTTTCCTGCTTGGGAAAACGGTGTACAATTTTTGCATGAATTATCCCAAACTAATTATATACCCGCAAGCGCGCGTTTAGTGGATAATATTCAATTTAGATTCGGGCAAGCTTTAAAGCCTAAATCGACGGGATTTTCGAAAATATTGGACGATATAAAGAAATTTTTCGTACTCAATATTAAAGGATTTGATCCACATAAAATGTGTGCTGCAACATTCGTTATGGAAGGCGATGCAAATGAAGTGGCTTATCAAGAAAAGAATTTAAATGCATTGGCGGTAAAACATTCCGGATTAGCTGGTGGGGCTGAGAATGGAAAACGAGGTTATATGCTCACCTATGCCATTGCCTATGTGCGGGATTTTTTAACCGATTTCCATGTAATTGGTGAAACAATGGAAACATCCGTCCCTTGGTCTAACATTCAAAAAGTTTGCGATGAAGCAACGAAAACTTTATACGATTTGCACGAGAAACACTCTATCCCTGGAATTCCTTATATGTCCTATCGTATTCCACAAATTTATCACACAGGAGTAGCAATATATTTTATGTTTGGGCTGTACATCAAAGGAATCGATCATGCAGAAGCACTCTTTGGTGAAATTGAGCATAAAATACGCCAATCAATTATGGATAATGGCGGATCTATTTCCCATCATCATGGTGTTGGAAAATTAAGAAAAGATTTTATGAAAGACACCTTATCAGATTCCAGTATTGATATGATCAAGAATGTGAAAGATTCAATCGATCCCGATAATATTTTTGGGATTAAGAATAATGTCTTCGCAGATTAATTATAAGAGCTCATGAATATAAAGAACAAAACCATCCTTATTACAGGTGCTTCATCTGGAATTGGTGAACTATTAGCTAAGAAATGTGCTGATTTAGGGGCTAAAATAATCATGGGTGCGCGATCAGAAGCTAAACTTGAAAATGTTAAAAACGATATTATTAATAAAGGTGGGCAATGTGTTGCCGTTAAAACGGATATCACTCGCCCGGCAGATTGCAAACAATTAGTAGCAAAAGGAATTGAATCCTTTGGGAGTTTAGATATTTTAATTCTTAATGCTGGTATTAGCATGTGGGCTCCATTCAATGAAATTCAGGATGTTCAATTTTTTAAAGATTTAATGGATACGAATTATCATGGTGCATTAAATACAATTCATCCGGCTCTCCCCTTTTTAAAAGACTCCCATGGACTCATCATTTCAGTTTCTACAGGACAAGCGATTATGGGTTTCCCAAATCATACCGGCTATGCGGCTTCAAAACATGCATTAAAAGGACTCACAGATTCCCTTGAATGTGAAATGGGTGATTCTGTTCAATTTATGGATATTATTCTTGGTTGGATTCGTGGAACCAATTTACGTAGCAATGCTTTTGGTCCTGATGGGACTCAAATAAGGGAGAACAAAAAGGATCATAGTAAGGAATCCATTAGTGTTGAAGAATGTGTTGAAGGTATTATAAATGGAATCCAGAAGAAAAAGCGTACCGTTTATTTGCCGTGGAAACTGAGCCTAATTCCATTTGTCAAACTTTTTTTCCCTTGGTACTTAAACCGTAAAATGCGACAAGTAACTCACGATCAAGAATAAATTACTGTACTTTATTTTTTAATAATTTTTCAATGCGAGTTCGATGTCCACGGATGCGCAATTGTAAACCATCTTCTGTCCATTCTCGTTCTAACACTTCTACCCCTTCTTGTGCACGAGCTATCATTTTACCTTCATCAAATGAGAATGAAAGATCAATCGTTTCATATTCTTTTTCCATTAATCGAATAATTCGCTTTTTGAGTTCGGATAATCTTAAATGATTTTTAGCAGAAATCATGACTGAATGTGGAAAACGTCGCTGCAATTTCAAAACCCGATTATCATCAGAAAACAAATCAACTTTATTCAAAACAAATAATGTTGGAATATTTTGGGCATTTAAATCTTTCAATACACTTTCGATTGTTTCAGCATGTTCTAATATTTGCGGCGATGACATATCCAAAATAATTAAAAGTAAATCTGCTTCAATGACTTCTTTTAATGTACTTCTGAAGGATGCGACTAAATGGTGAGGTAATTTTCGTATAAATCCAACCGTATCACTTAATAATACTTTATGAGAATCACTTACGTCTAGATGGCGAATAGTTGTATCTAATGTTGCAAAAAGCTGATCCTGGATATAAACTTTAGAACCTGTTAATGCATTGAATAAAGTTGACTTCCCCGCATTTGTATAACCCACAAGAGCACATCTGAATTCTTCTGCTCGTTTCTTACTTTGTGTTTGCCGTTCTTTCTCTATTTTCTGTAAATCTTTTTTTAATCGAGAAATTCGTTCACGAATAAGTCGCCTATCAATTTCAATCTGCGTTTCCCCCATTCCGGCTCTTGTACCAATACCACCCATTTGGCGCTCTAAATGCGTCCATTGACGCGTTAATCGTGGCAATAAATACTCGAAGTAAGCTAAATCCACTTGAGTGCGTGCTTCCCGTGTTTTGGCGTGTTTTTGAAAAATATCCAAAATAAGTGCACTACGGTCTATCACTTTTAAATCTTTGGCAATTTTATGATAATTTTTTATTTGAGCTGGAGATAACTCATCGTCAAATACAAGTAAACTAACATCAAGAGCTTCTGCTTGAGATAATACTTCTTCAGCTTTCCCTTTTCCAATAAAAAAGGCCGGATTGATTTTGGAGATTTTTTGTGTTACTCGCCCCACAACTTCCGCGCCAGCCGTATCAGCTAATAATTCCAATTCATCCAAATGGTCCGATAAGTCCGATTCATCCATCCCGCGTGTTAGCGTACCCACTAAAAGAACTTTTTCTTTTATAACAGTATCTATCCCTCGGATCAATCTTGACTCCTTTTTATTGTTTCACCGGTTCCTCGGCTAAGGATTGTTTCTCCAATCATAGCTAAAAGAGCAATAAAGAGAAATGTTTTCCATAGGGATTTCCCATGTCTTGCTTCGTTAAACGATTGAGTAAATTCGACAGAATTCTCCAAATACTTAGCACTTTCATCTGGGAAGATAGACAATAATTCTGCTTTCATAATAGGATCAGCGGGTATTTCACTCGGGTGAAGAATGGTGGAAAAAGATGTATAGGGAACACCATTAGAAAATAGGGTATAAGCGCCCAATTTATTCGTATTTGAAATGAGTAATCCTTTTTGTTGGAAATCAGGAATTAATTTTTCTTTAGACCCACTTGGGAGCACCAACTCCCATTCATGATTTAACAATTCATGGTTTAATGCAACCCACTTTGATTCATCAATCCAAACAGGGTCTGAATTCAATTCATCTGTTCCAGCTGTAAGCAATAATTGATGAAGCATTGGTATAAATGCACCCCTCATGGGTAGATCATTCCAACGTAAATCGATTTGGGAAGCAAAATAAAACAAATGCCCAGAGCCAACCTTTTTTTCAATTAACAGTGGGTCACCATTATTCAAGCTTAATAATACCTGATTTAAATGTGATGGATTTATTTTTGCATATTTGAATATTTCAGGCAATTCTCTATCGATATGACGTACATTTAAATTTTCAAATAATTGATTGAAATGTTCACCCTTCTGAGCTTTGAAGAATCCTGTTTTAGATTCAACCACATTTTTAATGGTGGGTATTCCAATGTCATGGATATTTTTTGGTTGATTACTTAAACCGCCTCCAAACCAAATAATTCCACCCCCTTTTTTTTGAAATGCCTTTAATTCAGTGATACTTTGCTCTGACAACACACCTACATTATGGAAAAGCGCCACATCAATATCATCAAGGAATAGTCGATTTAACTCTGTCTGAATTCTTGTTTCAATCGATAGGAATTCTTCCTTTTCATTGATTGATCGTAAGGCTGTTTCCAACATAAAAATATTATCAGAAGATCGACTAAATATGGCACATTTTATTTGAGAAGTAATGGGCAAATTAATAACAATTTCATTATCCAGTTCAAAATCATCTTTTGGTAACTGAATTGTCCCCTTAACAAGATTATCACTTGTAGGGAAAGCCTGAAATAAAAAATCTTTGGATGTTCCCGGAGAAAACTCAGTCACGACTTGCCCTACTCGATGGTCGTCGAAAAGTAATTCTATCGGGATATTTGCTTTGGGTATTAACCCATTATTCAATATACGTGTATTCAATTTTAATAATTGATTTTTTGTTTTTACGCGGCTAACTGATTGAACATCTAAGATAGATAAGTTGTCTTGTATTTGTCCTTGAGAAACTAAATAATATCGCCAGGATTGCCCTTGATTAGCCTTGGATCGAATAGAATCCGGCCATGTTTGAAAATCACTGAAAATAATACATTCTTTATTAGGCTCGGTTGATTCGATCGATGCAATCGTTGAATCAATAAATGCCCAAAGATGATCATTTGAAGCTGTTACGGGTATTGCATGGATTATGGGTCTAATAACAGGTAAATCGATGGGGCCTGAATACACTTTTTTGGGTGGGTTTGTTTGGTATATATCAAAAAGAGAATTATCCCCAAATATAGAAACGATATCAATCATCGATTTTTTCGATCTTGACAGGCGAGATTCTCCATCAATGAGAGCTGACATACTTGCAGAATTATCAACAACGACTACTATTCTCGATTCCAGTTCGGCTCCCATCCATCCGGGTATAAACCCTTCCATGACTGGACGTGAGAATAATAGGACTAATGCTAAAACAATTACCATTCTTAATAGTAATATTATCCATTGTTTGATTTTAATGTTGCGAATTGTTTCATGCTCTAAATCTTGAATAAAGCTGATTGTACTAAAATCAATTTTTTGAGTTCTAAATTTGCTGAATAGATGAATAATAAGCGGAATTGATACAGCTGCTAAAGCAAATAAAACAGAGGGAGACAAAAATGTCATACAAATCCCCCCGTTAAAAAGGTAATCGTTAAACCTGCACTCAATGGAATGGTTAAATTATCATCTAATCGTATCGGGAGTATTTCAACAATCATAGCAACAATAGCGCCCCCGACCGCAGGCAGAAAAGGAACATATCCCCGAAATAAATAGCTCACAAAACAAATAACAATTATTCCGCCAATCATTCCTGATATCGTTTTGTCACCTACCAAACCAAATGGGAACTTTTTTCCAATTAATGCTGCGAATGTATCCCCAAAAACCATGAACAATAGAGCCAGAATGGCTATAAATTTTTGAAAGAGTAAAATCGTTATAAACATGCCAATTAAAACCCAACTGGCCCCAGTTAAAGCACCTTTAGATTCATGTTGTCTAAGCATAAAATTAAAATAATTCTTGAATATTCTTTTCCCCCACTCTGAATGTTTCCGTCCATATTCCAAAAGAATAGAAAAAAGAATTAATAGGCCTATTCCACTTAAAATGATCTCTTTTGTTGGAGAAAACCATAAATAAAATAATGGAATAAAGGATGAAATTAAGTGAATTCCTTTTCGAGCATACTCACTCATTGGAATGGGTTTCACTTATCAATCACCTGATTATATATATCATTCAAATCAAGTATACTTACGGTAATATTAATGATGGCGCGTTTTTCAAGGACGGTCCCAGCCGAAATAGATTGGTCCAATACAGTATATGGAATTAAATCTTCATTTTGCCGATAACTAACTGAACCGACTCGTAAACCAGAAGTCACAATTTCTTCTTTAGCTCTTTTTTGACTTAATCCATAAAGATTTGGTACTTGAAAAAAATTAGGTGGTACACCTTGGCTTACCATAATATGGACTCCCAATCCTTTTTTTAATCGGTCACCACCTTTCGGTTGCTGCCAAGTAATATTCCCAGATGGATAATCTGAGTTATATTCCTGATAAACGGTATCAATAGCCAAACCTGATTGGAATAAAGCTAACTCAGCACTACGCAAACTTTGTCCCACTAAGTAGGGTACACGGACTAACTTTTCATTTTGAGTAATTTTTAGGCGAACAGTACGTCCTTTTTTTACTTTTGTATTTTCACGAGGATACTGATCAATGACAGTCCCAGCATCATAACGATCTGAATATAATGTGTCTGAGATGACTCCTTTGAATCCTTCAGATTCCAAAACTTTTAATGCATACTTTAAATTCTTATTTTTTACATTAACGAGATATTGTCCCTTATCATGTCGTACATAGGATGGCATAACGATAAAATCCATTATTATAACAACAACTATAATGATACCACTAAAAATGATAATTGATTTGAAGAATATATTTTTCATATTCGTTTTAACCGACAAGCAAAAATACCATCCGTATTATGTCTAGATGGAAAGGTAAATAAACAACCATTTTCATCAACCCAACTATCTGGGACCCATTGTTTTGCAGACTCAATTTTGAAATCATCATTCAATATAAGGAACTCATTCACCACTTCCCAATTTTCTTCTGGTTCAATTGAACACGTTGCATAAACAATAATACCATTCGGATTAACAAATTGGCTCATATGGGTTAAAATGGATTTTTGAATGAGATTCATTTCAAGAATATCACTTTTTTGTCGTCTCCATTTTAAATCAGGTTTTCTTCCAATAACACCCGTGCCAGTGCATGGTGCATCGATTAAAATTCGGTCTGCCATAGGATATGTATCTGTTGTAGCGTCTTTTTGTTCCCATTTAATAGAGCTAAAATTAAACCGATTAGCCCCTTCTATTGCAATATTCAACCTAGATGAATCAGAATCAAAAACAAATAATTCTCCATTATCACCCATCCGATGTGCAATAGCAAATGATTTTGTTCCGGGAGCACCACAAACATCTAAAATGGTTTCGTTCGCTTTTGGATTTAACAATAATATAACAGCCGCAGACCCAGCGTCTTGGATAGAAAAGTCCCCTGCTTGAAATGATTTTGTTTTGGTTAGAATACCCCCACCCTTTTGTATTTCAACCATATTATCCATTTTGGCAAGTGGTTTCCAAATAGCACCAAATTCCTTTAATTCATTAAACACACTCTCAATATGAGTATCAATTCTTATCATGATTGGCCGTTGTTTAATAAAGGTATTTTTTAAATCGGTTGTATCTTTTTCACCAAACTGATGAATCCATTTTTTTGACAACCATTGGGGAAATGCTTTTTGAACATACGCTTCTTTAATGAATGAATTTTTTGGATGGTGTTTAATGGTTTTTCTAAGAACGGCATTCACCAGTCCTGCTGCTTTTTTATTGCTGGCAGATTTAATTGTTTCAACGGCAGAATGAATAGCCGCATAAGATGGGATTTCTTGATCAAAAACACCTTCATATACACCCATTCTTAATGCGGCTTTTACTTTTGGGTCTAATCGTTTTATTTGATAGTTCAAAAAAGGTGTAAACATTGAATCTAAAACCGATAGCCACCTTATTATATCATTTGTCAATGCTGTCGCTCTTTGGCGGTCAGAAGATGATACTTTTTTTGTTTTAAAAATTTGATCCCGAACGTGCTTTAATTGTAACCCTGTTTTATCAAATGACGCCAATATCAGTAGAGTTGCCATTCGAGCGTTCAAGATAAATCCCCCAAATATTCCCCTTTTTCAATCCTATTCCCTGCAAGAAAATCTTGGATAGTCATGCGACGTTTACCTTCTAGCTGTACTTCATATATGCGCAATAACCCATTGCCTGTGACAACATCAATAAAGGCATTATCCACATTATAAATGTGACCTGGACTCAATTCTTTATTCCTTTCATTAACCCATTCACAATTAAAGAGTCTAATCAGTTTACCTTTGTATTGTGTAAACATACCTGGCTTGGGCGATAAACCACGTATCCAATTTGCGATTTTTTCCCCTGATTCATTCCAAATTATTTGTGTCATTTGTCGCGTAATCTTTGGAGCTCTTGTCATCTGTGAATGGTCTTGAATTATACCCATATTTTTTCCAGATTCTATTTCATCAATTGATTTAAGTAATAAGTTTGATCCTAATTCAGAAAGTTTAATGGAAAGGGAGTCATAGTCATCCTTTGTATCAATAGGAATACTCTGTTGATGTATAATTTTACCGGTATCCACTTTTTTTTCAATAAAAAAAGTAGAAATGCCCGTTTCATGATCTCCATTCATTAATGCCCATTGAATGGGTGCCGCACCCCGGTATTTTGGTAGCAAAGATGCATGCAAATTCACGGATCCAGTTTTCGGTATTTCAATCAATTTTTGTGGTAAAATCCGATAAGCAACAACAATATTTAAATCAGCTTTTAATTCTAACAGTTGAGAGTGTAATTCAGGATCATACAATGATGATGCTTGAATAAGGTTTAAATTATTTTCAATAGCAAATTGACCAATCGGTGTATGAGATAATGTTTTTCCGCGTCCCATGCGTTTTTCAGGATTTGATACTACGGCAACGACATTATGTGAACTTTCCATAAGACGTTTTAATGATGGAATTGCAAAAGCAGGATTTCCCATAAAAATGATACGCATGGATTAATACCCGATTAAAATTTATACCCTTGTAGGGTCTGTCTTGTTTTTTGCTCTTCTTTAGCCTGAGCTTCTATTTCCTTTAATTTCGATTTGACTGACATTCGATCAATTTCTTGAACACGATCCACAATATAGACACCATTCAAATGGTCTATTTCATGTTGAATTGCTCGCGCAGCTAATCCTGTAAAGGTATGTTTTTTCCATTCACCTTTTTCCGTCTGGTATTTTAAGTCAATCGCTTCAGGGCGAACCACATTCAATGTTACTCCAGGAATCGACAAACAACCTTCATCATATTCGCATTCGCCTTCACTGTCAATTATATCCCCATTTATAAAAATAAATGGTTCATCTGCTTCTTCTGTGTGGGAAATATCAATTATAAATAAATGTAAATCTAAACCAACTTGATTGGCTGCAAGTCCAATACCATCTGCTTCATACATGGTATCAAACATATCAGCAATCAAACGGTCAATCCCATCAAACTGCTGAACATGTTTACACTTTTTTCTGAGGATTGGATCCCCATAATGGACAATGTCCATTACAGCCATTACTTTTGGCCTTCTAAATCAGTTGATGATACTTTTTCGGCTAATCCAGCGATACTCGATTTATTCACAGTTAGGTTAGTTGATTTATCCACGTTTAGCAGAACAATGCGCCCTTTTTCTTTAATCCCAGAAATAGTGCCATAAATGCCACCAATCGTTACAACTTTATCTCCTTTGCCCAAATTATCTAACATAGACGATTTTTCTTTTTGCTTCTTCGCTTGAGGTCTTATCATTAAAAAATAAATAATCCCCATAATAAGAACAAATGGTAAAAATGCCATTATACCACCACTACTTTGCCCTGGTTGAGCTGCTCCGTACAATAATTCCACAATAATCTCCTTTAAATTAGTCTGAAAATTACCTTCAGAATCAGAATAACCCAATGATTGAGAGAATTGTTTTTAAAAACCTTATTTTTGATCAGGAAAACTTATTTCGAATGTTGTGCCAACACCCATTGAAGAATCCAACACTTTAAGTTGTCCCCCATGAATATCTTCAATTATTCTCTGTGTTAAAGATAATCCTAAACCCCAACCCGTTTTTTTAGAACTAAATCCAGGACGAAAAACATTTTTCCAATCTTTTTTAGGAATCCCACATCCATTATCATTTATATGAATGTGTACACGATTATTTTCTTTTATTAAGGTGACTTTTATGAAACCTTCTTCACCTTCTATAGCATCAATGCCATTTCGAATAATATTTTCAATAGACCATGCTAATAATGAGCCATTCGCAAAAATGGGGATTTCGGAAGAAATTTCATTTTTTAATCGTACACTTTTTCCAAGGGAAGGTAATCTTTTTGTTAAATAACCAATAACACGGTCCACATTTTGAGATAAATCAATCCATTCCATTTCTGGCTCAGAACCCATTTTACTAAACCGTCGACTAATTTGCTCAAGTCGGTTTAAATCGAGTTCAATTTCTGGAATGATTTCTAAAGTTTTTTCTGGGTGTTTTTTTAACCATTCAACCCAACCCATTAGAGCAGAAACTGGTGTGCCTAACTGATGTGCTGTTTCTCTAGCCATTCCAACCCAAATATGTCTTTTTTCACTATTTCGGATGAAGGAAAATCCAGCAAAGCCGAGAAAGATAAAAATAGCAACAGCAAATATTTCCAAATAGGCTAGCCATTGTAATTGATGGATTAAATCTGAATCGCCATAATGTAAACTTCCAAATGTTATTCTTTCTCTTGTTTTTGAATCTACAAATTCTAAGGGAATTGGGCTCGTTTGCGCATCCATTTTTGTTAAAAACTTTTTACGATCTTGATTTGATATGACATAATCCGGAAGATTGCGCCACGATTGCGGTGCACCATCTATACTCGTTTGGATTAATGGGAATTGTACTTTTTGAATAATATTCTCGAATACAAAATCAAGGTTAGAATCATCTGGTTCAGACACCGTATTCGCGATGATTTCAGCATAAAGCGTTACAATTTGCCGATTATCTATTCGGAGACGATTTACGAGTGATTGAGTATATATTAATAAACTCGATATAAGAATAATACCGAGAATGAATAATCCGGCTTTTATATTTCCTGTATGACGATATTGCTTCATTATTTTTTAATTACTTTAAGAAGGGGCTCTTTATAAAGAAAGGCTATTGCCAATAAGGTTCCAAAAAATGAAATCCGGGATAATACACGAATCCATTTCCAATTTGAGTCATCATATTTCATAACAATATGGTGCTCGCCCGAGGACAAAACGATTGATCTAAGCACATGATTTGTTTGATATATTTTTGATTCAATTCCATTCACAAATGCTTGCCAACCTGGTTTATAATAAATCTCAGATAATAAGAGTAAACCGCCATTTTCACTATGGGCATTTAGGATAATTTCATTTTCATCTAATTGTACCAATGTTACACTATTCACGCCTGGCTCAAAATTTATTTGTCCATCATAACCAATGATTACTGCTTGATTTTCCGGAGAAAAAGTAGGATTCAAAACGGCCATTAATGATTCTTTTTGATCCTGAACCGATATGAGAGAATGAACCATCCATGCTCTTGGTAAATAGGATGGATTTGGCAATAATCGACCTTTGTCAATTTTATATCGCACATTTAACATATTTTGAATTGGTGTTGAAAATTCAACTCTTCCTCCACGTGTGCTTGCATCCATTAAATCTTGATAATGCCTTAGCTTTAAAGGTCGATACCCACCGACACTTTCCAATCCATAATATCCATAGCGATTTGAGGTGAAATCATCTTTTGGATAAATCCTAAATGGTTCTGATTTATATTCTTTTTTTAAGAATTCTATCCCCTGATTTGTTTTGAATTGTTTGCTCATTTCAACACTTGGTTTAAGGTGAAGAAAATCCAGATCTACGAGCCCAATATCTAATACGATCAATCCCATTAATGTACCACCCATAATCGTTTGAGATATCTTTTTCTGACTTCCAGCCCAAATGACGGCTAAGGATGCTCCTGAAACACCTAATGCAATTAATAATCCTTTATGATATAATGAGACTCGCATTTCTCGAATCGAAGCCATGATTTGTGCACTATATCTGCCCGTTTCGCCCTCTTTTATAAAAGATGAAAAAGATTCTCCAGCAATAAGGAATAGGAATGTTAGACCAATAAATACACCAAAAACTTTATAGGCCATTTTTAATACATGTGGTGAATTATTTTCAATATTTGTCATAACTCGACTAAACCCCACTGCCCCTAAATAACTCATCATTAGTGGAATAGTCATATAAACCATGGATGGTACCCGAAATTTGCTGAAGAATGGAGCCCAATTGAAAAAAGGGGAAAAGAGTAAAGGGAAATGATTACCAAAACCAATAATGATTGCCAATAAAGCAACAATCCAAAGAGACCATTCAAAACGGTTAGGCTTTTTGATAAATGCACCTAAAATAGCTATTAATAAAACAATAATACCAAAATAATGAGTTGATTGCGTAAAAGGCATATGCCCCCAATAAGCAGCAGATTTTATATCTCGAGTTGGATAATTTTGTAACCCATAAAAATATGGATATAAAAAAGAAACTGTTTCATTTGGATGAAAAGACCATTGAGTCGCTTCATCCCACTTCATTCCTGACTGTGTCTCACCTGTTTTATCCAATACGGATGATGATCCGCGATTTGAATATTTATTAAATTCAAAGACGGAAACGTATGGATCGCCCACCATAGTTAATGCTAATATCACACTTGCAATTAATCCACCAAAACTATTGCTAAATGATTTATAGTTCCAGGATTTGTCTAAAATTGATTCTCCTTGTAACCACACAAGTCTAAAACCAATTAGCATCCAAGTATAATACACAACTTGTGGATGATTAGACCACATTTGTAATGCCGTGAAGAGTCCCAGCAATAAAATCGATTTTAATGAATATTTCTCCAGAACTTTTTCTGCTGCTAGAAAAACCCACGGTAACCAAGCAAATGCAAGTATTTTATTATTATGTCCTGCATTAATCAGGCCAAAACTATAAGGCGTCAAAGCAAAAATAAGCCCACCTAAAGTAGATGCCCATTCATTAATATTTTTTCTTCTAAGAAAGATAAAAACACCCATTCCTGCTAAAGTAAAGTAGAACCAATAACGAAAACCTTGATTTATAAATATTTTAGAGAAAAGAGCTTTTGTTGGGTCACCTGGCGTATAAATATATCCGCCATAGGAAGGCATACCTGAAAATAAATTCGGAAACCACTGAGGCATTTCTTCTTGCTGGTTTATCCATTGTTTAATGGGTTCATGAGCAACCATATCACCCGCTAAAGGGATTTCATTAAGTAATATTAATTTGTAAAAAAGAACAAATATAATTATTGGGATTAAAATCCAAATTTTACTTTTCATATTGTTGTCCATTTTTTCCACCATATTTTTTTTCCGCCTCGAGTTTCTCATAATGTTTTTTATCTCTCGATTTTATTTTTTCACCTACTATTGCACCTATTATTTCCATTGGTTCGACCTGCCCTAAAATTGTTGCTCCTGCTCCAATTATGGCACCATCACCAATAATAGTACCGGGAAGAATTGTCACATTAATGCCAACCCAAACATTCTTACCAATAGTAACTTTCTTAAATCGAAATGTATCGTCATATGGAAGATATTCACCTTCATAATTATGATTGTGAGTGTAAATCACAACATTTCTTGCAAAGTGAGTATTATCCCCGATTGATAAACCACCTTCTGCCCTAAAAAAAGCATTTTCGCCAATATGTACATTGTTTCCAATTGTAAGATTGTTCAATCCAGTGATTTTACTAATTCCATTAAATCGAACGTTTGCACCAATAGATTTTATCCTACCTGAATATTTATTTGCCAAATAACTGTGTATTAAATTATTTCTCGCTTTTTTTAAGTAATAAAGTATTCTTCCTATAAATATCATTTTTTAACTCTCTTTAGGATTGAATATGATGTAAAAGTGTATGTTATGTAGAATAAAGATGAAACAATAGTTAATGCCCATAATTGTATGCTTGGAGTTGTATGCCAATATTCCATAGCAACATATTTTGCAAATACTGAAATAACAATAAGTAAAAATCCAATTTCTTGTCTTCTAATTAATGAGAATGTGGTACTTATGGGTAAATTAATGAATTGGAAAAATAACCACGGAATCATTATTTGCATGAATACACCAGCTTGTGACCACTGTGCCCCCAAGATTATTGTAACTAAAGTTGGGCTAAATACTAATATTATTATGGCTGGAATAATGCCTACTTTAACTATCCTTCTGACAGTCTGATTAAATATCCTTAATATCCTATATTTCCCTTTATGAATAGCTGATGATGCAGATTGGTAATAGACTCTACCAACAGATCGGCTGATTAAATTCATAGGCATAGTGATCATTTTATTAGCCATCATATAAAATCCTACAATTTCTGGAGAAAAATAGGCGGAAAGCATAAATACTGGAAGTTGCATTGAAAATGTGTTAACGAGTGCCATTGGTGCATTAATCATGGGGAATTTCTTAAATCTCATTGCCTGGAATAAGGCATATCGAATTTTAACATGTTTAATGGACACATTTGATTTTACATACATTATTATCGCTACAAATCCGTTTCCTGCTAAATAGGCATAAAGCAAACCAGAGAAGTCTGGTGATACAACCCCATAAGCTAATGAAATACCTTGAATAATCGCCACTTGAAGAATTCTATATTTTGCCATCAATCCAAATAACTTATTTCTCATATAAACATAATTCATCAACTCAAACCCACCTCCGAATAATACAGCAAAACTTATCCACCAACGGTAAGCAGATAAATGTCCAGCATCAAAAAGGTTTAATATTGGTTTTCCAAAATAATATAATATTATAAAAAGACCTGAACTAATAAATATGAGGAATAGGAAAGCGATTAAAAATAAGGCATCCGAATCAGATTTATTTTTGGGCAAAGGAATAGTCATTTCATATTTAAGAGTTGAAATAACTGTAATAATGAGAGCAACAGAAAGTAAGAGCTGGAATTGTCCAAAATCATCAACGGAATACAGCCTGGTTAAAATAGGTAAAAATAATACTGTAATTACATTTGCAGATACTGTCCCAGAAACGAGTTTTGCGACATTTTTATTAAACTCACTTCTGAAAATATGACCACGAATCCACTTAATCATTAGATTCCCAAAAATTATATTTCATTCCCAAGGGCGCAACTATTTTTAATTCAATTTTATCTTTATTAGCCCAATCTTTCCATTTTGGAAACTCATTTTGAGTTTGTCGGTTTGTTGGCTTAGCAATGAGTGATTGAATCTTTGCTTTATCTAACAAGCCATGATTTATAAATCGGCAAATATCATTATATACTTCAAAGTTCTTAAACAAGTCTTCCGAGTGATAGGTAATAACTCTATTTGGTTCGATCTTATTTTTAGCATTTTCAATGATCTCATTCGTCTTATTCCATAGCCATCCAATCTTTTCTATATCAGTTGCTTTTCCCCATTTATCAAACATCCAATCTGTTTCCAATGGAATAAGTCTGGCATCATCATTTTCGTTACCCCGATAGTACTTACGACGTATCCCACTTCGCACAAAAGCACCGGGATGCCTAATTAAATGAATAAATTTAGCTTTTGGGAATAAATCACTTAGAGCTTCCATAAAAAAGGATAATCGATTATTCGTCTCAACAAACCTGTCATCTTCTAAAAATGTTTTCTTCAATAGATCATAGCGTGCATTTAAATAAGCCATTTGAATTGCTTTTATATTGTTTGACCCTAATTCGTAAGCCAATTTTGAGCCATAAAACATTCTCGGCCGCGGCTCGTGATGTACAGATCCGAGATTCGAAGCTTTCATTAGTTTAACCAATAATTCACTTCCAGCCCTTCCCGTTGAAACAACATAAACAGGTTCCATTTCTGAAAATATTTTTTGGGGCAATGAATTAAAATCATTTATAGTTTTTTTGATTTTATAACGTTCATCCGTAAAGAATGATTGCACATCCTTAATCGAGATATCTCTTAAACGTTTTCCTTTTTTTCTCATACAATTAATGAATTAAATAAGTTTGCTAATATTTTTGTTTGATTTTTTCGATTATACTTTTCAATAGCAGAATGATTAAAATGTTTTTTCACATCCATTCTTGAAAAGTCAATATTGCCATTTATGTCATAAATATGGGTATAACCAGCTTTTCGCATTAGCTTAGATGCATCTGAATCTGGATTTCCTATAAGGATAATCTCCGAACGGCTGGCAAAATATTCAAATATTTTTCCTGGAATAATACCCGAATTTTTAACACAATCTGGAATGACTAAAAATAAATAATCAAATTCCTTCATTTTTTCAATTGCTTTATCATGATTCATATATGGCATTTTCTCATACGATTTACCTAGTTGGTTAGCCTGAATTGTTTCTTCAATATCTGGATGAATAGACCCTATACATTTTAATAACAATTTTTTGGGTGGATTTGATTCATTGTAATCTTTAATAGATCGCATTAAACCAATTGGATTTTGCGATTTTGATAAGGAGCCAATATGGCCAATTGATATAAATTCGTCAAGATTGTTCTCATCCTTCAAGCCTCTAAAATCATCCGAATCATATCCATTATAAATAATGGTCGATTTTGATTTAATGGGCCAATGTGAATCCAGTAGCTCAAGAAACCCCGGGCTTACAACTGTCAAATGATTACACCGTTTTAATACATTCTGTTCTAACAAAGAGTCCAAAAAAGAAATGAATTTATTCCTTGGGTTCTCTTGATAGTAGAAACGGTCAGTCCAGGGGTCGCGAAAATCACACACCCAGGGTAGGCTAGAATATTTTGATAATGTTTTCCCTACTAAGTGGACTGTATGTGGAGGGCTCGTTGAAAAAATCAAATCATAGTTTTCATCGTTAAGAATTTCTTTCCCCTTTTTTACTGCTGACCAATACCATCCAATTTTCCCATCAGGGAAAATCAAATTATACCTAATCCATCGAGTTAACTTTGAGAAGAATGAGTCCCCTTTCGTTGAACTAAGCTGATGAGCTGACACTTTTTTTTGACCTGTTAATAATTTAAATAATTTGAAAAAAGAGAATCCTTTTACATGTTCTACTTTTAGACTTTTAACATCATTTATAAGTGATGTGTCCAAAGCGGGGTATTCTCCATTTCTTGAAGTTAGAACGGTGGGCTCCCAACCATGTTGCGGAAGGTATTTACAGAATTTTAATATTCTTTGAACACCCGGGCCTCCACTCGGTGGCCAATAATATGTAATTATTAATACTTTTTTCATTTAAACCATAAGGAATCTATTAAATGAATACACAATAAAAAGGTTCAAATATTATTAAATATTTTTCAAGTGATTTCGGGGGTAAGATGATAATTTCCGATGGTATTATTATGGAATCATTATTAATCATATTTGGATTATTCATATCCATTTATTTATTCAATTTTCATTTAATATCCTTTTATCTTAACATGCAATTAACATAATATCAAAAAAAAGACTTATCATGATAAATATAGCTCAAATCGGTGTTGGTTATTGGGGACCTAATCTCCTTCGTAATTTGGTAGCAAATAAAGACACGCATTTAAAGACAGTTGTTGATCTTTCAGCTGAGCGGAGACAATTTGTTGAATCTAATTACCCAACTGTCCAAACAACGAAAAATGTGAATGATGTATTGAATGATGCTTCTATTCAGGCGATTGTCATTTCTACTCCCGTAGAAACTCATTATGACCTTGCCATTAAAGCGCTTA